>CALUKG010000023.1 GCA_944321155.1 uncultured Bacteroidales bacterium | reverse complement strand
CCGGTGAAACGGAAGTAAGCGCTCCACTACCCGCTTCCAAATAGACCATTTTCATACCTAACAACTGAGCAGCCACAGCAGTAGCAACAGCCATTTCAGGGCAATCGGCAGGAAGCGGCTGCGTATGGCTCACCCGTTCTACAGCCGACCGACGTCCACCGTCAATCAGAATATAACCTGTGGGAATCACCTCTATGGCAGAACGCTTGATGGCCATGGCAGCATTGACATGTTGTCCGATAAGCAAATCGGGATTTCGGCCTGAGATAAGGGACAGCAGCAACAAAGCATCGGCATTGGGTGTAAACTGGCGGGCATCGCCTGGAAAAAGCAATACGGGAAAAGGCAAATGTTGCTTCAATGTTCTGACCAAATTATCCACCGAACCATCCACTACACTTCCTCCCACGAAAACAAAGTCAGGTCGAGCGTTCGAAATGCTTTCAAACAGCGTTTGACCGACATTGGAACATTTGTCGGGATCGAGCAATATGGCCAGCATCTTGCGGCCTGCCGCCTTGTTTTCTTGAATCAATTGATAGATATCGTGTGTCATAGAATACAATAGACCAATGCGTAATCAGTGTTCAACATATACTTCATGGTCAGCCTTTTTCCGTCTGTATTCAATTGCAGGATGAACTCTCCACCTCCAGCAGTAACATCAAATGGGTGCACCATCATGGAAGCACGAAAATCCACCAAACTGTCACCAAATATCTTGTAGGTCGCTTCTTTGGCACACCAAGCCAAATGCATCACCGTTTTATCGTGTGGCAAAGAGGATAATTCTTCTTCATTCATAAAACGCTGCGCCAAAGCAAACATTCTATCGGAAAAACATTCCAAGTCAATGCCAATAGGACGGCTATCGTGCAAAGCCACACATACCCAATCACGTGAATGCGAAATACTTATATAGGGTCCATCAACAAGATAAGGCTTGCCGCTTTCCTCGTAAGCCAATCCTGTTATGCCCGCCTGCAGCAAAAGCAAGCGTACCGCCAGACGTTCCTTGCGCCGTTGCTGTGATTTGGAAACGGGCACATCTACCTGCGGCAAAAGCGCCTCCAGCTCTTCAACGGATTCCTGAATATGCCACACATAGACAGAACATCCCTTATCAGGAGAAAAGCGGGAATGGAAAGGCATCTCTATCAACGGAATTTAGGGTCCACTACAATAGAAGTGGCCTGTACAGATGAGAAATACTGCGGTTCCTCTATCATCACATTATTATCAGTAGCCATCAGACGGCAGCTTTTCACACCTTCCGAATCAGTAAAGAAGAATTTGTCAGAATGGTTGTCAATATAGATACCACCCGTACAGTCGGATGTAATCTTACGCGGATTGCGTCCGTCTATATTGGCCACCCACAATCCTGCATTGGCAGTGGAATTGTCCACAAAGTAGATTTTACGGTTAATCTCATCCAAAGCAAAAGTCTCTACTGAATAATCCGCCAAAATATGTCCTACAGTGGGAGCAGGCGTATCATCTGTAGCCGGTTCATTCAAGATATCGTCATTGGTAAAACGGTAAACACCTTTTCCACTTCCGTATTTTGCCCAAAAATACGTATCAGCATATATGGCAATACCACCAGAAGGCTGTCCGGCAGAAAGTCCCTTGTTGAAATAACCGAGATGCGATGCCTGAAGCAGATAATATTCATAAGAATCCTGTGCAGCTGCATTCCAGGTAAATTCCTTATTTCTTGCAGATACCGGTGCCTTATACACAAAATCATCATAATCCGTCCAATAGATATAATTGCCCCTTACCATGCCACGATAGAAGCTGTAACGTGGATGCTGGGTAGTGGTGATAACATTTTCCTGTGCACCGGCAGTCAGATTGACCGCCACAATACGTCCGTCACCCTGCATCTCATCAGTCCATTCAGCTGGCGTAATGTGCGAACCCGCATCAAACACATACAGCACATCATTATAGACCGCCGTAGAAACGACATTATGGAAATGTGTATCCATCCATTCGGATGCCTCCTCCAAACCATTGACATACAAACGTTGTCTCCAAAGATTGCCATCACCATCGACCATCACAACAGATGGTGCCGGCACATCATGTACATATAATTCATGTGATATATTGTAAACTGAATCCCCCACTGTAACAGTGAGCAGAATAGTTTCCGTTGTATTGGTCTTATTGAAGAACAGATTAATGCTAGCTTTGTCAGACTTGTGCTCTTCATCTATCTGGTCAGAAACTGCATTTTCAGAAAAAGTCCAGTCATAGGTCACTTTTCTGTAATAAGGATTATAAACCAATACAGAAAGCGTAAAAGGCTCGTAGTATTTCACCGTGTCAACGCTCGATGAAATTACAGGAATCGTATCATAAACAATGATTTCCTTCGTACGCATATAGTTATCATTGGAATCGACCCTTAAGCTCACCGAATAAACGCCTGGCGCCCTATATACTTTTGATGGATTTTTGCTGGTTGATGTAGTTGCGTCTCCAAAGGTCCAGTTCCAAAACTCGCCTTCCGTTGTGGTATTTGTAAACGTAATCGTCTGTCCTGCTCTTGGTTGTGCCGGCTCATAAGTAAAATCAGGAACAATTTTCTTCTTGCAAGCAGCAAAAGCCACAACAAACAAAACGGAAATAAGGAAATACAATTTGCGTATTGGCATATAATTACAGATTATAATTCTCCCACCCAAAACAGGGAAAACTTCGGATTATACGTAAAAACAATCAACGGGCAAAGTTACTACAAATAATCTGAATGACCAATTTAGCCCATCCGGCTGTTATACTTTATAAGAAAAACAGAAGAATAGGAATCTTTTTTAAGAGTAATGCCCATAAACAGTTGTACAGTAGAATCTGTAAAGGGGGGGATAAACAAAAAACGTGGAAATGCCGTTCATCACTGATCAGACATTTCCACGTTAAAGGTTTGCTCTAATAAAAGTTACACTTTATTTTCCCATGCAATACGAAGAGCTACTTCCAAAATTTTAGTATCATCGAGCATTACAAGTCCGCCGTCAGGTCCGGGTTCAATATGGAATCCAACACCATCTGCTCCTTTACCTCCGAAATAAGATCTTACTTCATCGGCATCTATTCCTAGCTCTTGGGCGATTGCTTCCATGCTACCAGTTGGTAAGCTGTCTTTCACCTTGCGCAGTTCATTAAATGTGATGGTCTTTGTCATAGCTTCAAATATTTAAGGTTTGTACTAATGTTGTTTCAATTTCGCTCTAAATATAGTGCTTTTCTTTTAATAGGCAATACTTTGAGAGTAATTATCTTATTAAAAAAAACAAATTATATTCTTGACATTTGATAATCAAGTGCATATCAATTCATCTTTTCATCAATAAGATTGATCTTCGCTTCAATGACCTTAAGTTCGCCCTTCAGTGACTTGATTTTACGTTCCAATTCCTGCAAAAGTTTCTCTGATTTCTTGCTTTTTGCCGAGAAGAAACCGATATTGTTTTCGCTTACGGCGATTTCAGCTTTCAGGTTGTCGTAAATGCGCAACAAACGGCGACGCTCATCAGCCAACTTGTCTGCTCCCTTAGCTTCAATATCTTCCAAATTGGACTTGAACACATCCAAACGTCTGTTTGTTACATCCACATTAAGTTTGTCAAACTGTTCATCGACCACCTTCTTGAAACGTTCCTGAATTTTGTTCTTTTCCTTGAACGGTACAAACCCAACTGCATTGAATTCTGCAATCAAAGCACGAAGTGTTTCCTGCGCTGTCTTCAAGTCATCAGCAGTCAAAGCTTCAATTTTTTCGATAATCTCCTTTTTCTTCTTGAGATTTTCAGTTTCCTCCTGACGCTGACCAGCAAAGTTTTCTTTTTTCTTTTCGAAGAAATAGTCACAAGCAGCAAGGAAACGTTTCCAAAGGTCATCAGCATATTTATGGGGTATAGCACCGATTTCTTTCCATTGCTTTTGCAATGCTACCATTTTTTCGGTGGTTGCCTTCCAATCCGTACTGTCTTTCAACGCTTCTGCCTCACCACACAGCGAACGCTTACGTTCGAGGTTTTTCTGCAGGTCACTCTTTATCTGTTTATAGAAAGCTGACTTTTGGTCAAAGAATTTGTCACAAGCAGCTCTGTAGCGCTCATAAATCTGTTGATTGCTTTTACGTGGAGCATAACCCACCTTTCTCCATTCTTCCTGAATGGCAGTTACTTGTTGGGTCATTTCATCCCATTGTTTGAAACTGGAGAGTTCTGTAGTGTCAATGGCCTCCAGTTTTTCACAAAGTGTTGTCTTGATTTGGAGATTTTCCTCCTCCTGTTTATGTATCCGGTCAAAATAATCCTGATGTTTTTTATTGATGACCGTAGATGCTTCCTTGAAACGATTCCAAAGTGCCTCACGGATATCACGTGCAACAGGTCCGATTTCCGACCATTTCTCATGCAATTGTTGCAAATCTTTGAAAGCGGCTACAATGTCAGTTCTGTCGGCCAACGCTTCTGCTGCTTCACACAATTGCGTCTTGCTTTCCAAATTCTTGCGTAAATCATATTCACGCAATTCATGATTAATCTTGACCAAATCATAATATTGATCCAGGCAAGTGGAGAATTGTTTGTTGATTTCACGCACCTCCGTTTCTGGAACAGGTCCAATCTCCTTCCAGTTCTGTTGCAATTGCTTTACTTCTGCAAATTTAGTGGTTACATCCAAACCATTGCTGGCTTCTTCAACCATATTCTTTATCTGCTGGATGATGTGCTGCTTTTTCAACAGGTTTTCTTCGGCTTGGCGGGCTGCTTCAGCCAATTTGGCAGCTCTCATTTGTTTGTACTGTGCCAGCAATTGCTTGAACTCCTGTTCCACTTCGTCCACCTGCTGAACAAAAGCATTTCCCAGTTCTATTGCTTCACGACGCAAGATTTCCTGCTCCTCATTATATATTTTATAGAAGGACTGCTTCAACGCATCCACCTTAGCTTTCATTTCAGGTGCTTCTTCCTGAATTACAGCACGCAGTTCCTGTAACAACGATGTTTTCGTTTTCGGTTCAACATCCTTCTTTGGTGTTTCATCAGAGTTTACTGCGGCTTCATCCACTACAACTTCAGCAGCTTTTTCTTCCTTAGCCACTTCTTTCTCTACCTTACTGGCATTTTCTTCAGCCACAATGTCCTTGTTCAATTCAAGTGAGTCCATAACAATATCCTTTCTGTTTTTCTAAGTAAATGCATGAAAGATATTTACTTTCATTCTGCAAATCTAAATAAAAAAATCCGTAATAGCCAATAATAAAAGAGAAGATTTTTATACACATCCAATAATAGGGGATTTTGGAGAATCCATACCAAACAATTTGGCTACAAAATCACAGCAGAAACAAAAAAGGTGGCTGTCGGCCACCTTTTTCGCATTACTATTATAGAGATTATCCTACAATTCCCAAGCCAAAGCGCTTGCGCCCAAAATAGCAGCATCGCTTTCTTTCAGAGTGGAGAACAAAACCTTGATTTTGCCACGCCATAAAGGCATCAGGTTTTCATTCATGCTTTCTACGATAGGCTCATAGAGCATATCACCCGCCTTGGTCAATCCGCCGAACAACACGATAGCTTCGGGTGAACTGAAAGCAACAAAATCAGCAAATGCTTCTCCCAAAATCTTTCCTGTAAACTGGAAGATATCCTTCGCCAATTCATCACCTTCCTTGGCTGCTTCAAACACATCCTTGGAAGTAATGCTCTCAGGTGGGATATTACGCAATATGCTCTTCACATCGGTTGTTTCTATGCGTTCGCGTGCTGTACGTGCCACACCCGTCGCAGAAGCATAGGTTTCGAGGCATCCAGTCTTGCCGCAACCGCACACACGGCCATTCTGACGTACCATGGTAACATGGCCCAATTCACCGGCAAAGCCGTCATGACCGTAAAGCAATGAACCGTTGACCACGATACCGCTGCCTACGCCTGTTCCCAATGTAATCATAATAAAGTTTTTCATGCCGCGTGCTGCGCCATAGGTCATTTCGCCCAAAGCAGCCGCATTGGCGTCATTGGTCAGACGTACCGGCAACTTGACACGGTCGCTGAAGAGCTGTGCCAACGGAATCAAGCTGTTGCTGCCGCCCCATTTGAGGTTTACCGCATTTTCTACCGTTCCCTGATAGTAATTACCATTGGGCACACCGACACCAATGCCTCTTATCTGGTCCATGCTATAGTTTTTGGTCACCAATTTCTCTACAGCAATAGAAAGGTTTTCTACGAATACGTTTACATCGGTCGTATCATCACTGCGGATGGCTGTCTGGTCCAACACATTACCACGTGCATCCACTATACCGATTTTTGCGGTCTGACCGCCTATGTCTATACCGACTACATAAGGTTTTTCCATTGTATTGTTTCATTTAGCCGCCGAAGCGGATATTGGTTAGTAATAAAGATTAATCGACAGGAATATTCTTGTTTACATTCTTGCTACCGCGCAAAGCGTAATAAAGGATGTAGGCCAATCCGGCAATCACCACCCAGTAGCTGGACATGTAAGTGGTCTGGTCGGCTATCCAGTTCTGCAACAGCGGCAGGATACCACCACCGACCACCATCATCATGAAGATACCAGAAGCAGCAGAAGTATATTTGCCCAGACCTTCTACAGCGAGGTTGAAAATGCCACCCCACATGATGGAAGTGCACAAACCGCACAAAACGAGCAACAAGGCTGCCAAAGGTACGTCAACCACAGCAAAGGAAGAGCCCGTGAACACCGGCATGGAAGTCATGGTGTGAGGCAAGAACATGGACAATGCCACCAATACGATAGCGCAGGAAGCCACGCAAGTCAACATGGTTTTGCTGGAAACCTTTCCGCCAATCATACTTCCGAAGAAACGTCCGATAAGCATGAGGAACCAATATGTACCAGCCACAAATCCGGCAATGGAAGTAGCTGATTTCGGGTCAAGTCCACCACCATTGGCACTGGTATCAGAAAGGTAGAAGTTCAATGTTCCAGGGATACCTACCTCGATGCCCACATAAACAAAGATGGCCACTGTTCCCAACACAAAGTGGCGGAAATTCCAAGGAGAATGTTCGGGTTTGGAAGTAGAAGCCTGTGCCTGTTCCGGGTCGGCAATAGGAATGAAAGCCAACGCAAAGAATGCTGCAGCAAACACGCACAAAGCAATATAAAGTACCAAATTGACATCGGTGATAGCTGTATCTTTTGTTACCTGGCCAATCAATGCACCCACCAACATAGGCGTCAGTGTACCGGCCAAAGAGTTGGCTGTACCGCCCAACTGCACGAGTTGGTTACCACGATTACCGCCGCCACCCAAAAGGTTGAGCATAGGGTTGACCACTGTATTCAACATACATACAGAGAAGCCAGCCACAAAAGCACCCAACAGATATACGTAGAAATTGGCAGGCAATCCGCACAAAACGCCACCCACACCAACAATACCGGAAAGGAATTGAATCAATACTCCGAAAAAGCCAATGGCAATAGCTACCAAAGCCGTCTTTTTGTAACCAATTTTAGCCAATAGTTTTCCAGCAGGAATACCCATAAACAAGTAGGCAAGGAAATTCATCATATTTCCCAACATACCCAAGAAATTAGATCCTTCAAAAGCTTCCTGATTTTTCCAGATAACACCGATTGGTGCTGCCAAATTTGTTACGAAAGAAATCATCGCAAACAGGAAAAGCATTGTAATAATCGCTACAACGTTTCCATTCTTCTGTGTTCCCATGAATATTTACAGATTTTTATTTGTTAAAAAAAGATTGGTTAGTTCATACCGCTTTCAAAACGGCATGCAAAGATACCGTTTTTTTGTCAAAGCAGTACCAACAATTGCCATTTTTCTACAAATTTTTATCTAAAAACAATTTCATGCGGTGATACAAATGACGATAAGAATTGCCTTTTCGGATGAAATGATTCTCATCAGGATAGATCTGCATTTCAAACTGTTTGCCGGCTTCTACCAGACGATGCACATAGTTGTAGGCGTTCTGCACATGCACATTGTCATCGGCTGTTCCATGTACGAGCAGAAGGTTGCCTGTCAACTTGTCGGCACGCAACAAAGGCGAACCCTCGTCATAGCCCTTGAAGTTTTCCTGCGGACGGCGCATATACCTTTCCGTATAGGCCGTGTTGTAGAAACGCCAGTCGGTTACTGGAGCCACAGAAATACCCGCCTTGAAAACCGGTTCGTCCACACTCATGCACATCAAGGTCATGTAACCTCCAAAGCTCCATCCCCAAATAGCCAGACGGTCTTTGTCCACATAAGGCAGGCTTCCGAAATAACGGGCACTTGCCACCTGGTCGGCCGTTTCCAGTTGCCCAATGTTCTGATAGGTACATTTGCGGAATTCAGAACCGCGTGCACCCGTGCCACGTCCGTCCACACAAGCCACGATATAGCCTTCCGTAGCCAGATAATACTCCCAATCTATTTTCCAGTTGTTGAGTACCTGCTGTGAGTTCGGACCGCTGTATTGCACTTGCAGCAAAGGATATTTCTTGCCCGGTTCCATATTGGCCGGTTTGACCATCCATCCGTAAAGCGTGATTCCCTCATCGGTCTGGAAACTGAAAAACTCTTTCTTGGGCAGATTCAATTGTTTGAATGCCTCGCCCACAGCATCATTTTCGTGCAAAACACGCAATGGCTTTCCGTCGGCGTCATAAAGCGTTACCCTTGTTGGTGTTTCAATGCTGGAATAGGTATCAATGAAATAGGAATAACCCGGTGCAAAAAGCGCATTGTGCGTACCTTCTTCCGTAGAAAGGGGCTGCATCTTGCCGTTTTTCAAGGATACAGCATACAGATTGCGCGTCATCGGGTTTTTGTCGGCAGCCTGAATATATGCCACACGGCGTTTCACATCAACGCCATAGAAGGTCATTACATCCCAATTGCCTTTGGTCAATTGCTTTTTGTGCAATCCGTTTTTGTCGTATTGGTGCACATGACGATAACCGTCGGTTTCGTTGACAGCCACAAAGCTGCCGTCTTCCAGGAACTGCCACTCATCCAGTTGCATGAAGTCCACATAGCGCTCATCTTCTTCCGTATAAATGGGGGTGCAGACTGTGGATTTAGGATTGGCGTAAAACATGTCCAAACGGTTCTGGTTGCGGTTCAGACGGAAAATGGCCAACTGGTCGGGTTGCCCTGTCCAGCGGATGCGTGGGATGTAAGCATTTTCCGTATCCACATCCATGGTTTTGATGGATTTATAATAGGTGTCATAGACACATACGCTTACTTTTGCATTGGTTTCGCCTGCTTTCGGATATTTGTAGGTGAAGCTGTAAGGATAGAGCAAGGTCTCGTCAGAAGTGAAAGACTGGGGCATAAAGAACTGGAAGTCAAACATGCGCACAGCCGTTTCGTCGAAGCGCACAAAAGCCAGCAGTTTGCTGTCGGGCGACCAGTCGAACAATTCGCGTGTACCGAATTCCTCTTCATAGAGCCAGTCGGGCGTACCGTTGATGATTTTACCGGCCTCGCCATCGGTGGTTACCGCCACCGTGCTGTGGAAATCCAATTTATACACATAGAGGTTGTTGTTATAGGCATAAGCAATATAGCGGCCATTGGGTGAGAACTTCACGGCCATTTCCCGTCCCGTTTCCGACAAGCGGTTCAGTTCACGGGTGCGAAGGTCATACAGATAATAATCGGCCTTGTAGGAACGGCGGTAAATCTGTTCGTAATTGTTATACACCAACAGGGAGCGTCCGTCAGGCCCCATCATAAAGCCTTCAACCTGCTCTATTTTCTCGCCTTTGGCAGTTTTGGCATTAAACACCGTATCCACCACATTGCCGCTTTTCAACTGATAGCGCACAATGGCGTCGTCTCTCAACTGGTAATAATGTTCTCCGTCTTCGGCCAAGGTCATCATGGGGGCCGGTTTCGCCTTGAATTTGCCTGTTACAATATCATCCAACAGGCTGTCATTGGCCTGCAGTGCGGCTGCCGAGATAAGGCAAGCACAAAATAACATACTGATTTTCTTCATGGTCTTTGCTTTTTCTTTTTTAATCAAAGCCACAAAGATACTGAAAGCCGAGCGCAGAGACAAATGGAAAACGAAGTTTTGTGATTTGGCTATGCCAAGGCGCATCGTATCTTCTGAAAAGATAGTACAAGGCGAGCGGAGAACAAAATATAGAAACTTGTTTCAAATATTTTTTATCCCAAGCCGACAGCTATCTTCTGAAAAGATACTGAAAGCCAAGCGCAGAGACAAATTTGGAGCAAGGTGAACGCAAAGAAAGCCTGCTTTGTTTTGCTGAACCGCCGCCCAAATTCAAGCATTAAATGGAAAACGAAGTTTTGTGATTTGGCTATGCCAAGGCGCATCGTATCTTCTGAAAAGATAGTACAAGGCGAGTGGAGTAGCTCATTTTACCTCAAAATTGATCTTAAACTCAGGAATTTCTACATTTATCCGTTCATCAAGTCCCTCACTATCACTATAGTGACAACAAGAAGAATAGTAGGCAAAGCGCGGAGCAAAGGCAACATAATATTCACCACGCTTCAAATATTGCAAATTACGCACATCATCACCAGGATAACTTAGACCACTTCTCCAAGCCGCACCCGGTTCCATATGACGGCAAATAATCCATTCAGCCGGCATCACAACAGCCGGACGTCCCAGATCTTCACCATCAGCACTGTACACCCGTCCGAAGTTATCATTCTTATAAGCAGATGAATAGCTTTCAGCCACAAAAGCTGTATCACCCGAAATATTCTCAACAACAAAAAAAGATACCACATTTTCCCCTTCCTTGAACACGGTAGCGTTTGTTCCGTCCTCCGTCTGTATGGAAAATGTAAAGCGGAAGCCATCCTGTTCAAATGTACGCACTACAGGTTTACGGTCAGTTATATCTTGCTCACACGACCAAAGAAAAGGTAGGAGCAATAAGGTAATAAAGAGTGATTTTTTCATTTTACTTCAAAATTGATTTTAAACTCAGGAATTTCTATATTTATCCGTTCATCAAGTCCTTCACTATCACTATAGTGACAACAAGAAGAATAGTAGGCAAAGCGCGGAGTAAAGGCAACATAATAGGAAGCTTTATCCAATGACTTCTGTATGGCAGAAGGAGAAACCGTATATTCGACCACTCCACTTGGTGTTATATGCAAACAAGGTTTGACTATAGCAAGCACATCCATGGCTATATAGGCAATTTCACTATTATCACTCGCCGCATACACATTGAAAAAGCCTGTATCATAATTACGAGGGTCTGCATAAGATTCTGCAATATAGGCTGTATCTGCATTCAAATTTTCCACCTTATACACAGGAAGCATCTTTTCCCCCTCTTTGAACACAGTGGCGTTTGTTCCATCCTCCGTCTGCAAGGAGAATGTAAAGCGGAAACCATCCTGCTCAAATGTTCGCACTACGGGTTTACGGTCAGTAATGTCCTGTTCACACGACCAAAGAAAAGGTAGGAGCAATAAGGTAATAAAGAGTGATTTTTTCATGGCTAATTCATTTTCTTAAAATAATTATGTGCACTACCTCCTGATAATGGGTGATAATACAAATGCAATTCATTTGCTGAGGTAATGGAATAGAACATTTTGCTCATTACACCATCAACTGTATTATAGAACAACATACAATTATAGTTCTCTGACTGATCCTCATCCTGCCATAGGTCAAATTCCAGTGTTCCCTTACCGCATACTGTGTCATTACGCAAATAGGTCCAAGTTTTATCAGACGTGAAAGATAATACATGCTGATTGCCTGTATTTTCAGGAGTCTTAGGAGGATATTCCGGCGACACCGGCATTTCTGTTCGTATCCATTCCCAAGAACCGACCAATTCTTCCGGCATTTTATTCTCGTTCTTCGTGCAGGACAACACAACAAACGGCAAGCTAAACAATACAATAAAAATTGATTTTTTCATAGACTCCTCCTATCATGTTATTTCTTTACCCTATATTTTTTATAAAATGTTTGGACATAACGATAGTTCTGAAACAGAGAATCACATTCAAAGCACAATTTTGGAGGAACGCAATGAGAGGTCCTCTCCGAACGTTCATATTCATCAAACGGAATACCTTCATAAACCACATCGGGAACATTCAGTGAAGTATAAACCCCGTCTGCAATCAGCTGACCGGAACAGGTATACACTGCTATCCAATCTCGCCAGTCGCACACCACAATATCTTCATGCATCACCGTATCTTCGTACAAATGCAAAAGTCCACTAAACGGCATAGGAACAGAAAGCACATCGGAAGAAATCCATGGAAGATTGGTTACGGGGTCTTCTACACCACAAACCATGGCTTCATGGTCAATCCACGTAACGTAGTCATATTCGTCTTGTTCTTTTTGACAACTTTGCAACAACAAAGGCATGAACAACAACACAATAAGAATTGATTTTTTCATGGTTTACAGATTAATAATGAACAAATTAGTTGACAATTGGCTTTACGTCCTGCGGACAGACAGAACAATCCGTCTGGCAGGACCATGTCACTCCCAGAGGAAAGGAAGGGTGATATGCAAAGAAATGCACAATGAGAACATATAATGACAAATTAATATCTATATGTTGCCGCGAAGATAAAAATAAATTTCAGCAAAACAACAAAAAACACAGAAAAGATAATTGATTATTGCCAGTCATATAAAATAATCACAAAAGAAGCATTATCCGTGCTATTGCCTCAAAAATTACAACAAATATAAAAGGCATTCCTTTCACATGACGCGAAAAGGAATGCCCTTACATTTAAAGAGAGTATCAGCGAACGGTCAGAGGCAAGCTATCCATCTGTTGTCCGTCAATGACAAGACGCAATACATAATTACCGGAAGGTATTCCGCCCAACGGGAACTGAGTATAACCTCCTTCACCCTCTACTACCATCAAGCGACCGCGCAATAAATCCCATAATTCAATCTCATATTCGCCTTCATAGGGGATAGTAGGAACAGCAGACAAAGACATAGCGCCCGTTCCTCCTTCTGGTGTAGCGTCCCATACCACTTGCATTTCAGCACTGCCACTTGCCGGGTTGGTAGCCAGCAGACGCAAACCCATCACCGTGTAAGTCTCAGTAGCAATGGCCGCGTCAGGACAACCATCCTTGTGACGAAGCGTCACCACCAATGTGCCTTTAGCAGGATGGTTAACAATAACACTACGACCATCCTTAACCTGCGTACCATTGGAAGCTACAAAAGTCCATTGGAAATCTTCATGACCCTCCAAGTTCGCACACGAAAATTCATATGACGCCATATTAGACAGTACAAGATTACCCGTTGAACCTCCACCTATACCCGGATGGGTAATCATAGAAGAATCCACATCTATATCAGGTTTGGGATATAAGCTAACTGCTATTTCAGGATGCTCAGTAGTCTGAACATAGACATCTTTTGTAAGAGTTACAGAAGCACTTCCATAAGTAATCTTGGCAGAAATGACCGCTTCACCGACATATGGCTTTGTATTCCCTATAATAATCGAACCTTTATAATGTCCTTGTTCAAAGGTTACGGTTGAAGTACCTTGGCCTTCTTTTACTAGCAATGGTATAGCGAATATTGGATCTTCATGCGGTAATCGCCTT
This sequence comes from uncultured Bacteroidales bacterium, assembly GCA_944321155.1. Lineage (GTDB taxonomy): Bacteria > Bacteroidota > Bacteroidia > Bacteroidales > Paludibacteraceae > Gallipaludibacter. The sequence goes on along the minus strand of CALUKG010000023.1, from coordinate 10,604 downwards.
GGGACAGTTGCAATCCACTGAACTTCTGCGCCATCAGGCAGACCGTCTATGGTGTATGTTTCTTCACGACAGATTGATGAAGGACCGGAAATAGAATTTTTTTTTGCCATAGCGGAAAAAACAGCAGCAGTTGCATCTACCAACCCGTACCCTACTTCTTCATTCCATTTGCCATAAGGATTACTTGACGAAGCATTTACAAATGTATAATCAGGTAGTTTGACGGCTGTACGACAAATAATCTCTCGGACTTCGTCATATGTAAGGTTGGGATTAACAGAAAGCATCAATGCTGCCACACCAGCAACATGAGGACAAGCCGCCGATGTGCCACTAAATAAAGTTTGATATGCATCACCAGGAACTGTTGTTGGAATAGATCTGCCGGGAGCAACAACATCTAAGCCTATACCATAGCAAGAAAAATCTGATCTTATTCCATTTTTATCAATAGATCCTACAGAAATAGTTTGTATACTAGACGCAGGGTATTTCACATGATTTGTGTTGTTTTCTTTTTCATTAATGTTTGCAGATGAAAAAACAAGAACACTACCCTTCCCTTTTCTTCCATTTGCAACCACTTCATTTAAAGCAAGATCACATGCACCAACATAGCTATCATACATATGCCATGAACAACTAATAACATCAGCACCTAGTTGATATGCTTTTTGAAGCCCTTTAATAATCCAATCTGTTTTACTAATAGAATATTCTCCATCAAAATATTCTTTCCTAATAGGAATAATTTTAGCCGATGGCGCAACTCCAACAACACCTAAATCATTGTCTAGAGCCCCAATAACTCCTGCACAATATGTTCCATGATTACTGGGAGCTATATATCCACCATGGGTGTCTCCGCCAATTTTACCATCAGTAACATCGTATCCCTCCAATAAATTCGCCTGTAGGTCCTCATGATCAAGATCTACACCATCATCAATTATCGCTACCTTAACATTTTGCCCCTTAGAAATTTCCCATGCATCCAATACATTTATATCAAAAAGAGGATATAATGAATTTTCTATATTCCACTGATAATTATAATAATTTATTTTAGAGACTGCATTCATCAAGTCCGATGTGGTATTATAAAACGAAGAATTCTTAGTTAGGGAAACAACATTAACTTCAGCGCTTAAACACGCTTGATGTTTCTTAAATTCATTACATAACGCTAATGGATCAGCCGTATTAAATTTCACTTTATATATATCAAGACTATCAAATTGGATACTATCAATACAAGTAACCAACGACGTCAACATCATTTCATTAAGGAGTTCACCTATTTTTTTTCTGAAATAATCAACAATTCATTAGTTAACGCATATTCTATTCCATTGGAAATATACACATCAGAAATAAAATCAACACTTGTATCATTTTTTAAGAGTTCTAATTCCATTTCTGTCATATCAGACGAGATCTGATATGACACAGAATTTTCTGTTATACAATTAATATTATCTGATATTTTATTGGAATTAATCTTTTTGTGTTGAATTAAATATTTACCTTCTACTTTATGCCATGTAGCGGGAACTTGTGCCCATGCAAACAAAGCAATAAGAACAAAAACGAAAAATAAAGAAATACGTCTCATCTTACTTCAAAATTGATTTTTAATCCACTAATAATAAACTCATGAAGTTTTTGTTGCAATTCTTCACTAGAAATCTCAGAATTACAGATACAATCATCATGGTATTGGAATTTACGAGTAAAATCCACATAATATTCTCCTTTAGCCAAAGGACTGATCTTTGCGGCCTCATCGCCAGCTACTGGATAAGTCAACACATAAGTCTTTCCGCCAGGAGCAATATGACCGCAAGAAACAAACATGTCTATAACTCCGACAAAAAGCTGCCCCATGCAATGTCCATCAGCAGCAGAAAAAACCTCGCCAAATGAAGAACCAGGAAAAGGATAAGCATCATACATATAAACAGTATCACCCGTAAGATTTTCAACTGTCAGTGAAGACACTACATTTTCCCCTTCCTTGAACACAGTAGCGTTTGTTCCGTCCTCCGTCTGCAAGGAGAATGTAAAGCGGAAACCATCCTGTTCAAATGTACGCACTACAGGTTTACGGTCAATTATATCTTGCTCACACGCCCAAAGAAAAGGCATGAACAACAACACAATAAGAATTGATTTTTTCATGGTTTACAGATTAATAATGAACAAATTAGTTGACAATTGGCTTTACGTCCTGCGGACAGACAGAACAATCCGTCTGGCAGGACCATGTCACTCCCAGAGGAAAGGAAGGGTGATATGCAAAGAAATGCACAATGAGAACATATAATGACAAATTAATATCTATATGTTGCCGCGAAGATAAAAATAAATTTCAGCAAAACAACAAAAAACACAGAAAAGATAATTGATTATTGCCAGTCATATAAAATAATCACAAAAGAAGGATTATGCTATTGCTACAACAAAGGAAACCAGTCCAAGAGAAGAACCAAGTCCTATAATTGCCACTAAAAAACGACCTTACCGTTTCTCGTTAGGCATGCGCGCTTTCAATCGGGAACCCGAACTCAACGCCCCGCACAAGGTGAGTATACCAGCCAGCAGCATGGCATCGTGTGGCGCATTATCACCAAAAATATGGAAAAGCAAAGCCACCAAGGCAGCACCCGTGGTCTGACCCACCAAACGGGCAGTGGCCAACATGCCGCCCGCACTTCCCGCCCGCTCTGGAGGAGCGGAAGTGAGCAGCAGGTGATTGTTGGGCGACTGGAAAAAACCGAAGCCCATGCCACACAACATCAGCCGCCAAACAATGTCGGCTTCTGTGGCATCGAGCGGAATATAGGAAAGGCAGAAACAGCCAATGCTCATCAACACTAATCCCACACCACCCAATATGCCGGGATGTACACGGCCTATCAGCCATCCGGCCAACGGCGCTACAAACATGATGACCAGCGGCCAGGAAGTCATGAGCAAACCCGTAGCCACCGCATCATAACCAAAAGTAGTGGCCAAGAGGAAAGGCATAGCCACCATGGCCAACATCTGGGCGGTGAACGACAGAATGCTGGTCACTACCGACATGGTAAATATGGGAATGCGCAGCAAATCGAACGGCAACATCGGGTAACGCTCGCCCTTCTGCACACGCACATAGACATAGCCCGCCACGACACACAAACCAATACCCACCAGCGAAAGCAAAGGCGAACCGCCATGTGAATAGCTCTCCACCGCACCGATGAGCAGTCCGAACGTCATAGCATTGAGCACCGCCTCACGCCAATTGAATCTGCGGCCCAACACCTTCACCGGATTGTCGGGCAAGTATTTGCGTGCCATGAAAAACGTAACCACCCCCATTGGTACATTCACGGCAAACAGCCAAGGCCATGAAGCAAACGACAATATGCCTGCCGCCAACGTAGGACCGGTAACCGAAGCCAGCGCCACCATGGTAGCATTCAGCCCTACCCCTTTGCCCAAATGCCGACGGGGATAAATCAATTTGACCAGCGACGTGTTTACACTCATAATCATCGAAGCACCCACTCCCTGAAAAGCACGCGAAAGCACCAGCCACAACAAGCTGGGCGACAAGGCACAAAACAGCGAACCCAAAGTGAATATTACAATTCCATAGCCATACACACGCTTATAGCCAATCAGCTCGCCCAATGAGGCAAAGGGCAGCAAGGTCATCATGATGACCAACTGAAACGCATTGACCACCCAAATGGATGAAGAGGAACTCACCTGCAATTCCGCCGCAATACTGGGCAAAGCCACATTGCATATCGTACCGTCCAATACGGCCAAAAACAATCCGCAGAAAGTGGCAGCCATGGCATAATAGATACGCGGCCGGTGCAAACCGTCCCAATTCAAATCGCCTACCAGCCGTTCCTGTTCGTCATTACGCTCGTCAATCATTCTACGCTTTTTGAAATTTGAAAATAAAACCGCATTCCACCTACAAATTCCGTGCAAAACCGACTGCATGAACAACAAGTTGCATCTTTCATCTAAGCACATCCGCCTTTTATTTAACAAACCACACGATTACAACAGACATAAAAACAAAAGAAATCCACTAAAAAACTTTATTACTTGATATTTTTCTATATATTTGCGTTGGATACATAAAAACAACACACAAAAACCTGCAATATCAATGATACTGATAGCCACACATTATTGGTCAAACGAATGCGAGGTAACCGGCAGGTCCTCCTGCTACGAGGAAGAAAGCATTGTCCAACTAGAACATGCAAACGTCGGTACATCCGTTTTTCCCAATAGCAACACGGAATGGCTACATGGGAATGTCAAATTGCAGGAAATCTACCCGGAAGAAATTATTCTGGACACGGGAACCGAAACATTTATCATTCATAGAAACGAAATTTATAAAACAGCTATTTACACCAAAGACGGAAATCATCAATGGTGGTACACCTTTCAAATCAAAGACCTATGAAAACACAACACTACTGGGACACCCTGCAACTCACTTTCTCAACCGATGAAACTGGAGCAGCCTATGTGCGCTACATGTATGACAAGGACGAACTCAAAGCCGGCTACAACATCATGCGTGAACGCCGCTTCAACCACGACGCGTTTGACTTTCCCGAAGTCATAATAACAAAAAACGAAGCGCTTACGCTCGAACTGAACATCTATTATGAGGGCGAGGAGGAATATGGACAGAGCTTTACGCTCCATCTCGACGAAGCGCCCGAAGTGGAAGTCACTGTCGGTACGGAAGAGAGACATGCGCAGCTCAACCTACGACTCGTTGCGTTTGATGAGCCGCTCGAAAGCGACGAGCGTGACGACGACGGACGATTTGACGCATGGGCATAACGAACACACCAACCAACACCACAACAATATGAAAAGACTAATTACACCCCTATGCATTATCCTGCTTTGCTTTACGACAACGCTCACGCAGGCACAGACGCGCTATCTGGTCAAGAGCTACAAACCGGTCAACTCCCTGTGCTACAATGTCAAAAGCAGCATGGAAATTTATGGCGGACTCACATGGAGCAACGGGTTCACCATCGGCAATACAGTAGGCCCCTACCATCCAGGCTATGCCACTTTCCAGCTGGGCGGACAATATGAAACCATCAAGTTTGTACTCGGATTGGAAAAAGGCTCTTACGGCGGCGACCCACGCATCGTTACAGTCTATGCCGACGGCAAAAAGATTATGGACGAGGTAATTAAAGTATATGACCTGCACAAGCGTATCACCCTCAACATCAAGGGAGTCAACGAGCTCAAGTTTACGCTTGTAACGGGCAACGGCAACATCTGCTTTGCGGAAGCGACCCTCTGGAAAGCCGGAGAAAAGCCATGCGAAACCGCCAACCTTATCAGCGGCAAGCCGGAGAAGAAGATGCTCATCAAGGACATTCTGCCTTATACCATACAAAACCATTCTGCCCTCGAGGACAAAGGTCACTGGATGGTTTCGCCCGACAGCAAATACAAGTCGGTGAGCGTGGGCAATAAAACCTATGACTACGGCCTTGTGCTGATGATGGATATGGCGCTCATTGGCAACAACATGGCACAGACGCATTTCAACCTCCGCGGGCAATATGAAACGCTCAGCTTTATTGCCGGACCGGTCAACTCCAAGGACGCTAGCAACGGCAAGGGGTGGATTACTATCAAGGGCGACGGGAAAATATTGCACGAATATGAAATCAAGCAGGACGATATTGCCAAGCGCATCACATTGGATGTAACGGGCGTTCACCAGCTGTCCGTCTTCAGCGAGCAGTCGGAAATGAGCCTCTACGGCGCTATTGTCGATGCATGGGTCTATCCTGCAGGGCAAGCACCCGATGTCGAAACGGAAACAGCCGTGAGCGAAACCGACCCGCGGTTGAAAACCCTGCCCGACGTGTGCAAACTCATTTCAAACATTCCGCCTTATTCCACCCGAAGCGATGTTGACCGCCAGGTCTATACGGGCGAATCGGACTACATCACTTTCTCCATGGGAGGTACCAAGTTCAGCGAGGGCTTCATCCTGTATGAAAAGGCCAATTTCTGGGATGATAATGTGGTTTCCTACGTCGCATTCGACCTCGGCAATGAATTCGACTATGTCAGCTTTACAGCCGGATATGTAGGCAAAAGCTGGGTGATGAACAATGACAAACTCATGGTTTATGCCGATGACCGGCTTATTTTGGAAGCTCCGCTCAATGCCACCAGCCCGAACCAGAAATATGTACTCCCCCTCAACAAATGCCGCAAACTACGCTTTGAGAACGGCGGACAGGGCACAATGAATGTGGGGGCTTACGGTATTGGTGATTTGGTGGTGTATCGTGGCGAACCGGTGGAAAACGACCTGTTCGTTCACCCCATTCCCGAATGCCCTTACAACATTGACCTGATTGACCTCGGAGCGCCTTACATACATTATGTAAGCACCAGCCAAGGCAATGTATTTTACGACGGCTCCACACAAAGGAAATATTTCACCATGCCCGATGGCAGCCGCATCAACAAAGGCTTCATGCTCCAAACCAGTACGCACTTCTCGCTCGACCACGGCGTGCTCTCCGGCACAGACAACACCATGGCGGCCACAGTGGGAGCAGCCGCAGTAGGTTCTTCCTTCGTGGTGGCAGGAGCAGTGGGTGGCACACTCATTGGCAGCACACTGATGGGAGCAGCGGCATTTCTGGTCTTGGCCGCTGGCGGTGAAGCAGTAGAAAATTCCTGCGCCGCCTTCAATACCTACGGACAATACAACTCGCTGACATTCACAGTGGCATGCCTCAAGACAGCAGGTGAAGCGCAATTGCTCGGACCTGACACATGGCAAGCCGACAAAAGCGAATACAAGGAAACACTGCTGATAGGTGCAGACCAAAAGGTAGTAGCCGAACTGGCGGTATTCGAATCAATGGAGCCGCAAACCATTACCATCCCTATCAACGGCTGCCACCAGCTGATGTTCTGGCTGGCCAATACGGCAGGCAATTCCGCACAATTCGTATTCTACGACCTGAAACTGTCGAAAGACACTTGCCAGATGGTCATCCCGGAAGATGCACGCTCCACCAAACCGGAAATTTCCGTACCGCTCTGGACCGACAAAAAGCTCTCGGCTGCATGGCCCAGACAGAAATCCACAGGTGCCGAAGAAATAGACACATACTTCCGCGACCTATCCATTGCCAGCGAAAGGGCTGTGAAATATGTGAACAGCTTCCGTCCGCCTTATGAGATTTGCACCTACTACCTCGAAACGGAAGCCGGACAAATCTGCAAGGCTGTTAAACTGAGATTCAAACGGGAGGCAGACGACCCTAATTCCATTCTGCCGACAGCCAACAATATGCGGGCGGATGTGGAAGGCGGATTCTATCCCATCACCGAAGTGCACCAAAACTGTGTGAGTGCGGTAGAAGACCTCCGCAAACTGAAAGACGACATAGTCAGCCTCAACATTTCGCAGGCAAGTGCCTATTTAGCGCTGCCGTCGCTCGGACTTGCCGCAATCGGATATGGCAAAGTGATGAAGCAAAGCGCTACACTGCTCAAGGAGGTTTCACAAGTGGTGAATGCCATGTATGAAGAAAAGACATCCGAACTTATGTTTCTCAACACCATCATCAGCACGGCCGTTGACATTGACGGGCGGCAGTCGTCCGACAAGACCATTTTCTGCCCGTTGTTCGAAGGAGAAACGCCTCCTGAAGGCGACAAAATGATGGTACGCAATTTTGCACTCTAAAGCATTGACAACCATGGACATCAACTACCGACAAGAACTACAAAAGGCCCGTCAGGCCATAGAAGGCTTGGAACGCACGGGCCAACCCACCACCATCAGCGCCTACTGGGAAGTGTGCTGCGGCGATGTGCTGGTGGCTGAAGAAAACGCACAAGAAATGAACCGAGTATGGGAAAACAGTTCGCTGGCTAAGGAATTGCTCGACATTGCCGCCTATCTGGAGGGCTTTGACCACATGCTCGACAAGCTCAACACGGCCATTTCGCGCATGATGGACGTGCTCTACGACCACCCGTCGCTCACACTCCGGCTGCTGGAATTCCAGTTGCAGGTGCTCCACCGCATCGAGGCGCAACATGACCACGAACTGGGTGAAACGGAAGAAGTGGAGCAAAAAATCCGCCTCTACCGCCACAACATCGACTGTGCCGACAAGGGCGATTTCGACAACATCCACCCCATCGGTCACCTGAAAAATGACCCTATAGAATGGAGTGCGGAATATGAAAGCAACATTGACGAGGCACATCGGAAAATCTATGCCCAACTGGAAGACCTCCCACGCGGCATGGGCTTCTGCTTTGCCTATTGGCATGCCAAACAGCAAGTGCTGAAAGAGGATTACGACATTGAATGGAAAACGCCTTCACAGATGAACCCCGGTGTTATGTTTGACTGACATTTATTGAGTAACATTATGCAACCCATCCAACTCCTGTTGTCCCAACCCTCCGAACCGATTGCCCCATGCGCCAGCCGCTTTTGGGGAAATCCCGATTTGCCGGTAGATATGGACTATCCCACCTATATGGATAGTGAGGGTCAGCCGTGCGAATACCAGTTTATCTGCCAAATCAATCTGGCGGAAGTAGCCCCATACGACACGCAACAGCGGCTGCCACACAAAGGTCTGCTTTCGTTCTTCGCAAAAATCGACCACTATCTGGGCGACTTTGATAATCCGGATTTTATTGGCAGTTGCATCAGCAATACCGACGACGTCTGTGTGCTCTACTTTCCCGAGGTCGGCTTACCCGAACCGCACGAGGGTTTTGAGGAGATGGTATTGGTGGATGCTGACGAGCAACCCCTCAACCCCTCCGAGCTGTGCATCCGCTTCTCCGCCCGCCCTGCCGAACCTTATGCTGAGGAGCACGCCCTATTCGCCCACCCCACCCACCGCGAATGGGAAACATGGGACCACCCGTTTGAGCACTGGCAGATACTCCTGCAAATCGATTCATGCGAAGGGGCCGACTTCCAGCTCAACTTCATGGACTGCGGCGTTCTTGACTTCCTCATCGACCCGAACGACTTGGCCGCTGCCGATTTCAGTAAGGTCAGAGGCATTATTTTATCGACATAGCCAAACAAATACCCCACATTTTACGTTATATAGCCAATATAAACAATACCCAACATGAATACAATTACCAAACAATTCGTCTTACTGCTGGCCATTGCAGCAACAGCCCTCTTTCCTAACAAAGCACATGCAGAACGCTTTGAATTTTCCATTCCTTCTGCTGCCGATTCGCTTCCGATAAGCGTTTGCATAGCCACTCCTCCACAAAATGTGGAGACAAAGGCTGTCGTCCAATTGGTGCACGGCATGTGTGAACACAAGGAAAGATATTACCCCTTTATGGATTTCCTCACCCAAAACGGCTATGCCTGCATTATACACGACCATCGCGGACACGGCGGCTCTGTACAATCCACCGACGACTTGGGCTATTTCTATGAAGCGGGCTACCTGGGTATGATTGACGACGTGCTAACAGTGGGCAATATAGCAAGGGAGAAATTTCCACAAAAACCTTTCTTCCTGTTCGGACACAGCATGGGCTCCATGGTGGTCAGAGCCTATACCAAACGCTATGACAACACCATCGACGGACTCATCGTTTGCGGCAGTCCGAGCTACAACGCAGGTGCAGCCATAGGCGAAAGTCTGGCAGCCAATTATGCCAAGAAGCACGGCGGACATTACAGACCGGTCAAACTGCAAAAACTATCGTTCGGCTCGTTCAACAAGAAGTTCAAGGAGGAAGCTTCACCCAATGCATGGATATGCTCCGACCCGGAAATCGTTGCGGCTTACGATGCCAACCCGCTCTGCAACTATCAGTTTACCGCCAACGGATTTGAAAATCTGTTTGCCCTGATGCAGGACGCCTACAGCACCAAAAAATGGAACAATACCCATCCTGCACTGCCCATCTGGTTCATCTCGGGTGAAGACGACCCTTGCCTTATCAACACCGGCAAATTCAAACAGGCCGTCAAACGGATGGAAAAAGCCGGCTATACTGATGTGACCTACAAACTCTATCCCGACATGCGTCACGAAATTCTCAACGAAAAGGACAAGGAAATCGTGTGGAACGACATTCTGAACCATCTGAATGAATGGCTGAACGCAGAGAGCAAGCAATAAACAACCAACAAAGAAGGCATCCCGCACAAGCAGGATGCCTTCTTTGTTTTATCGCATATATTACTACTTTCTATAGGCAATGGTAGCTGACTGTGGAGCGGCTTTCAAAACATTGCCTTCCACATCGGCCAAACCTTCTTCCGGTGCAATCTTGCCGTCAAAGGCCACCAGGCGATAAGTGCCTTCCGGAACAGCCACTTCGGCAGTTTCCTTGCGGGCATTCAATATCACGGTGATATCCTGCCAAGTTTCGCCTTCAGGCAATCCTTTGATACGGAAAGCCACCAGATGTTCTGCCTCCACATCAAGGAATTCCAGATGTTCGTACACCTTCTCGGCCGTTGCCAAACGGAATGCCGGATGTGCCTTGCGCAGAGCAATCAA
>CALUKG010000022.1 GCA_944321155.1 uncultured Bacteroidales bacterium | reverse complement strand
CATATAAAGTGATTGCATCCTATCCGCTTTATATGCCATCTTGCTTTTGGGGGACATTTACTGAATATCCCTAGGTATTTATCAATGGTACCTGATTCATGCATTCGCAAAAGAAACCAATATCGTCTGCAAGGAAGACGGTAAAAAAACATCAGGTTTACTGATATACATTTTGTTGTCAATCATCACCTTGGGTATTTATGCCATCATATGGGAGTGCATGTGGATAAGTCGCTGCAATGACTACCTCAGAAAAAACGGCAAGCCAGAAGGTTTGCAAGTATCAACCTATCTGTTGACCCTGTTTTTATTAGGCTGGCTGACGCTGGGCATTATGTACTTGGTAGTTATGTGCAAACGGTTATACCTACAGAATGCGGTCAACCAAACATATAATGAGCTGAATAATTTATAGTAACAGCTAGAGGGAAAACACCACTATTTCATCAATTTCCTTCTTATCCCTTTTTGAAATAACCTTCAGCGAGATATGGCTACATATCTCGCTGGAACATATAAATAAAAAGCAACTAAATAAAACAAACCTATGAAAAGAACTCTCTTATTTGCCGCAATGGCAATTTTATGCATCCTTGTAGGAAATGCACAAAACAGAACAACTGACTACAAAGAATCAAGCGCACGTAATTTGGAACCATTGCACAGCGTGATGACAGCACCGCTTATTGCCGATTTGCAAATAACCGGCGAACGGATTGTTTACACAGAAAAGGAGGCATTTGCCGCTTATACAGTAACACCTGATATCGTGCAGTTTATTCCCAATTTCAAGAAAGTGGCATTGAGTTGCGCCGCCCGTGCCTACAATGCGGATGCCATTATTGGTGCTACGGTGGATGTCATAACCAACGCCAGCGGACATTTAGAAATAACCATTTCCGGCTATCCTGCCAAATATACCAACTTCAGGAATGCCACTTCGGAAGACATGAATCTTGTACAGGAAGGTCTGAACCTGATGAAACAAAACAACACGGACATTTTGAGTACACCCACCGACCAGACTCGCTTGAATGTAGAGATAACAAAATAAGAGAATGAATATGAGAAAGATTTTATTTATCACACTGCTACTATTTGCCAGCGTCTCGGCTTTTAGTCAAATGGTGTCCAGTTCATCTTTGGTCGTGACGAAAACAAAAAAACAACTACCAGAAGTCAAACCCGGCTACGAACAGTCGATAGATGTGGCATACAGCCTATTTTTCAATAACAATAGTCATATGGGCATAGACATCAATTACATCGGAGGCTGGCGCTTTAACCGTATGTTCTATGCTGGTTTAGGAACTGGATTGTATCTTAATATATTGGATTTCGGAGTAAGAAACCCTCATTATCAACAGCTTGATTGGGGCCTTGAATTACCTGTCGTTAATATACCACTCTACGCACACGGAAAAGTTTATTTCACCCAAAAAAGATGTATGCCATTTGTCGGGCTTTCCATAGGAGGCACATTTTCCACACCTATAAAGGGCGAAGCATCATATTATGTGGATAATTTTTATTACATTCCTTTCTCATATGGTACATGCCGATTTCTATTGAATCCTACGGTGGGTGTTGATTATCGCATCAATGCTGATATGGATCTATACCTTAGCCTTGGATACAGAGGAATGACACAACCTATAGTAACAGGCCTAACTCGATATTCAATCTCAATAGGCCAAGATTTTGTAGGAGCAATTGATTTTCACATAGGTTTCACTTTCTAAAAAACACAGACAATGAAAACAAAAATTTATCCCAAATCGGTCATTAGAGGCTGATTATTTGTGGTCTTGATTGTAATGCGCTGATAAACAATGATTTAAAATCTCATTTTTCTAATGACCGCCATTAGAAAATCAAGATTACAATATATTCATTTTCAATGCCTTACAATCAAGACCACGAAAATTGGATATTCTAACGACCGATTTGGGTTAAACATAGAAAGTAATATAAAATGGGAAGCAACTTGTAATGTAGAATGGATTAGCATCAACCAAGCATATCAAGACGACAAACTTGGTGTCAATATCATAGCTTCTGCAAACGAAGAATTTGCAGAACGAAGCGCAACCATATCCATAAGTGGTGAAGGAGTGGAAACAAAAAACATTTCCATAAAACAAAAAACCTATGAAAATGTCATTACCTACACCACCTCCGATAACGATAAAATATCCATTAGCTCTTCAAACTTCGATGCAGAAATCATTGAGCACATTTATAGCAACGGAACAGGAATGATTGTTTTTGCTTCCCCCGTTACAGAAATCAAATCTAGAGCTTTTAATGCAGAATCATCCCTAACCAGCATTACGCTACCCAAAGGGGTAACAAGTATTGGAGCAGAAGCATTCAGAAGCTGCGTTTCTTTAAGAGAAATTATCTTGCAAGAAGGATTGACCATTATTGACAATAAAGCCTTTTATAACTGTAAAAGTCTAAAAAGCATTACCATACCAGAAGGTGTCACTAATATTGGCAGTTCTGTATTCTGCAATAATGAAGCACTGGAAAGCATTGATTTGCCTAACAGTTTGCTTTCACTGGGAGATTTTGTTTTCGAAGAATGTACAAGTCTTAAAAGCTTAACCATACCGGAAGGAGTCACCAGTATCGGCTCTAACATTCTTTTTTTCGAAGGAAGCAAGACACCTCAACTCACGGAAATAATTTGGAATACAAACTACATGCCGTATACAGTAATCTATAGTGAAACTGAACTATCCATTGATTTTATCTATGGAAATAAAATTACATACATAACAGAATTACCTATCGGCTATGGCTATGTTAAAATCAAGACTTTGACAATACCAGAAAGTGTAGAAAAAATCAGTAGTGGATGTTTCTACGAATGCAACTTTCAAAAAGTAAAATGGAATGCTGTCAATGCCATCATACAAGGCAGTATAGGAAGTACCTTATTCTCTTGGGGACAAATCAAGGAATTTGAATTCGGGAATACGGTCAAAACTATCCCCGGATATTTTTGTAGAAGCATAGAAGGTCTCACATCATTAAACATACCTGACAATGTAGAAGAAATCGGTCACTCTGCATTTCGGGAATGTGAATCATTACGTACGGTTAATATTGGAAGTGGGTTAAAATCTATTGGTGTCGATGTGTTTTATGGCTGTGCCAACTACTTATACCTATATTGTAAAGCTGCCACTCCACCCAATATGATTCCCGGTAATAGTTATGACGATCAATGGTTAGGCTATTCTGCGAAAGACTATAATATCAATATCTATGTTCCTTCAAATTCTGTCAATTTATACAAACAAAATGACCTATGGAAAGACTATGCAACCAGAATATATGGTTATAATTTCTAAGTAAAAGCCTCCAAAAATTATTCTTCCCTCCGAATGTTACACTCATAACCTTCGGAGGGATTTTTATGTGACAAACAGAACGAACATCAAAACTCACTCGTATTTTATTCTGAAATAATCCAATAGCGTCTTGTAATTGTCCTGTGCCGTCAGGCATGTATCCATCAAAAAACCAGGAACATGCGGCCATTCATGCAATCCACGATAATAGAACATCTTAAGTTCCTCTGTTATGATGAATGGCACTACAGCATGATGCAGACATTCCTTGAACATTATCAATCTTCCCACACGCCCGTTGCCATCCTGAAAAGGATGTATGGCCTCAAAACGATGATGAAAGTCCAATATATCCTCTAAAACAACTACTCGTTTCTGTTGATACTCCTTCAGTAATTTACGCATATAGGCGCTTACTTTTTCCGGCTCAACCGTTTCAAGACCACCCACTTCATTAGGCAGCCTCTTATAATCACCAACAGCAAACCAAGACTTCAAAGCATCGGATGTTCCTGATTTCAAATGCAGATGCAATTGCTTTATCATGCTTTCCGAAAGCGGTTCTTCCGCATGGTCTATAATAAAATCCACACAACGGAAATGATTGAGCGTTTCTATAATATCATCCACCCTGACCGATTCATTTGTTATGTCAACCGTGTTGGTTTCAAAAATATAGCGTGTCTGGTCCTTTGTTAGGCGGCTGCCTTCCATATGGTTTGAATTATAGGTCAAATCTATTTGCGTACGGTGATAAATACCCCCTTTCAAACGACGTTCTTTCTGTTCCCGCAAGGCTTGCAAAAGCGGTGAAACCTTGTTTCGGGCATTCTTTCTTGCAGGCAACGGGGCATCAGACGGCACACTCCATGTCTTACCTATAAGAACTGCGCCCTCTATTTTGCCCAAAGCACAATAATTACGGACTGTACGCTCTGCTACTCCATGGGCAGCAGCATACTCTTTAATGGAAATAAGATGAACATTCATCGGCATAAAACAGTAATAATTGGAGCAAAGATAAGTATTTTCTTGCCGATAACGGCAAGAAACAGAAACATTCTGAGATATGCGCAAATCATAACTCATACTCCCCCTTTTCCTATCTTCCGAAAAATCATTACTTTTGCAGGGATGAAGTTAGAGTTTTTCATAGCAAAGCGCCTTTATTTTACGGACAAAGGAAAGGAGCGTGTGTCAATCCCTGCAGTGCGGGTAGCCATTGCCGGTATTGCTGTGGGGTTGGCGGTGATGATTCTGACCATTGCCATTGTATTGGGATTCAAAAAGGAAGTGAGTGAGAAAGCCATCGGTTTTGGGGCACATATACAAGTGGTGAACTTCGACAGCAACAATACCTACGAAATGCAACCCATCATTGTCGATAGCAGCCTTGTTGAAAAGATAAAGGGATTTGAAGGCGTAAGACACGTGCAGTGTTACGCAACCAAACCATGCATTCTGAAAACCCAAGAAGACTTTGAGGGGGTGGTACTGAAAGGTATAGGCACTGATTTCGATTGGGATTTCTTTGCACGCAACATGGTGAAGGGTCAATTGCCCACTATCAACGATTCCACCATCTCCAAGGAGATTCTCATATCGGAAATGACCGCCAAGGCATTGAAACTCGATGTGGGCGATGCGGTATTTGCCTATTTTGTCCAAGACGATATACGTGCCAGAAAGTTCCAAATCTGTGGCATCTACAATACGGATTTTTCGGAATATGACAAGCTCATTATCTTGGGCGACAACCGGCAAGTGCAACAATTAAACCAATGGAGAAAAGACCAATACAGCGGTATTGAGATATTGATTGACGACTTCAAACATCTGGATGCCATTGGTGACCAAGTGTATTTTGCAACCGCCAACCGCTTTGATGAAGAAGGCAACAGCTATTACACACGAACCATCAAGGAAAGCAATCCGCAACTGTTCTCCTGGTTGCGACTGCTGGATATGAACGTGTGGGTGATTATTGTGCTGATGCTTGCCGTGGCCGGATTTAACATGATATCGGGATTGCTGATACTGATTTTAGAGAAAATCAACTTTATCGGCACCATGAAAGCACTCGGTAGCAGCAACAAAAGCATACGTAAAATTTTCATGTGGCAAGCCACCTTCCTAATTACCAAGGGGATGATAATTGGTAATCTGATTGGAATAATGCTTTGCGCATTGCAATACTATTTCCACATTATTCCACTGGATGCCAGTGCCTACTATGTCAGCTATGTGCCTATCTATCTGAATTGGACCTATTGGCTGCTGCTGAACATCGGCACATGGTGCATCTCTGTACTGATGCTCATTGGTCCGTCACACATTGTCACCAAAATTTCTCCGGCAAAAGTGATGCGCTATGAATAAGAAGACCTCCATGCGTTTCTGCACACCCGTTGATATTGCCCCCAGTGCATTTGAAATAAAGCACTCCAATCACATACTGGTGATGGGCTCCTGCTTTAGCGAACATATCGGAAAACGATTGGTGGACGCTTATTTCCCCTGTTTGGTAAATCCTTATGGTATCTTGTTCAATCCTGCAAGCATAGCCCAATCGCTCCAGGAAATCATACAGAAAAAGGAATATTGCACATCAGATTTGGTACTATACAACGGATTATATCACAGCATGAACCATCACGGATGCTTTTCCTGTAGTCACGAAGAGGAAACTCTTTGCCAAATCAATGAAAGCATCCTCCAAGCCCATGAGCACCTGCTGAAAACCGATTATCTGTTTATCACATTCGGCACGGCATGGATATATGAAATGGACGGAAAAGTAGTGGCCAATTGCCACAAAATGCCGGCACAACGCTTTGACCGCCGTCGGATGGAAGTGGATGAAATCTGTGAAATCTATACATCGTTGATTGCACAACTTCGTCAAATACGTCCCGAAATACAGATTGTATTTACCGTCAGTCCCGTGAGACACACAAAAGACGGATTACATGAAAATCAATTGAGCAAAAGCACCCTATTGCTCGCCGTGGACAAGATATGCCGTCAAACCAATGGATGTTATTATTTCCCTGCTTACGAAATCGTATTGGATGAACTGCGCGACTACCGCTTTTTTGCTGATGACATGGCACATCCCAGCGAGCTAACCGTAGCATATGTATGGGAGCGTTTTTTGGACACTTATTGCTCTGCCCCTACCCGACAGCTAATTGACGAGGCTTTCCGCTTACAGCAAAGATTGGAACACAGAATGCTGCACCCCGACAGTGATGAAGCCAAACGATTCACTCAAGAAACCCAAAACAAACTGGCGGACTTCCTTGTTAAAATAGGAAGGACAAAATAAAATATGAAAAGTTATCAGCTGACCGATTTTTTACCCACCACCAAGAAGGAGTTGGAAATCAGAAAATGGGATTATGTAGATGTTATCCTGTTTTCAGGAGATGCCTATGTGGATCACCCCTCATTTGGCGCAGCCGTTATCGGCCGCACACTTGAAGCGGAAGGACTTCGGGTGGCCATTGTACCCCAACCCAACTGGCGCGACGACCTGCGTGATTTCAAAAAATTGGGCAAACCACGCCTATTTTTCGCTATATCGGCCGGATGTATGGATTCCATGGTCAATCATTATACCGCCAACAAACGGTTGCGCTCGGACGACGCTTATACACCTGACGGCAAGGCTGGTATGCGCCCGGATTATTGCACCATAACTTACAGCAAAATACTGAAAGAACTATTTCCGGACGTGCCCATCGTGATTGGAGGAATTGAAGCCTCCTTGCGCCGTTTCACCCACTATGATTACTGGAGCGACAAATTGATGCCCAGCATTCTGGTGGACAGCAAGGCAGATTTGTTGATATATGGCATGGGAGAACTGCCCATAAAAGCGGTAGTAGCCGCTCTAAAGGAAGGAAAAAAGGTGGAGGAGCTAAAAGACATACCGCAAACCGCTTACCTTTCCAAAAAACGTCCGAAGATAGAAAACGCCTTGGAACTGGTATCACACGAAGTGTGTCTGAAAGACAAAAAGCTGTACGCCAGCAACTTCAAACATATAGAAGAAGAATCGAACAAATATGAAGCCAACCACCTGATACAGAAATGCGGTCAGCAATATGTAGTGGTCAATCCACCATTTCCACCTGCCTCAACAAAGGAGGTTGACGCTTCGTTTGATTTGCCCTATACACGTCTGCCCCACCCCAAATACAAAGGCAAGACAATACCTGCCTACGAAATGATTAAATTTTCCGTGTGCCTGCACAGGGGGTGCTTCGGTGGGTGTTCGTTCTGTACCATCTCCGCTCACCAAGGCAAGCATATCGCATCAAGGAGTAAGGAATCCATCCTGCGCGAGGTAAAGGAAATTACTGCCATGCCCGATTTTAAAGGCTATTTGAGCGATTTGGGAGGCCCTTCCGCCAATATGTATGGCATGCAAGGAAAAAACGTGGAGATATGCAAAAAATGCGCACGCCCTTCGTGTATATTCCCTTCCGTCTGCAAGAATATGCAGACCGACCATAGCCCTTTGTTGGATATCTATCACAGCGTAGATGCATTGCCGGGCATCAAGAAATCATTCATCGGAAGCGGTGTGCGTTATGATATGCTGCTGACACCCAGCGGTGATGCCAAAATAGATGCATCACACCAACGCTATATGCGTGAACTGATTACCCGACACGTATCAGGCCGGTTGAAAGTGGCACCAGAACACACATCACCGGAGGTATTGAAACTGATGCGAAAACCTTCTTACGAACTGTTCAAACAATTCAAAAAGGAGTTTGACCGCATCAACAAGGAAGCGGGACTGAACCAACAGATTATTCCTTATTTCATTTCCAGTCATCCCGGTTGCACGGAAGCTGCCATGGCAGAACTGGCCATACAGACCAAACAACTACACTTCAAGTTGGAACAGGTACAAGACTTTACGCCAACACCCATGACCGTATCCACCGAGATATATTATTCCGGTTATCATCCCTATACCTTAGAGCCCGTATACACGGCCAAAAGCAAGGAGGAAAAACTGCGGCAACGCGATTTCTTTTTCTGGTATAAAGCCGAATATAAACAACGCATCCTATCCTCTTTACGGCGGATAGGACGCATGGATTTGTTTAACCGACTGATGGGAAAATAACTATTGCTTTGGCGTTAATGTAACCAAAGGCACCAACATTTCTTCCAAAGAAATACCTCCGTGCTGGAAAGTATCCTGATAATAGCTTACATAGTAATTGTAGTTGTTGGGATAAGCAAAAAAGTCATTTCCCAAAGCAAAGATATAAGTGGAGCTCAGATTGAGTAACGGCAGTCCCACCTTCTTGGGATTGGTTATCTCAAACACTTCCTTCTTGTTGTAACTCAGACTTTTGCCCACCTTATAGCGCAGATTGACATTGGTATTCTTGTCACCTACCACCTTAATCGGGCGCGTTACATTGACCGTACCATGGTCGGTCGTAATAATCAGTTTCGCACCCGTCTGTGCAATGGCACGGAACAATTCATACACGGGAGAATGCTTGAACCATGACAGCGTCAGTGACATATAAGCAGCTTCATTATTGGCCAATTCACGCATCATCTTGCTTTCCGTACGTGAATGGGAGAGCATATCAATAAAATTGACCACTATAACATTGAGGTCATTATTTTTCAGCTGCGAAATCTTGTTGGTAAGACGCTCACAATAGTCCGACTCATTGATTTTATGGTATGAGAAGGTATATTTCTTGCGGAAACGTTGCAACTGACTCTCAATCAACTTGTCCTCCTGCAAATTCTTGCCTTCCTCCTCGTCTTCATCTACCCACAAATCGGGAAACATTTCATGAATCTGCAAAGGCATCAACCCACTGAAAATCGCATTGCGTGCATATTGTGTAGCTGTGGGCAATATACTGCAATACATATTCTCCTCTTCAATGGTATAGAGCTCATTCAAAAGCGGTTGAATGGTCTTCCACTGGTCATAACGGAAATTGTCGATGACAACAAAGAAACATTTCTCCCCTTTGTCAAGTCGTGGATAAAGATAGGTCTTGAACAAATCCGGACTCAACGTCGGCCGACCTTCAGATTGGGTAAACCATCCTTCATATACACGCTTAATATATTTGCAAAAATAATTGTTCGCCTCTGTTTTCTGCATCTGGAGCATTTCCAGCATACTGTTGTGAGCCGCCTGCAATTCCATTTCCCAGAAAACCAACTTTTTCTGTATTTCCATCCATTCCTCCATGGAATTGGCAGAGGTAATCATATTGCCAATCTGCATGAACTCCATCCTATAGGAAGTGGTGGTATGCTCATTGACAATATCTTTCTTGTGGATATGTTTTTTCAGTGTTAGGAGAATCTGTGTTGGATTGACCGGCTTTATCAGATAATCGGCAATCTTGCTGCCGATGGCCATATCCATAATATTCTCTTCTTCACTCTTGGTAATCATCACCACCGGCACAGCGGCATTGATTTCCTTAATGGCCGCAAGCGTTTCCAATCCGTTCAGGCCCGGCATATTTTCATCCAGAAAAACAATATCAAACGCCTGCGCACGAAACTGGTCAATGGCATCACGTCCGTTGGTAACGGTTACAACATCATATCCTTTTTCAGCCAAATAAATGACATAGGGTTTTAATAGGTCTATCTCGTCATCAGCCCACAATATCTTATCGTTCTTCATCTGCAATATAGTTTTGACGTTCAAAAAGTAAATAATCCTGTTCTGTAAAGTGACCTTGCAACAACAGTTCCAAATTTGGCACGGTTATCTTGAGGAGCCTTACCTGATTATCCCTGAATAATTGACTCAAATCATTGTTTTTCAGCAACAGTCCTTGATACCAAACCACTTCCTTATACGACTCGAAATTACTGATTTTTAATGCGCTTTCGTTGTTGTTATAAGAAATGATTTCCATATCAAAATCCTTTATCAGGAACTGCGAGAAGTTGAAAAGTGCCACCTGATAGAGCATATTATTGACTGTCTCCGGCTGATTATCCATGATGACAAGCAATACAGCCGGTGCCTCCAAATTGGAGAAAGCATACTGCTGCAACGAGTCAACAGGTTGTTCTTCCAATAATGTCTCCTGTTCCCTTCGGGTAATCAACGAGCCATGAGATTCTCCCGTCTGTGATTCCAAACCTTGGTTCATCAGGCCCAACATATCTTTTGCCATAGCACTAACCTCACTTTCGGGATACTTCTGTATCATCTCCCGCAAAGCATCACCAAACAGTTGCGGTGTTTGTGTCTTGGCAATGGCCAAGGCATTCAGAAAATAGAAACGCGGCATCAATTTACTCATCGGATAAGCCTCCTCCGCATATTGTTTGTTGGCCATTACCGTGGCATAATCACTTTTCAAATAAGCTTTATAGGTAGCTATGTACAAGGAATCCTGCTCCATCTGCATACGCAGCATCCGTTGTGCATAGTCGGGGTGTTGCAGAATCTGTGTCTGACGGCAATCAGGGAATTTGCCCAACATCTGCTGCCTCCAGGCCTCACTCTGCTCGGCATTGTCCTGTTGCAGGCAAATCAGATAACGGGCAAAATACACATCACACATACGCTCATCGTTCGGGAAGCGCCGTTCAAATTCGTCGAAGGTTTCAAAAGCCAAATCCATGTCTTTGACCTTGTCCTTGTAGATAAGCCCCATATTGTAAAGAGCCGTAGCTATCTGCTCGTCCGATGCTGCTATCATTTCCGGCGTATTCGGAATCTGTCGGAGATAGAAGGCCGGATTCTTGGGGTTGTTGGCTGCTGTATCCAACTGCATCACTTGAGTTGAGTCAGCAATTAAGTTGCCTTCTTCATCATACATTTCCGTTGGAGAATCGAACGACGAAACAACCGCTTTGCTTTGGCGACGCCAGTTGTCTTCCAATTTACGCTGTCCCCATTTTTGCTGGAACTCCCGTTTACCGGAACTTATCAAATTGGCATTATAAAAATACCACTCTGCCGGTCCACGCACGCCACCTATCATATTTTGGGTATTAACGCTCACCAATCCATCCTCCTCATTCTCCAAGGCTGCCAAACGTTCTGCTTCCGCCTTTTCGGCCGCTTCCAAATCGGCAATAACCTTCTCCACTACTTTCAGCTGTTCCTCTTCCGATAGTTTGGACAAGCGTTGCAAACTGTCCTGCAACAACACAATTTCCTGTTGCTGTACCAATTCCCCCAAGGTCTGTCCCAAATGATTGATTCGTCCATAGTCCTCATTATCTGTGGGAATAATCGTAGCTGCTTCTGAATAGCAGGGCTGTGCACCGGCATAATTTTTCCGTTCATAATACAGATCGGCCAAAGTAACCAGCACCTCCGCTTTCGGCATGCCTGCTTGCGTACTTTTCTCTATGGCCATTCTGTAATACTCAATAGCTTTGGCAGAATCATTCTGCGCCATATAAATGTTGGCAACAGCGCCGTATATCTGGTCCAGATTATCCTTATATTTGTAGTCCTTAGCCATTTTCAGGAATTGCTTTACAGCCTTTTTCCTGTTTGACGACAATTCATTGGCATTCAGACGCGCATTAAATTCCATTTCCACAGGAGGATTGCTCTTGATAACCCGCTCATAGGCAGCTACAGCGTCCTTATTGTTACCATCCAATTGGTACAACTGCGCCAATACAAAATCAAAGCGCACCTTGTCGCGTTTCTTTTTCTGAGCTTTGGCAGCAATCTGCACATAAGGCAAGGCCTCCTTGTATTGCTTCTTTTTCAACAACAAATCGGCATAAGTTTCCGCATACAAAATGGAATTCTGCCTTTTGAGTTCATCCTGCTTCACTTTGGAAATAATATCCTCCGCTTCATATATCCATCCCAACTCCGCATAAGCCCGTGTCATCCACAACTGGCATTGCGCCACCATATCCTTGTCATTGGCATAATGTTTCATTACATAGGAAAAAGTTCCCAACGCACCTATAAAATCCGCCTTGTGAAACTCTGCCTTTGCCAACATAATCCAGGCATCCGCCAAAGCCGTATTAAACTCTGTCTGATTATAGAAAGCCTGATATTTCGGGTCATTCCATTTCTTGGAATCTTTTTTGGGTTTTTTCTGTATGGAATGGAGTTTGATGGCTTTCCGGCACTTTTCTATGGTTACATCCATTTGCGAAGTGGCCGATGAAGCACTTTCGTGGTTGCTTATAGGAAAAAGAGGAATAACATCGGTATAATCATCCTTATTGTTTTTGGAGATATTAATCATGCCTTCCTCAAAACTCTGCTTCCCGTTGAAATTTATATTATATCGTGTAGTAGTGTTATGATAGAAACGTGTGAAAGCCGTGTTCTTGGTTGTAGAGCATCCCCACAATCCCAAAAGCACAAACAGATATATAGCCTTTCTTTTCATTGTGTACATCAGCGAATAACAGCAGATTCCTGCTTAAATTGTATGAAGTTACAAAGATAGCGAAAGGCGAGCGCAGAAGCAAATGCAAAACGCAGTTTTATAATTTGGTTTTGCCGAGCCGCCCATATCTCATTAAAAGATACTAAAAGGCTACAATTGATACAAACCGAAATCAGTGCCAAACTTGTTCAAGTTATGATAAAGCACAGCCCTATTGCAATGCAAAATGGGAACGTAGTTTTGTAAAAAACAATTGGCACAAGCCCAAGCCACGCTTTTGCCTATGCCAATCATTGTTCAGAACTCAAATAAGCGGTATGTCATGCCTTAAAGAGAGTGTATCGACTCATTTTGAAACAATCCCCGTATTCATACCTAGTTATTGCAATATACCCAATTTATTTATCCATTCTTTTAATGCACTGTCATTGACAGAATTGAGCAAACGCCCCTCTTTCCAATTCAACTCAGGATAGGTTCTTTTCAATGTCGCAACACTATTGGTAATACTACTACCCCCTGAAGTGGCAAACGGAATAACCGTTTGGCCTTTCATGTCAAGGCTTTCCAAGAAAGTATTGACCACTCTTGGCGCAAGGTCCCACCAAATGGGATAACCCAGAAAAATGACATCATAGTCGGCTATGTTGTCTTTTGCATTTTTAATGGCCGGTCTTGATTTCGGGTCATTCATTTCCACCGAGCTACGTGACTGCCTGTCATGCCAATCAAGGTTTGCATTGGTATAAGGTTCACTCGGAGTAATCGCATAAAGGTCTGCATTTGCAGCCTTTGCCAATCGCTCGGCAACACGTGCAGTTGTTCCAGTCGCAGAAAAATAAGCGACAAGTATTTTATGATTTGAAGATAAACTGTTCATATCCTGTTTTTGTTGTGTGTAAGCTGTTGTCGACATCCCAATCATCAACAAACATAACCCAATAAATTTATACATAACGAAATTATTTTACTTTTGAAGTTTATTGTATGCCTCATCCGTCACAGGTTCGAGCCATTCATTGGAAGTATTCTCTCCCGAAAGTTCGAATGCCAAATGCGCAAACCAGCTATCTGCTGCAGCCCCATGCCAATGCTTCACACCGGCAGGAATATGAATCACCGTTCCAGGCAGAATCTCCACAGCTGGTTTTCCCTCTTCCTGATACCATCCACGGCCAGCAACGCCAATCAGCATCTGTCCGCCTCCTTTGGTTGCCTTATGGATATGCCAATTATTGCGGCAGCCCGGTTCAAAAGTTACATTGGCAATGTTCACCTGCTCATTTGATACGGATGCCAAATAGCTGTTACCTACAAAATATTGGGCATAAGCTGTATTAGGTTCACCAATAGGAAATATCATTTCACGCTGAAAAGCCGCCTTTGCATCTTCGCCAGTCGTATCATCTGCCCACACTCCTTTGGCCAAATTGAATGCTGCCCATGCTTTGGGCCATCCTGCATAAAAACCGATATGGGTAATGATTTCGGCTATCTCTGTACGGGTAATGCCATTTTGCTTGGCTGACTGCAAATGATATACTAGGGAATTATCCGTTATTCCCTGACTGATCAACGAAGTGATGGTTACCAAACTACGGTCGCGCAAACCCAGTTTGTCTGTACGGCTCCACACTTCACCAAACAACACATCGTCATTCAATTCCGCAAATTTCGGGGCAAACTCTCCCAATTGGTCACGCCCCGCTGTCTGTACAATTTTCTCCTGTGCCATAACACCAACTATTAAAAGATGAAATACTGCAATTAAAATAACTCTATTCATAACTCTCCATTTCATGAAATTATTAATTCATATCCAACCGATTGCAAAGTTAGGAACTCCCTATAAAGAGAACGTATACAAAAAAAGGATAGTTGTATCCATTTTACGGATTATAACCATCCTCTTGGACATTAAAATATGGTAAAGTAAATACATTCAAACATTATACCTTTTCAGGTATAAAAAATCATATTATACGACTCATTATACCCGTTATGGTATAAGCAAAAAATAGCAGGAAAAGGGAAACATCCATTAGGGTAATGCTCTAATAACTTACCATAACATTCTTCCTCGTTGAAGAAATTCATCTATATTGATTATCAACATATTATACAATATCCAATGAATTTTGCACAAACAAACAGCACCATCTAAGACGATTTAAGGCGATGGGAGGAAATGGGGACAAACAAAATAGAAATCATCAGATTATCTATATATATTTTTGGACAAGTTTGTCTTTGTAGTATATTTCTATAATGTTCCCATAATCTATTATCCTTATATCTGATGGATATTGAGCAGAAAGTTCTTCAATATAACCTAAAGCTCTCTTTACAGTCCACTTATCATGGTCGCACCATGTCATATTTAAACCTCTATTGTTAATAATCAGCAATAGATCATCAAATGTTATATTTTCCATAATATGATTTTCTGTGGATATACAAATGAGAAATATTACTTGTAAGAATCTCTGACCCCAGCAAGATAACCTGCTGCATATGCAGCATGAGGACTTTTGTGTCTCACTGTGCCAGCTTGACTCTCAGGTAATGAATCTAGATTTAAATCTAATTGTTCTTTACGCTTCAAGCCATCTTCATAGCCTCTTTCATAAGCACATCCGGCACACCGATGTCTTCCATCTCCTCCTTGATCCACAGGCAAATCATTATATTGCGGATCATAACGATGTTCTTTTTTACAAATCATAAACCTATACAATCTTAAAGTTTGAATGATATTAATATTGTATTAAACCTAATATTAGAAAATACAATCGTTTGATATCGTGTTTACTAAAATTTAGCTTCTATCACGTAACCCCAAAGCATAAAAATTTCATATATTACAGCCATAAATATTTGCCTAAAACGGCAATTTCTGCTCATATTCTGCACAAGGCTCATAAAGGACTTGAATTTCATTATCTTCAAAGATTTGTGCTTGCTTTTGAAGTTTCTCCAAATACATAGTACGTTTTAAGGAATCGTTGATTTCCTCTCGGCGATCCTTACTTAGTCCCAAGAATTCATCATTTTGATCTATACCAAGAAATCGACGTCCCAATAGACTTGCCGCGATACCAGTTGTACTACTACCTGTAAATGGGTCTAAAATCCATGCACCAGGAAGAGTTGAAGCCTGAATGATTCGAGACAGAACACACAATGGTTTTTGAGTAGGGTGTTTTCCACAAGACTTTTCCCATCGTGCAATTGCTGGTAATCGCCAAACATCACGCATCTGCGTGCCACCGTTGAGCTTTTTCATAAGCTCATAGTTAAAAAAGTGGGGCACTTTGGGCTCTTTACGAGCCCAAAGGATATACTCGACGGAATAAGTAAAATATTTACAAGACAAATTTGGTGGCGGATTTGTTTTCTCCCATGTAATACAGTTCAATATTTTGAAGCCTAATTCTGTCAAGCATCGAGCTACTGAGAAAATATTATGATAAGTACCACTTATCCAAATTGTTCCATTGCTTTTCAATTTATCACGACAGGCAGCAATCCATGATTTATCAAACAGATAATCTTCCTCATATCCGTTAGATTTATCCCATTTACCTTTATTAACAGAAACCATTTTACCACTTTGAACGCTTATTCCTCCGTTTGATAAATGATATGGAGGATCTGCGAAAATCATATCAAACTTAAAATCAAAAGAGTTCAGAAGCTCGATACAATCTCCTTTCAAAAGGGTAAAATCCCTATTTTCCGATCTATAGTATGGAGTTAACATCAATGGAATGTTGCTGTTGATACAATTTCAAAAATATTTCTATGTTCCTTTAACTTTTCCAAGAGATTCTTGAACATATAAGCGTCATGCCTATTGGTTTTTTCTTGAACCATCAATAGTTTTGCAATCAATATCAAGAATTTAACACTATATTCACCTTTTCCTGCTAATTTGCTATATTTCTGTGCTTCATTATTTACTTCAGCCAACAAATTCTCTGGGAACAATAAAAGGTCCTGCTCTTTTTTTGATTTTAAAGGAACTGTACGATTCCATTGTTCTAGTAAACCATCTAGCAATAAGTCTGTCTCATGCGGTTCACTATAATGTTTAATCAACATATCTACAGCCCAATGAATATGCTTAGGTGTACGGATTCGACTCCATTTCCCATCTTCTTTCTGACGATATTTTAGCAAGATATCAAATTCAGACAATGTTCCTTTATATATTCCTAAAATATAGGTCCCATTAATTGGAATCTCACATAGAGGTTCCTGACCTTTACATACCATTGAAGTATTTTGATTTGCCATAATTCTTAATCATTTTAGTTTTTTGGAAATAATACCGTTTTCAAGATCCGCTATATTATACAAGTGTTCCAATACATCAAATGTTTCTTTCAAATTATTCTTTGCACTATACCATCCACAACCATCTGTAAACCAAACAAATTTAAAATATCCCAAGTCTTTGGTTTCCATAGTAATAGTTTTGTAACTGCGTGCCGTTTCATTCAACTTGGAACCACTGCTAGTATAAAAGTTAGTTTCTATTCCATAAATGGTATTCTCTCCTTTTACAACAAAATCAAATCTCTTTTCTGCGCCACCATTATTAGAAATCGAAGACAGATCTATTCCCCATTTAGCCTCTATTTCGTGGATATACATTTCCTTGAAATAATCAACGCCCTTCACAAGCCCAGCTTTACAAAGAAAGTTCTCTACTAGATTCTCCATAAGATGACCACCACGATTTTTGCGCCCATTGGAGTCAAGTCCCGTTTCTATTCCAGTTACGTAATCCACAAGGTTGTTGACAATATGATTCTCCATCAAATCAAAAAGGCCAGTCTTTCGCATGAATTTGACATAATCTTCATTCGTACAATTTGGTTTGTCAAAATGAAAATCAATCTGCCCCTCTTCATCCATAGCCATAATATCAAGCTCACGCTTGGCTAAAAGAATAGGAATACATCTTAGAGTCTCAGGATATTGTTCTAGAATATTTCTGAATTCATTTTCTATATTCTTGGAACCAATAAGTGAATTCAAGATATTGAGTGGAATCTTAATGGCTTCCACATTATTGAAAACCTTATCGAAATCAACGTAATATTTATAATCAGCTATAGAAGCTCTAAAACCAGCTAACCATGTATCAAAGTTTCTCATATCAGTAAGCATTGGCAACATTAGAAATCATTATTTCGGAAATCGATCCACGCCCATTTCCTTTTGAATTTATCATCCTCACTGCAGAAACTCGTTTAATGGAAAATCTGTTGTAAAGATGATCAAAAAAATCATCTCCATTATTTACATTTTGAGGGTCTGAATTACTTGCTACAAATAAAGATTTGTGTGCTGCAATCTGCTCGCAAAAATCACGTAAACGCGTCTGCTCCGCATCATCAAAACCTTCTTTCGCATAAGAAGTAAATGCAGAAGTCTCTGTTAAAGGACGATATGGTGGATCAAAATAATACAAGACATTATTATCTGCATATTTACCCGTTTGTGCAAAATCACCACAAAGAATCTCAACTCGTTGTAGAACAGCAGAATCAGCTCTCAATGTCTCTTCATCACAAATTTTAGGATTCGTATATCTCCCGTGTGGGACATTAAACTTCCCTTTTGAATTTACACGATACAATCCATTAAAGCAAGTTCGATTTAGGAAAATAAATAATGCAGCGGTTTCAATATCTGAATTATTTTTTTCATTATAACGTTCACGCTGAGATAAAAAATAATCTTTTCTTGCAACGTCATTCAGCGCAAGGTATTCAGCTTGAATTCGTGTCAACTCAAGAATCAATTTTTCAACATCTGATTTTATTACACGATATGTACAAATTAATTCTTCATTTATATCATTGATTATAGCTCTAGTTATATTCGGATACTCTTGCAGAATCCAAAATAAAACAGCTCCTCCACCAACAAATGGTTCGACATAAACCACTTCTCCTCTTTGCGATAAATCACGAGGCAGGGAATTCCTTATATCATCAAGAAGCTGGCCTTTCCCTCCCACCCACTTAACAAACGGTTTTGCTGGATATATATCTAATCTTTTCATATGCCTCATATTGCAGTGAAGAAAATGTTCTCTACACTATATTATGCAAAGATAAGGATAACAGCCCATTTCCCCAATATTTAAAACAACAATATTGGGATTATCAGAATAATTCTAAACATAAGAAAAACTCCCCACAAGTCTCAAACTCGTGGGGAGTTATAACTACTTAATTACACCTATTCTATAAGCCAGCAGCAGGCGTTTGAGGTCCTCTACTTGCGTGCGGAGTTGTTTTCCTATATCCGTATCGCGCACACGCATGGGTTGTGAATCAAACTCTACGAGGAAGCGTGTGGACTTAATATCCACACCATTTTCTATAGCTTGTCGGCGACTTTCAAATGGCTCATGTTGTACCAACTGCAAACCATGGGAATGGAACACCAAAGTATAGCCGGCAATACCCGTCTCCGAATGATAAGCCCGTGAGAATCCGCCATCAATCACCAGCATTTTTCCATCCGCCTTAAGAGGGCTCTCTCCTTTGAGTGTTTTGACCGGCACATGCCCATTGATGATATGGCGATGAGCGCCCTCCACGCCAAATTCATCCAACAGCCGGTCACACACAGCCGGGTCTGTCCGTAAACGATAATAGGCACCCTGTATTTCTTTGTGTGTTTCCTTGTCCGCCAAAAGATAACGTTCGAAAGTAGCCATCCGATTTTTGTCAAAGGTTGGCGAATCGGGTCCACACCACCAATACCACATATAATCCAAAGCAAATTCATAGCCGTCAATCTTTCCTTTTCGCACGCAAGCCATGCGGACCAACCGGTCCACTTCATCCAGATAGGCCTTACCCTTATAGTTCACACCATCCAGACAAACCTCCTTACATGTTCCGTCTTCATTCATCGGCACAGAAGCATGGAACATCAGATTACCATTGAACACCAGATAAAGGCTACCTTTATCAAGCATAAAATTCAGATGCTTGAACAGTTTAGAACTGTCAATAAATGAGTGGTGCAGCTTAGCAACCAATTCCTGCTCGTCTTCGGTCAAGCGATAAGGGTCTTTCGGATCTACAGTCGGAAAAGCTATGTCTTTCAAAGCATATTCATTGCCGTTGATAACCACAACACCTTTTTCAAAATCAATTTTATGCAGCAGATTCCTGTCGTCCATCTGCCAATCCGGATGCCTTGAAATAAGAGCGTGTTCCAATTTCCACTGAATAATGGAAATAGCCTTGTGCATTTGCGAAATAAGCCGGATGTTTTTCTCACTGTATTCCATATCAGCAAAAGTCAGCTTGGGCAGGAATATATCACAAGGGTCATTGGCATATACTTCCATGGCAAAGGTTGCCAAAGGCAAAAGATTGATACCATATCCTTCTTCCAATGTCGTCAAATTGGCATAGCGTAAAGAAATACGCAAAACATTGGCAATGCAAGCGTCATTGCCTGCTGCCGCTCCCATCCACAGCACATCATGGTTGCCCCACTGGATATCAACGTCGTGATAGGCCATCAGTTTTTCCATTATCAAATGCGCACCCAAGCCACGGTCATATATATCTCCCACAATATGGAGTTTGTCGATAACCAACCGTTGAATCAACTCACACATGGCTATGATACATGCCTCACTGCGTCCAATTGAGTTAATGGATTGAAGTATCTGATGAAAATATTCCATTTTGTCTTCATCATCTTCGCTTTCGTGCATCAACTCCTGAATGATATAGGAGAATGCCTCTGGAAGTGCCTTGCGGACTTTTGAACGTGTATATTTGGACGCAGCCGCAACACAAACCTTTACAAGACGGTTCATGGTGATAATATACCACTCGTCTATATTCTCTTCCGTACGTTTTACCAGTTCCAAACGTTCTTTGGGATAATAGATAAGCGTACACAAATCGCGCCGCTCCTTTTCACGCAAACTATTTCCGAAAACGGCATCCACTTTTTGTGCAACAGCCCCACTGGCATTGCGCAACACATGGTCGAATGCCTCTATTTCCCCATGAATATCACTTAAAAAATGTTCAGTTCCTTTCGGAAGATTGAGAATGGCTTCCAAGTTGATGATTTCCGTGCTTGCTGTAGCCATATTGGGAAAATTACGGCTCAGCAATTCCAAATATCGGATTTCCTCCGACGTAAAAGTCTCTCGACGATGCATATCTAATAGATTTAAGGTATTGTGCGGGCAAAGCTAAGGACTTTTTCTTATAAAACCAAACTACAGTGAAACAACACCCACCTACCAATCAGAAAAATATCATACCCGCAAGAAGATCTGCCTCTTTATACAAAAAAGGAACCCTTTCAGCAGAAGATATCTGAGAAAGAATTCCTTTTCCGTATGGATATTCAGTTGAATGGATAGAGTTATTCTGCTTTGATTTCATCAGCATCAGGAAGAGGTTTAAATCCCTCGCCATAAGTATCGTATGCATCCGTAACCACCACAAAGGCTCGAGGGTCAAACTCTTTAATTTTCTGTTGAACAAGATGCACCTCTTTACGACTAACCACCAAGAAAATCATATCACGCTGTGAATCGGAATACATACCTTTTGCTTTAATATACGTGGCACTTCTGTCCAAATCATGGATAATAAAATGTCTCAGTTTTTCGTGCTCATTTGTTATAATAAAAAGCAACTTATCATAGGAAGCACCATCAAGCATATAGGCCACAACTCTGGAAATCACGTAAATGGTAATCAAGGAATAAAGAGTCAACATCCATCCTCCTTCAGCAGGCTCACCTGTTCCCAGCCCAAAACCAATCACCAACAAACCGGAAGTCACAATTATACCATCTGCAATAAAAATACCCGTAGAGAACTTGATACCCAAATATTTCTGCATCAACATGGCAATAATATCTGTACCACCAGTTGTAGCCTGCTGTCTTACCACCAATCCTTGCCCCACACCAATAACAATAGCTCCTATCAGACAGGTCAACAGCAAATCACTCGACAAGTCAAGGCGTCCTCCCAAAAGCAAAGAAGGATCCAAAGAATGAACGGCTTCTTCATTAGGATAGACGAGGTTGGTCAGAATATTCATAAATCCAGGCGTATATAAAGCAGCCAGAACCGTACGTGCCCCGAATTTTCCACCAAATACAAGAATTGCTATAATCATAAGAGGAATGTCAAACATATAGCCGAATGTACCGACCTGAATGGATGGAAAAAGATTGTGCAACACTATACCGGCTCCATAAACACCACCGGGAACAAAATTATATGGATTGATAAAAAACACGAAGCCACTTCCCATAATGGAACAGCCTAAAAAGATAAGAAACCAGGAACGCCACCATGCCCATGTGCCCATCGGTTCCAACAAAGCTTTTGCTCTTGTCATAGAATAATAGATTAAGGATAACGATTATTTAAACAGCCTAAGGCCGCGCAAAGATACGGAAAGGCGAGTGCAAAAGCAAATGCAAAACACAGTTTTGTAATTGGATTCTGCCGAGCCATCCTATCTTCTCTAAAGATAGTGAAAGGTGAGTGGAGAGACAAACGAAAAATATTTTTTTTCAAGTTTGGCTATCCCGAACCGTATCCTGTCTTCTATAAAGATAGTGAAAGGTGAGCGCAGAGGCAAATGGGAAACAAATTTTCACAATTTGACTATGCCGAACCGCATCCTAGCTTATTCACAGATAGTGAAAACTGAATGCAGAGACAAATGCAAAAACATCATTTAGGTGTACGCAAATAAAGGAAGATACCGATTGCCAAAAAAACGAAATTGGGAAGCCAAACTGCCAGAAAAGGCGACATGACCCCATTTACCGAAAAACTGGTAGAAACGGTTGAAAACAATATATATATTGCACTTAAAGCTATGCCGACTCCCAAATGAAGTCCCATACCTCCACGCACCTTGCGTGAAGACAAAGAAACCCCTATCAAAGTCATAATGAAAGCTGCGATGGGAGACGCAAAACGCTTGTAATACTCATTCTTAAAAGCCTGTATATTGCCAATACCGCGTTCTCCCTGCTTTTTCAAGTAATTGGCCAATTCCGGATTGGTCATCTGTGCAGCCTCTTCAGCTGTAATGAAAAACTCAGACGGCATTACTGTAATGGTTGTATCCAGACGTTCACCGCGCGTAATATGTTCACGCATTCCTTCAAAATCACGCTGCAAATAATCTTCCGCTATCCAATGGTAAGCTGAATCCCAGCGGATGCGTTCCGCCGTGAGACGCGAAACCAAACTTTTTCCCTCAAATTTCTCCAAAGAAAAACGATACCCCCGATTCGTATTAATCTGATAGCTCTCAATATACAGAATTACTCCCGGCTCCACCTCCATTTGCACATTGCGGGCATGGTTTGACTTGAACTTCCGAATGTATTCATTCTCGAAATCCAACAATCCTTTACTGGCCGGTGGAATAACATATCCACCCAAATAGAAGGAACCTACCGCCAACACCAATGCAGAAAAGAAATAAGGGAACATCAAGCGGCGGAAACTGATGCCTCCTGCCAACATGGCAATAATTTCCGAATTGGTCGCTAATTTGGAAGTAAAAAAGATAACGGAAATGAATATGAACAAAGGCGCGAACATATTCATATAATAAGGGATGAAATTCAGATAATAATCAAACAATATTGCATTGAGCGGCGCATTGGAATCAAAGAAATCATCCATTTTCTCTGTCAAGTCAAAGACAATGGCAATGCTCAATATCAATACAATAGAGAAGAAAAACGTCCCTAGAAACTTATAAATGATATAGCGGTCAACCCGTGTAAACAAACGCATCAGAGTCTCCTTCCCAAACGTTCAACCATTTCCTTTTTCCATGCAGAGAAATCGCCGGCAATAATATGACGACGTGCTTCACCCACCAACCACAAATAAAAGGCCAGATTATGGATAGAAGCAATTTGCATGGCCAACAGTTCTTTGCTGATGAACAAATGACGCAAATAAGCACGACTATATATGTGGTCCACAAATGATGTACCATTAGGGTCAACCGGAGTAAAATCGTCTTTCCACTTTTCATTCCGCATATTCATAATGCCTTCAGAAGTAAACAGCATTCCGTTACGTCCATTACGTGTAGGCATCACACAGTCAAACATATCCACTCCCCGCTCTATTCCTTCCAGTATATTGATAGGCGTTCCCACTCCCATCAAATAGCGCGGCTTGTCTTCCGGCAAAATCTCATTGACCACTTCAATCATTTCATACATTTTCTCTGTGGGTTCGCCCACAGCAAGTCCACCAATGGCATTGCCAGCACATCCTTGGTCAGCAATAAATTTGGCTGACTCTCGACGTAAATCCGGATAGACACACCCCTGCACTATTGGAAAAAAATTCTGTTCATGTCCATATTTTCCTTCGGTTTCCCGAAAACGTTTCACTCCACGCTCCAACCATCTATGAGTCAACTGCATGGATTTCTTGGCATAGGTATAATCGGCAGTTCCCGGCGTACATTCATCGAGTGCCATCATAATATCTGAACCGATACTACGCTGAATATCCACTACCCCCTCGGGAGTAAACAAGTGCTTGCTTCCATCTATATGCGAACGGAAAGTTACCCCTTCCTCACGCATCTTGCGGTTACCAGACAAGGAGAAGACCTGAAAACCTCCGCTATCGGTCAAAATCGGTCTGTCCCAACCATTAAATTTATGCAGGCCACCCGCCTTTTCCAATATTCCCGTTCCCGGACGCAAATAGAGATGATAAGTATTGCCCAAAATAATCTGCGCCTTAATATCCTCTTTCAGTTCACTCATGTGCACTGCCTTGACAGAAGCTACCGTGCCCACCGGCATGAATATCGGTGTTTCTATTTTACCATGATCGGTGGTAATGATACCAGCACGTGCCTTACTATTTGTATCCTTATGTTCGATTGAAAAACTTAATGGCATAACTCAACTATATTTAGAGTGCAAAGATAATATTTTATTGGGGAATAGAGCAAAAGAGCTTGCTCTATCAAACATAAGTAAACCCTACCCTTATATGTAAAAACAAACAAAAAAGAGGGTGTATCAAATTGAGAAATATTTGACACGCCCTCTTTTTCATTATGAGAGGTATGGAAATTCTTCAAGC
>CALUKG010000021.1 GCA_944321155.1 uncultured Bacteroidales bacterium | reverse complement strand
TTGAGGGGGCTTGGAATTACAAAATAAGACTCGACCACTGAATACACAATGGCCGAGCACTACATTTTTATATTTAACCCAAATCGGTCATTAGAACTTATTATTTTGTGGTCTCAGTCATAATCGCCTTATATTCAATAAGTTACGAATATAAATTTCTAATGGCGGTCATTAGAAAATCAATTTTATAAAAATCAGTGTATCAACAACTTACAGATTAGACCACGGAAATTCGATATTCTAATGACCGATTTGGGTTTAATCGAGTTTATCGGACAGCAATATTTGTATATTACCTTGTTTTATTTGCTGACCACACTTACCTTCAACGGAGATTGCAGGCAAGCAGCCGTTTGGTTGGTGGCTTCAAACCAATCTTCGTCGGTAGGGTAGCCCCATTGGCTCCAGCCGCCTCCGAAATAGTATGTGAATTTTTCACCTACTGTATAAGGAGCGTATGCCAATAAGGTTTCGTCTTTGATTTCAGCACCGGTCATGTTAGGAACAATGGCTGCGATGTAGTTTCTGCCAACAGGTATTCCTGCATCAGAAACGGCATTTTCTGCGTAGGCAATCCATTTGTTCTTGAGGTCTTGTCTGTAGTTGTCGACAGTGCTGTGCAACCAGATTCCAGCAGCCAATTTCATATTGACTGTAGTTGGACCTACATAGCTTACTTCTGCCTTGTTCACTTGTGAACCTGCATCGGCAGTGATGACAATACGTTGGGTGAAATAGGCATTTCCTACGCGTACAGAGTCGTATTCCAATGCGAATACGCTGCGCAAGCTACCGGTTTCAATCACTTCTTGGCGGTCATAGTGTTTGCCCACCCACAAAGTGTCGTTGGCAAGAGGAGCGATACCTCCAGCACCCAGTTTGTTGCCCACTTTGTAGCAGTCAAGACCTTTGCCATGGTCCACATGGTAAGACTGGCCCAATTGCAATTCATTGTGATAGAATGTGTCAACCACCAGTTCTGGAGTGCGTTTTAGCCAGATGTCCACGCCGTTTGACGGGTTTTCATTGGCCAAAGCAGGTCCATACATTCTGTAAGCACATTTGTCGTTTTCCCAAGCAAAGTCATCTTTTCTTTCCGGCACATAGCGGGCAAAAGTTTTGGCCTTGAATGCTTTGGGAGTACCTTTCTTCCAAGTATATACAGAAGAACTGTTGGCAGGAACAGAAGCTTGGAAAACAATGCTTTGCGCTACATTTTGTCCGTAGTGCATGATTTGATAGTTGATTTCCTTGCCTTCTGCGTCCAGCAGAATGTGTGATTCCTCAGGATTGTAATTGAGTTGGGCTGTGCTGATTTCCACCAATTCCTCGTTTCTGTCGATAGGAAGGGAATTGCTTACTTCAAGCTGCACCCCCTTGTTGCAGGCAACAAGGGAAAGTACAGCGAATATACTGATTACGGTCTTTTTCATCGCATTCATGGATTATTGTGGTTGTTTTCCGATATAAGCCAATATACCACCGTCCACATAAAGGATGTGTCCGTTGACAAAGTTAGAAGCGTCTGATGCCAGGAATACGGCTGGTCCCATCAGGTCTTCAGGGGTTCCCCAGCGTGCAGCCGGAGTTTTGGCAACGATGAATGAATCGAACGGGTGGCGAGAGCCGTCAGCCTGGCGTTCGCGCAATGGGGCAGTTTGTGGAGTGGCGATATAGCCCGGTCCGATGCCATTGCATTGGATGTTGTATTCTCCGTATTCAGAAGCAATGTTGCGGGTCAACATTTTCAAGCCACCCTTGGCAGCAGCATAAGCAGAAACCGTTTCACGGCCCAATTCAGACATCATAGAGCAGATGTTGATGATTTTTCCGTGACCTTTCTTAATCATGCCAGGGATAACAGCTTTTGATACGATGAATGGTGCATTCAGGTCAACGTCAATTACCTGACGGAATTCAGAAGCTTTCATTTCGCACATAGGAATACGTTTGATGATACCGGCATTGTTGACCAATATGTCGATGGTGCCCACTTCCTTCTCGATTTGTGCCACCAAAGCTTCCACTTGTTCTTCGTTGGTTACGTCGCAAACATAACCGCGTGCGTCGATACCTTTTTCCTTATAGGCAGCCAAGCCTTTGTCAACCAACTCTTGTTTGATGTCGTTAAACACGATTTTTGCACCTGCTTCAGCAAAAGCATTTGCCAATGCAAATCCGATTCCGTAAGAAGCGCCTGTTACAAGTGCTACTTTACCTTCCAATGAAAAGTTTACCATAATGATATATGTTTTTAAAGTTGATAGTTATTATTTCAAGTCTGTAATCAAAGAGAAATCCTGGTCACCATAGTCCTGGTTTTCTCCGCCCATACCCCAGATGAAAGTATAGTTGTGTGTAGCAGCAGCGCTGTGAATGGACCATTCTGGAGATAAAACAGCCTGTTCATTCTTCATCCATACGTGGCGGGTTTCGTCTACTTCGCCCATGAAGTGGCAGATAGCCTGGTCGTCGGGGCATTCAAAATAGAAATAGGCCTCCATGCGGCGGCTGTGAACGTGTGCCGGCATGGTGTTCCAAACGCTACCGGTTTGCAGTTCGGTCATACCCATTTGCAATTGGCAGGTAGGCAATACCTGGCTTACCAGCATTTTGTTGATGTTGCGGTGGTTGGAACCTTCCAGGCTACCCATTTCAGCAACGATGGCATCGGCCTTGGTTACTTTCTTGTCAGGATAGTTTTTATGGGCGGTAACGGAGTTGAAATAGAATTTGGCCGGATGTTGTGCGTCGAGGCTTTCAAAGATGACTTCTCTGTCGCCACATCCCAGATACAAGGCTTCCTTGTAGTCCAGTTCATAAGTGTCGTTACCTACTTTTACGTAGCCTTTTCCGCCTACGTTGAATATACCGATCTCACGTCTTGTGAGGAAATAGGGAGCTTTGAGCGGGTCGATAGCTTCCAGTTTCAGACTTTCATGAACAGGCATTGCACCGCCAACAACCATTCTGTCGTACATGGAATACACCATGTTCACCTCATCTGCAGCAAAGACTTTTTCAATCAAAAAATCACGTCTGATACGGGCTGTATCATAACTCTTTGCATCTTGCGGATGGGCCGCATAACGAATTTCATAGTTTGTCTTCATAATATAAGTATTAAAAATTGGATATACATTATTTTACAAGACAAAGATACGGCAAAAAAGTCCCACATAATGTGTAGGAATTGTCTGTTTTTTGTACTTTATAGTACAGAATTTGCTTTTTAGGGAATATTTTTACTGGACCTGCCACATCCAACTGAAACATACAGCGATGTTCATGTTGTTGGATACAGAAAAGGGGTCGGTTTTGCTGGCATGGTAAATATTGCTCAAGCTGTAGTTGAAACGTGCGTCCAGTTCATAGCTGCCGGCAGATGTTCTGACTTGGAAACCTAGTCCGCCGCACAATCCGTAATCGAAGCGGTTTTGCAGTTTTTCGTATTGGTGTCCGCTCATGTCGGCCGGCAGTTGCATGGATCTTTCAGCCAATAGATAGGAAATCTGTGGACCGATGTTCAGATAGCCTCTTACCTTGTTGCCGATGTACAAATGTGTCATCATTGGCAGTTCAATGTAGTCGGTTTGGCGTATGTAGGAATTGGTCTCTTTCCATCCTCTTTGCGAATAGTTCAGCTCAATTTGCAGGCCAAAATGCTTCTCGGCTATGTATCGCCATTTTGCACCACCCATTATGCCGAAGGCCATGAAGGGTTCGGTATCGACAGAGGGTGAAAAATGAACGGTACTGCCTGTCATGCCGGCTTGTGCGCCCACATACATTTCAGGGTTTTCCAGTGGCACTTGGGCAGAGAGGTATCCGCCCAACGCTAACATGCAGCAAATGAGCAGGAGTTTTTTCATTTGACTTCTATTTCTGTGGTGCGACCGTTGGCATAGCGAAGTACGGTCAGCACGGAGTTGGTGCAGCCGCCCATTGGATTTTTGCGGACAAACTGAATGGATGATTGTACGCCGTTATAGCGGTAGTTGGGCATTTCCTGCTGCAATCCGCCAGGTCCGTATTGGTTCAGTCCGTTCAGCACCATGCTGGTGATGTCATAACCTAGCATGTCATAGCGGGGAAAACCGGTTGATAGCGGATGGCCAAAGTAATGGTCAAATGAACGGGTATATTCCTTTTGTTTCCAGCGTTTGGAATCGGGTACAAACAAAGAGGCATAATAGAATGGCAAATGAATTTCTTCTTTGTGTCCTAGCCAGTTGTATCCTCCGATTAGTTCGATGTTCATGTTATTGACACGGTTCAGCACATCTATGTATTGGCTGATATTTTTATAGCGGTCGTTGTTGAAGAAAACCAGATAGTTACCATTGGTTTGGAAATAGTTTACCAGGCTGTCTTTATTTTCAGTCGTGACAGTTATTTCCTTTACCTTGATGTTTTTGCTTTTGAACGAATCCTTCAATTGGAGACAGTTATCGGTAGTGGCTTCAGGCGTGTTCAGCATAATCACAGTGGGAGAGGATTTTACTGCCAATACAGCGCGGCTGATGGATGCAGCCTCGTATTCTACCGGTGTATTGAATTGGTAGAGGTACGGGTTGATTTGCAAGGCCGGCACTTCCGAGGTGAAAGGAATGAATGTGTTGATTTTGTTGTCAAACGCAAAGGTGGATGCATGTTCAACCTGTGTAGGGTAGGCTGGACCGATGATGGCATCCATCAATTTCATTTCCGGACGATTCAATACCAATTGGATTTTTATGTCGTTCTTTTCGATATCGAAAGTATGTACTTCAATGTTGACACCTTGTTTCTTGGCATCTTCAATGGCCAGCAATGCTCCTTCGTAAAACTCAATGAACTTGTCAGCAGACGCATCTTTGGTGGGAGCATCGAGCATGAAGGGCAGCAAAAAGGCAATCCGTATAGGCAATTCGCCAGGAATCATCTGCAAACTATCTTGTGCAGTTGTTTCCATGGAAGGCATTGTTGGGATGACCTCTGTATTGGCTGTGTGCTGTTGCGGGAGCGGTTGACTTGTTGATTTTGCATCGGGGGTCAATGGCTCTTGTGCTTCCACTTTTTGCGGAGCAGTCGTATTTTCTGCCGTTACTGTTGCTGTTGTTTGTGTTGTGGTTGGTGCAACGACCGGTATGATAAGCTCCGTACCGATAGCCATGCGTTGGCTGGTTTCCGGATTGAGTTTCACAATTTCCTCTATGCTTACCCCATAGCGCTTGCTCAAGCCGTATAATGTTTCTTTGGGTTGAAGTTTATGTCTGATGTAATTGTCTTGCGGTGTTGCAGCAGGAGTCTTGGGAGCTGGTTTGACAGGGATGCGGAGCTTGTCGCCCAGTTTCAAACCACCTGCCTTGTCGGGATTGGCCTGTTTCAGTTCGGCTTGTGAAATGTTGAATTTCTTGCTGATTCGGTACCAGCCCTCACTTTTTTGTACTTCATATATTTCATATTCAACCTCTTCAATCAATGTAGTAGGCTGAATGGCAGTTTCTTGTGCAAACATGCAAGTGCTTGCGCTCACAATCAGGCTTAAAAAAAATACCTTGAAAATCTTATTCATGACAATCAGTATATGAATTGTTTGGGACAAAGGTACATATTTTTCTCGAAAAATACTCTCCTTTGCTTTCTTCTTTGACTTAATTGTGTATAGAAAGGGCTGTTTCCGTTAAAGTTGGCAGAAGAAGCTGACCATAACGGGTACGGTTATTTCCAGGCAGATGCCATGTAGGAGTGCAATGGGTACCATGGCATTGCCCGATGTTTCTCTGATGATAGGCAGACAGACATCCATGGAGGTTACTCCCGCAACGGTGATGGGAGCATATTTGCCGAAATGGCGTGTAAAAAAGGGCGCTCCAATCAGACAGGTCATTTCGCGTATGATATTGGCCAGCAGTGCAATAGTGCCCAGTTGCAAAGCCTTGTCCGTTCCTATAAATGGTGCTTTCAGGTCAACAATGAGCAAAGAGGATAGGGAATAATAACCGAAGCCGCTGCCCACCGCCAGACAGTCGGTTATGCTCCAGTCGCTCAGAAGAATGCCGGCCAATGCAGAAAACAGCAGTGTGCCCACAATGGTCATCAAGGGCAGGCACAGGGTGCTCCAATGGAGTTGGCGTTTCATTTCTGTCAGTTTGTTGCTATGGCCGATGCTGATGCCGATTTGAAGCATCAGTGCATAGAGAATATAGGTTGATGCATGGGCGCTGAACCAGCTGAGAGGGTCAATATGCAGCATACCGATGGCCAGTCCCAGCAGAAAAATGCCCAAAATGATCAGACTATTCTTCATCGCTCCTCCTTTCTCCCCCTCTTTTTTTCCAGACTCTAAAGGCTATATAGGTAACCAGCAGGCTTCCGATAATTCCGGCAAACGATATGACAAACGCCTGTAGTCCCAGGGTGTGAAAACTGTCAATCAATTTTTGGTCGGAACCGATGTGTATGCCAAACAGAAATAGCAGTACATAGATGGTGAAGCTGATGCTCTTGTCGATATGTTGCAGGAAATGGATGTGTCGCATCAGATAACCGATGCCTATTCCGCCAGCCAGCAGTAGGAGAATGATAAACATTTTGTCGTTGTTTGAGTTATAAGTAATTTTTTCAGTTCGGGTTATTGTGAACGCAAAAGTACAAACTATGTTACGTTCCTGCAATTGGCAGTAACCCTCTCCATAGAATGCTGGTTGGGTGGACTGGTTTTGTTATATGATGTTAAACTATAAGTGCTTTTCTTGTGAATATCCGTGAATGGGAATATATTTGCTGTGCACTATTTGACTAATACACTGATGTTATGAAAGAATCCATTGTTTCAATCGAGAATCTGGCTTTCGGTTACAACAAGAAAAAGCTCCTTTTTGAAGACTTTTCTTTAGAGATTCCTAAGGGAAACATTGTTGGACTGTTAGGCAGGAACGGAGCGGGAAAATCGACCTTGCTCTATCTGATGTCCGGTTTGTTGCGTCCGTTGAAAGGGCGTGTAGTTATGGACGGATATGATGTGGCTCAACGCAAGTTGGCAACCTTGTCCGACA
The DNA here is from genome assembly GCA_944321155.1 of uncultured Bacteroidales bacterium. GTDB lineage: Bacteria > Bacteroidota > Bacteroidia > Bacteroidales > Paludibacteraceae > Gallipaludibacter. The sequence continues at coordinate 18,202 of CALUKG010000021.1, read as the reverse complement.
TATTCATTGTTCCAGAGGAGTTTTCATTGCCTCGTCTTACATTGATGCAGTTTGTTCGTCTTTATTCGGTTTTTTATCCCCGTTTCAGCGAACAGGTGTTGGAATCCTGTCTGAAGGAATTCGGTTTGTCCAAAGATGTCCAATTGGACAAGTTGTCTATGGGTCAGAAGAAGCAGGTGTATGTCTGTTTTGCCCTTGCCACCAATACTTCGCTTCTTTTGCTCGACGAACCGACCAATGGCTTGGATATTCCGTCGAAGAGTCAGTTCCGCAAAGTGTTGGCATCGGGCATGACCGATGAGAAGACCGTTGTCATTTCCACCCACCAGGTAAAGGATATTGACCGTTTGCTCGACCATGTACTGATGATTGACGGTGCAAATATTCTTTTGGACGTACCCGTTTCCGACATTACAGACAAGCTATATTTTGGTGAGCAAGCCGTTTCCGTGCCAACAGAACACGTACTTTATGTGCAGCCGTCGGCACAAGGAAACAGTATTATCCGCCTCAATACCGATGCAGAGGAGAGCCAGCTCCAACTGGAACTTCTGTTCAATGCCGTTTTGGCGGACAAGGAAAAAATCAGAAAAGTGTTTCACCCTTAAATCCATTTTCTTATGAATTCAACTGCTAGTAAATTCAGTTTGGAACGAATTGCTTTGTTGCTCAAACGTGATATATCGGAAAACTGGAAAAGTATATTCTATTTCTTTTTAGCTTCCTATATTATCGTATTGCTATGGTTTTGTTTGACTGCATACGTTTCCCGTTACGATGAAGGATTGACAGTAGCTACCAGCCCGTTTGGATTTTTTTGTTACATGACTATTTTGTTTATGTCTTTTTGCATATCTGCTGTCTTGTGTTTTTCCGCTTCCAGAATCTTTAAACCCATGTCGGGCAGGGGTAAAAGGATTGAGTTTCTGATGTTGCCGGCCACCCATGCTGAAAAATTTGTAAGTCGTGTTGTCTATTCGGTTTTTGGTACTGCTTTTGTATTGTTTGTGGTGTTTCTGGTGGCGGAATTGACAAGGATACTGATAGGTGCGGTTTTCTCGGTAAATACATGGGGAGTGATGGAGATGGGGCATGTAGTAGATGGGGTTATGATGACACCAAATATGAAGTTTGATGGTGTGTTTTGGTTGCTTTCTCTGATTTCGTTTGTGTGGACACACTCGCTGTATATTTTAGGTGGAACCTATTTCACCAAACATCCGTTCAGAAAGACTTTAATTCTTATGGTGTTATTTAATAGCCTTCTATCTGTTTGTTTTTTAGCATTTAGAATGGGAGGACAAGGCAATTCTTTATCCATTACCACTATGTCAATGGTGGTATATGATGGAGTCTATACATGGATATATTATACAATTTATTCTATCTTTGCAGTTGTGAATTGGTGGCTTGCCTATCGCTTGTTTTCCCGTTCGCAAGTTATGGAAAGGAACTTGTTTTAAATTATGATATTCAAAGAATCAAAGACGATTTATTTGCAGATAGCTGACAGGATTATGGATGAAATACTCCAGAAAGTCTATTTGGAGCAGGAGCGTATTCCGTCAGTTCGTGATTATGCGGCCATTGTGGAAGTGAATCCCAATACGGTGGTACGTACATACGAATATTTGCAGGGGCGTCAAATCATATTCAACAAACGCGGAATTGGCTATTTTGTGGAAAAAGGAGCTGTAAAGCGTATTCAGGCTCTCCGGAAAGAAGTGTTCTTGCGGGAAGATTTGCCTGAGATGTGTAAATCTATGAAGCTGCTGGGCATTACGCCGGACGATATTGCAGCATTGTATAAAGACTATCTGGAGAAAGAGTAGTGTGGGGTTAATTTCTCCAATTGATTGCATTATGATTGAGTTTACCTCATCAGAGTTTAAATTTATTGGGCTCTGATGAGGTTTATAATTGTCAATTTGCACCAATTGTCACTTTTTTGTATCTTTTGATAAGATACAATGCGGTTAACTTTGTTGAAGACAGGCTGCGCCTCACCATAACGAAAGCAAATTTTGTTCTGGATTCAGCTTGCACTGTCTTTCGGGATAGTCAAATCGAAAAACTGTATGTTTTTTATTTGCCTCTCCGATTAATTTCATTGCAATTGGGCTGCATTTCAGCATAATTCAAACAAGTTTGATTCTGCATTCAATTTGCACCAATTGTCACCTTTTTGTATCTTTGTCTGCTTTTCTGCCAAAATGACATGATAGGATGAACTTTATGGGCTGAATTTTGTTATAGGCAGGTAAGTCAACAAAAATATATAGGTATGGACTTAGCTAATATTCAGACTGTTAAACAGCGTTTTGGCATTATAGGCAATTCAGAGGCGCTTAATAGGGCGATTGATATTGCCATACAAGTAGCTCCTACTGATTTATCAGTGCTTATTACTGGTGAGAGTGGGGTAGGTAAGGAACGTTTTCCACAGATTATCCATAGTTTCAGTGCCCGTAAACACGGACCGTATATTGCTGTGAACTGTGGAGCTATTCCAGAGGGAACCATTGCTTCCGAACTGTTTGGACATGAGAAAGGCGCCTTTACAGGAGCAGCTGGTGAGAGAAAAGGTTATTTTGAGACAGCCAACGAGGGTACAATCTTTTTGGATGAGGTGGGCGAATTGCCTCTTCCGATTCAGACACAGCTTCTTCGTGTGCTGGAATCAGGGGAGTTTATACGTGTAGGAGCCTCTAAACCGCAGAAAACCAATGTGAGAGTAGTGGCTGCCACCAATGTGAATATGCAGCAGGCCATAGCGGAAGGCCGTTTTCGTGAGGACTTGTATTACCGTTTGTGTACGGTGCCCATCAATCTGCCTCCGCTAAGGGAAAGAAAGCAGGATATTCCGTTGCTGTTCAGAAAATTCTCATCGGACATTGCCGAAAAATATAAGATGCCTCCATTGCAGCTGACCGATGAAGCACGTACTGTGTTGTGCAATTATTATTGGAACGGTAATATCCGTCAGTTGAAGAATGTAACGGAACAGATAGCCGTTATAGAGAAAAACCGCGAGATTACGGCGGAAACCTTGCGGAAATATTTGCCTGAAAATGAAATGGGACACATGCCCGTGTTGTTGGGAAAAGCCCAGCAGGGTGGAAAGTCCTTTGCTTCAGAGAGGGAAATACTCTATGAAGTGCTGTTTGATATGAAGAAGGACATGAACGACCTGAAGAAACTCGTGTACAATATTATCAACCAAAATAATATTTCGCAGGAAGACTTGCAGGTAGTCAAGAAATATGCGGAAGACCTCCAGCATCCTGTTTCCATTGTAACTGCTCCTCAGAAAAAGGACGATGCGCCTATTAAGGTACAGCACATCAATCCGATTAACCATGATGCCGATGAGGTGGATTTTCAGGTGGCTGAGGAATATAGGGAGAATGAGGCTTCATCGGAGGGAGAGACATTGCAGGACATGGAGAAGAAGATGATTAAACGGGTGCTGGAAGAGAACCATGGACGACGCAATGCTACAGCTGCCGCATTGAACATTTCGGAGCGCACGCTCTATAGGAAATTGAAGGAATATGATTTGTTCCAACCCCGTAGAAAGAACAACAAATAGTTATTAGTGCTTATGAAAAAAGTGATTATACTGACCCAATTGCTCGTTATGCTTTTGTTGAACGGCTGTACCGTTTCCTACAAATTCAACGGTGCTTCCATTGACTATACAAAGACAAAGACCATCAGTGTGGCTGATTTCCCGAACATTGCGGAATCAGTTTATCCGCCATTGGCTTCTACTTTTACTGAGGCTTTGAAAGATATTTATGTGCGCCAGACACGCTTGCAGTTGGTTAAGGATGGTGGTGATTTGCAGCTTGAAGGAGAAATAACCGGTTATACATTGACTCCATTGGCTATTAGTGCCGACAGTTTTTCTGCCGAAACCAAACTTACGCTTACGGTCAGAGTGCGTTTTACTAATAATGTGAATCCGGATGACAGCTACGAAAAACAATATACGGCTTCGCAGAACTTTAGCAGCGACCAAATGCTGACCGATGTTCAAGATGAATTGATTACTGTTATGGTGCAGGAAATTACTGAAAGCATCTACAACGATACTGTAGCTAAATGGTAAGATGAATATACAGGAACTGGTTGGTTTTTTGGAAAACAGTCAGGTGATTGGCGAGAACGATATAAAGGAATTCGCTGATATTCTTGCCTATGCGCCTTATTGTACTCCTATACGCTTGCTGTATCTGAAGGGACTCAAGCAGACGGAAAGCATACATTATGCACGGGAACTGAAAAAGGCGGCTGTGTATGTGAATTCGCCCAGACAGATGTATGAGTTTCTGCAAGACCATGCACAGGAGGAAAAGGTGAGGGTGCGGAAACCTAAACATTCCGCTGATTATTTCGGCATGTTGGAACAACTGAAAAGTTCCAGTAACGAGACGGGCGAGTTGCAGCAATTGGCTTTGAGACTCAAGCAGGCGCGTGAGAATCTGCAAGCCGAACCGCCTGTAGCTCCAGTGCAGAAAACCAATGAACAACCGCTTCAGCAACAGGACGAGATAAAAAAATGTATCAAAGAGGAACGATATGCTGATGCAATAGAAATTTTATGTCAATTAAATTTGAATAATCCAAAAAAAAGCGCTTACTTTGCAGACCAAATTCGGTTCCTGCAAAAAGTGATGGAGAATAAAGGGATTCCGATGGAAAATAAATAAATTAAAAACTTAATAATCAGAATAATATGTACACATTTTTGACTATCCTTATTGTTATTGCTTCAATCCTTCTTATCCTTATTGTATTGGTACAAAACTCAAAAGGAGGCGGATTGGCTTCAGGTTTCTCCTCTTCTAACCAGATTATGGGTGTAAGAAAAACAACTGATTTCCTGGAAAAAGCAACATGGGTATTGGCAGCAATTGTAATCTTGCTTTCTATTTTTGCTGTTGGAGCAAAGAAGGGTAGCCAAGAAGTAAGCAAAGGCGAGTCACTTATCAAGGAGCAAATCCAAGAAGCACAAGAGGCAGCTCAATCTAATCCTCAAACTGCAACTCCTGGTTTTGAAGAACAACCGGTTGCTCCTGCTGAAGAGGCTGCAGAATAAGAGTATTTGTGCATTAACGACTAACCGACGTTTGGAAATTCACTTCCTAACGTCGGTATTTTTTCGTTTATACATAGCAAGATTGGATAAGAACAGAATGGCGGAAAACAGAATTTCACCCGAGCAGAAACGTTTGGAAATACGCATAAGACAGCGTTTCAGAAAGGCATTGAACGATTATCATCTGATTAATGATGATGACAGGATATTGGTGGGGCTTTCGGGCGGTAAGGACTCCCTGGCTTTGCTGGAGCTCTTGGCGGAAAGGGCTAAAATATACATTCCTCGTTTTTCTGTAGTTGCTGCTCACATATCGGTGGAGAACATCGGTTATCAGTCAGACCTTGACTATTTGCAGCAGATGTGTGAACATGCCGGAGTGGAATTTCATCATGTTGTTACTTCGTTTGATGAATCGGTAGAGCCTCAGAAATCGAAATGCTTTATCTGTTCTTGGCAGCGTAGGAAAGCACTTTTTGAAACTGCCCAGCGTTTGGGTTGCAACAAAATAGCCATGGGACACCACATGGACGATATAGTGGAAACTCTTTTGCTCAATATGGTTTATCAGGGGACGCTTGCCACTATGCCTCCCTTGCTCAAAATGGATAAATTTGATGCCACTATCATTAGACCGCTTTGTTTAAATGCAGAGGCTGATATTGCCCAATGGGCACAGTTCAGAAATTATAGGAAGCAGATCAAATTGTGTCCTTATGAGCGTGAAAGTACACGATCTGATATGAAACAATTGCTGGAAACATTGCGGCAGCAGAATCCTCATGTTGTTTCCACCATTTGGAGGGCAATGGAAAATGTAAAACCAAAATATTTACCACAAAAATGAAAGGACTTTATACTATTTTGTTGCTTATTGTGTCAAACATTTTTATGACACTTGCTTGGTATGGCCACTTGAAATTGCGTGAACTCAAGTGGTTTGATGCACTTCCGTTGATAGCAGTTATTGCCATTAGCTGGGGAATTGCATTTTTTGAGTATATTTTTCAAGTACCAGCCAACAGAATTGGTTTCCGAGAAAATGGAGGACCATTTTCACTGATGCAGTTGAAGGTGATTCAGGAGGTGGTAACGCTGACCGTTTTTACCATTTTCTCTGTTTTTGCCTTTAAGAACGAGTCGTTACGCTGGAATCATCTGGTAGCGTTCCTTTTCTTGGTGCTGGCGGTTTATTTCATGTTTAAGAAATAGTCTTTATAGAGGGAATGATGACGAAGGGGGCTTCCTGTATAAGGACTGCTCCCTTCGTTTTTGTTACACTATGGTTTTAGTTTTGGGATATCGCATTTATCTTTAAAATGCTATCATATTATGATATTGTCTGTTTCAACGATAACGCCATCTTCAATACCTAACATGGCGTTGATTAGGTATAATCGGTTGTAGTTTTTCAGATGCTCTGTGCGGATAGGTCTTACTTGTACCTTATGGTTAGCTATCAGTTCATGCCTTCTTGTTCCGTTGAGCAAATAGGTATCAGATACAAAAAGTCCTTCCTCATTTTCAAATACAACGTTGCTGTAGGATGTATCGGTGATATGTCCATGTTGGCAAATCAGCACATCATCGCATGTCTGTTTTTTTAAGAGTACTCTTTCCAATGCCGAACGGTCGGCATATTTCAGTGAATAGTCCAATTCGTCGGCTTCTACCAATCGGAGGGACTGGACTGGTCGGATGGAGTAGGGTTGAAATGATATGTCACGGATATGGTCATCGTAAAGTATCCTACACTTGACTTTTCCATTTTTGTAGTTATCTGGAATGTGTGTGGGAAAATCATCCAATATTATTTCACGGTCTAATGCAGTTTTGGCAGTTGTACGCATACGTGAGAAATGCCTTTCTAGTCTGCAAAATTCTCCGTTGATTAGGCAAATGGTTTCCAAGAAAAGCTGTTTCATAGAAAAGGGAGATATACTTTTTGCAATACTTCATCATATTCGCTTCGCCAGTCGCTATTGATGGTGATGCCACCGCCACTTCTGAAAAAGAATTGTCCGTTTCTGTTTTCGATAAAGCGTATCATTACGGCAGAATCTAATGATTGGCCGTCATATAATCCGAAAATGCCCGTATAATAGCCTCGTTTTTCACCTTCCGAACGTTGTATGATGGACAATGTCGAGGGCTTGGGTGCTCCGCTGATGGAACCGGCGGGTAGTAATTGGAAGAGAATGTCCCCTATATGGGTATGCCAGTTGTTATCGAGATGGCCACACACTTCACTGGATACCTGTAGCAGTTCACCTTTGTTGGTGTGCAAATGGTCAATGTATCTGAAACGCTTCACGTGTACGTTTCGGGCTATCTGGTTGAGGTCATTTCGAATGAGATCGACAATGGTACAATGTTCAGCAGTTTCCTTATAATCCTGTAGAATGACTTTTTCAGCATCGGGTATGGCGGCATCGATAGTTCCTTTCATGGGAAAGGAAGCAATGCAGTTGTCTTGAATGCGAACAAAGGTTTCCGGTGAAAAGCATACAAAATGGTTGGGTACGCATAGTTTGTATGTGGCATGGCTGTTTTCAAAGATGCTTTCCAGCGTGTGGTCCATTTCAATGGGAGTACAGACGGTAAGGTTCAGCAGAAAAGAATCGCCTCTCATCAGTCCTTGATAGGCCGTGTCGAATTTAGCTTTATAACATTCGGCAAAAATGGGATGTGCCGTAAAGCGGCTGCCTTTGGGTTGTGGTATGATTGGATTGCCCATTGACCCGATTGACCAATAGACATCTTTGGTGGTAAGCGGGTGGGGGATAATGAACCCTTCGGTCATTTCAAAATTGACGGCAAACAGAAACGGGATGCGTTGGCTGCCCATGCTGTTCATTTGAGATTGCACGTCAGAAGCGGATAAAAAGATAGCATAGTGTAGTTGTGTGGGGGATTTAATGTCCCCATGTATTATATTTGTGTCGCAAATGTACATAACATCTTCTATTTTTACAAAACAGAATAGTGTGAGGAAGAGATAAGATAGTATCTTTGCCCCCAAACAGACAAAGCAGATGAAAAAGGTTTTGGTAGTCAATAATTACGACTCTTTTGTATATAATCTGACGCAGATATTGTCAGAGGCTGGTGTTTTGTATGATGTAGTGCTCAATGATGCTCTTCCTTGGGAGAGTTTGGAAGAGTATGATAAGATTCTGTTGTCGCCCGGACCGGGTATCCCAGAGGAAGCCGGTGATTTGTTGCGTTTAATAGAGCGTGTACATAAGACACATGCTGTTTTAGGAGTATGTTTGGGACATCAAGCCATAGGACAATTTTTCGATGCTACAGTAAAGCAGTTGCAGCACCCACGTCATGGACATGCATCACCGATTAGAATACTTTGTCAGGAAGATGTTCTTTATAAGGGTATAGACCAGCGGACCATAGTAGGGCGTTATCATTCATGGGTGTTGGATACGGTTGGTTTTCCTTCTTGTCTGCAGGTGACCGCCGTGGATGAGGAAGACAACATCATGTCGTTTACTCACCGAAGTTTACCTTTGTATGGCGTGCAGTTTCATCCGGAATCCATCATTTCGCAGCAGGGGCAACGTTTGGTGGAGAATTGGTTGAAGGGATAGATAAACAAAAAGGACTTGCGATTGCTCGTAAGTCCTTTTGCGGAAGCGGGGGGATTCGAACCCCCGGTACGGTAACCCGTACGTCAGTTTAGCAAACTGGTGGTTTCAGCCACTCACCCACACTTCCTTCTTGCTAAATGCGAGCGCAAAGGTACAAAAATCTTTCGATTGTGCAAGCGTTTTCTCCTAATTTTTGCCGAATAATTTGTACTTTTGCACTCCAAAAGAATAAATCGACCAACAAACAGTTACATGGCAGAAAAGAAAAAAACGCGAAAGAAAAGTCCAAAAACCAAGAAGTCAGTCAAATGTACCATTCTCTATACCTTTCTAGCCATATTATTGGTGGGGCTAAGCATTGGAATCGACCAGGTGTATCGCATGTGCTATAAGAACATTTGCACCAAAAGCGGTGAATCCACATATTTGTATGTGCACACACGTATGTCATTGGATGAGCTGATGGCTTATATGAAAACGGATTATACCATCGAATCGCCCTATAATTTCAGATTGCATGCCCGATTGCTTCATTTTACGTATGTTATGCCGGGAAAATATAAGGTAGATGCAGTGGAGGCGGACTTGGATTTCATTCGTCGTTTGAGGAATGGGGAACAGACGCCGGTTAAGGTGACATTTAACAATATCCGTACTAAGAAACAACTGGCGGGAAAGTTGTCGCAGCAATTGCTGGTGGATTCCGTTTCTATTGTGTCGCTGCTAAATGATGCCAAATTTCTGGAAGCTTATGGCATGAAACCGGAAACGGCGGTTTGTCTGTTTATTCCCAACACTTATGAGATGTATTGGAGTGTGAGTGCAAGAGGCTTGGTGGATAAGTTTTACGGTGAATATAAGCGTTTTTGGAATGAGGAACGTTTGGAAAAAGCTGAAAAAGCAGGGCTTACGCCTGTAGAGGTAGCCATTCTGGCATCTATAGTAGAGGAAGAAACCAACAAAGCATCTGAACGGCCGATAGTGGCGGGGCTGTATATAAACCGATTGAGAAGAGGCATGCTGCTGCAAGCAGACCCGACTGTGAAATTTGCGGTGGGCGATTTTGGCATCCGCAGGGTGCTCAACAAACATTTGCAGATAGATTCACCCTATAATACCTATAGATATAAAGGGCTTCCTCCTGGACCTATCCGCATACCGACGGCTGCAGCCATGGATGCAGTATTGAATTACACCAAGCACAAATACATCTATATGTGTGCCAAGGAAACATTCAATGGAGAGCATAATTTTGCCACCACACTGGCAGAGCACAACCGCAACGCAGCCCGCTATCAGAGAGCCTTGAACCAGCGGAGAATCATGCGTTAGTCGCAGAGGCTGTACAAGTCTTTGCGTGGGTTGACCAGCATGACCGGTATGTGTGCTTTTTGAATGACATGCTGTTCTTTCGGTCCGAACAGAATATCGTCCAAACCATAGTCACGTGATGAAGACATGATGAGAATGTCGGCTTGTAGGTCGGCAGCCATGAAGGCGGCCTCTTGTTCTATTTTGAAGCTGTCTTTCTTTCCTTTTACAATTTGGTAGTTAAGTCCAAATTTGTCGAACAGTTCGATGGATTTCTGTATGTTCTTTTCGGCACGACTGCCGTAGTCATTGGGTTGGACAATTGTGATTTCAGCCCCGCAGAAACGTCCGAATGCAGCAGCATATTGTGCTTTCCCTACCTCTTCTTCCAGAAAACCGATGGGGAGCAATACTTTTCGGATGTTTTCGGGCATTTGCATCTGGTCGGTCAGGAAGGTGTAGGGCATGCGGAGTTCGCGGCCATTTTCCAGATATTGCCTTATTCTTTTCTTATTGTTGGGCAGGATAATGAAAACCAGCGCCAAGTCTGCTTCTGAGAGTAGTGATAAATCTTCCGGCATTGTACCTTCTTCAAAGGTAATTTGCCGGTTCCATTTAGCAGCCAGGTTTTCCAGTATCTGCAATTGGTCCTGGCTGGCTGAAATTGTATTGTCGCAAATGATTTTCATGTCAATAAACAAATCTTACATTGTCAATCCAGAAAGCGTTTCCGATATGGCCATAGAAAGCGGGATAGCTGCCAGATGTAATCATGAGGATGATGTGAGTAGGGGTATCATTTTGGTCGCCCCAGCCGACTTCCTGAATAGGAACCATGTCTCCAGCTTTGTTTTTGGCATTGAACTGTCCGCCGTCAGGGAAAAGTCCTTGGTATTTCTTGAAATCGCTTCTTTGGGTAATGTCACCGTAATGGATGGGTAGGGTAAAGTCATTGACCCATTCCAGCTGGTCCTTGACAAAGCGATGGCGCATGGTGCCGATACGTTTGGCATAGATATTCCCGTCTTCGTCTTCCCAGCGTTTTTGCAGATAGACATACACTTCAGCCTCATCATGTCCTTCAATGGTACTTGATCTCAAGCCTAATGCCTTAGTCAGTGTCTGCTCGGGAGAAATGCGGCATTTGTAGTCAAACATAATGGCTTTCGGTTTGCTGTTAAATGGAATGCCCATGTTGATTTTCTTGTAGGGGTCATTCGCATTTTTTACCGGCTCCAACGTTTCACCGAGAAAGAGCGTTCCTGCTACGGCCACCGAAATATCCACCAATCCAGCTACAACAACCGTTTCCATTTTGGTGTCCAGCCGCATGCAATAGCCACCAGTTTCACGGCGCTCCGGTTGTGCAGAACAGGCACCTTTGGCTATACCCAATACATTGGCATAGGCATTGGAGCAGCTCCATGGTGTGTGAACACCGTATTTATAGGCCTTGTTTCCGTATATGGTGTCATTAGGACCAACCACATACAATGTTTTGGTTTTTCCACCCAGTAATCTTGATTCTTCAATATAGCGTACGGTGAATGTCTCGAAATTGCCGTATTTTATTGGACGTATAGTTTGGCTATGTAATGTACAGATACTTGCCAAACCCATTAGTATGGGCAGGAATAATTGTTTTCTCATTTTTTGATGTCGGCAGGGGTCGTATAGGTCGTTACTCTGTCTTCTTCCTTACGAAGGTATTTCTTTAAAGGCTTGATTTTCTGCTTTTTGATGGCATCTGCTGCCATTTTTCCAATCTCCAATGCACCTTTTTCCGTGAGGTGTGTGTTGTCAATTTTTCCGTCGGGGAATTTGGAATAGACGCCGGCAGGTACGTTCATAAACAGCTCCTTGCTGCGTTCCGGTCCGAGTTCCTTGATGAGTTCCGTGCTGGTTTTGTGCAAGTCAATCATATCGACAGAAAGGTCTTTGGCCAGCTGGCGGACAACATCAGGATAAGCTCCGTGGCGGTCGGTCAGTTCGCCTTGTTCGTTGAACTCGCGGCGTGCAATAGGAGTAGCCAAAATAGGGGTTGCCCCTTTTTCACGTACGTCATGCACCATGCGTATTAAGTTGTAGCGGTAAACCGTTGTGTCAGCATATCTGCGACTGTCTTCTGATTTTTCGTCATTGTGTCCGAACTGAATCAGTACGATATCGCCTTTTTGTACACGGCTGATCAGATCGTCCCAGCGTCCTTCTGTGATGAAAGAGCGGGTGCTGCGGCCGTTTCGGGCGTGATTTTCAATGTGAAGTTTTTCCTTTATATAAGTAGGAAAGAGCTGTCCCCAGCCGCGTTCGGGTGATTCAACCAGTTCTTCTTTATCGGCCATGGTAGAATCGCCAGCCATGAACAGTGTAGTAGGACGTCGTTTGGCAGATGTGCCAATCAGCAGTAGCAATATTGCCAATACACTTATTTTGACAAGAGTTTTCATATACAATGAGTTATTATTGTTCAAAAAAACGAATTATGCGCGACAGTATATCATCAATTTCAGTTTGCGAAGTTAAGCATTCTATCGGAAATCCGAAAATGCAGCAGCGGTAATTGCGTCCTCTGTAGGCTGTGGCTGCACTTATCTGGTTGTCGGCATAGCGCATGATGGTGCAGGCACCTTGTCCGTAAGGCTCAATGGCATCTACATTGCAGACATGGTAGTTGTGTGCATTGGGCTGATGATAATAGCTATAGTTTTTTCTTCTGTTATCAAACTCTTTGAAAACAGAAGTGGAAGTTTTAACTTGTCCGCAATTGCTAGCATTGGCCGTGCGCCACTGGTAGTGCAGCAACTGTTCGATACGTTTGCGCTTGTAGGCACTTGCGTGTTCCCACACATCGCTTCCTACGTGTGCGCCGCTCACAATTATGTCTCCGCCATTGTTGGCATGCCGTTGGAGATAGTTTAACATAGCATCGGGGAAGCAGGCATATTGTTCGTTGCGTTTGTGCATGCCCGTTGTTTTCTGTGCTTGGCGACCGAGAATATAGTCAACGAATCTGTAACCGACGTAGGTATTTGTATCAATCGAAGCCACAGAGCAGGATACATAAGAGTAGCCCGCTTTGGCAAAACTTTTTCCATGAATGAGAGAGTAGTCAAAGGTGTTACCTTTTATACTCATGTGTTCATAGTCGGCATAGCTGGCACCAAAACCGGGTGCGTCGTCGTGCATCCAAGGCACGTTTTTTCTGAATTCATGCTGTGCACCCACATAACTGATGTCATACAGATAGGGGATTCCCATCTGATTACCATAAAAGCCGGCATAGGTAGAGTCAATGGAAAACCAGTCAGGACCACTTGTCTTTTCAAATCCATTGATAATCAAAGCACAGCCTTTGGCTTTCGGATGAATATAGGCAGACAAACATTCAGAGTCGAGCGATTCGCCCCCTTCATTGACAGCAGTAACCTTAAACGTATAATGTTCTCCTGGTTGTAAATTGAGCAGACAGCTGTCAGAAGATATGTATTGACCATTGTCAAAACCCCCTTCGCCCCTGCGGGTATAGAGAACAAAGCCTTTGGCAGTGGCTGTCGGTTCGAGACTGTCTGTTACGGCTTTCCATGTGAGCAGCACTTTGTTGTCTTCCTTTTTGTGGATGGCAAAATGGGATATGGGGAGCGGTTGCACGCAATAGGCACTTTGGTCTTGTGCATGCAGGTATTTCAGGATACCCTTGTAGATGCTACGGCTCACCATAAAACGGAAGGCCGGGTCTTGTCCGTAGAGCATGTCGGCAAAATTCTGGTGAGAAAGCAGTTCGATGATGACGGCCGGTACTTCTGGCACACGTGTTTCGCTGTATGACTTATCGTACATGGACCTGCGTTGCCATTCCGGTGCAACAGAGCGTCTTATGTCATCGACAATTTGGCTTTGTATGCGGTCGGCCAGTTCGCGTGCGATGTAGCGGGAAGTTCCGGTAGGGTAGATGGATTTCTTGTCATCGTTTTTGGATGTATAGATGCATAGAGTTCCAATGATAGAGTCGGTGGGGGTTACGCCTGCGTCGGAATGCAAGGCAATGGCTAAGTCGATAGGGACATTCAGTCCTCGATTATCAGGATTTACTATAGAGCCGCCAGACAGGTAGTTGACCCACTTGCCCCGACAACTCAAATCATCGATATAATCATTGGGTTTGTATGCTTGGTCTTTGGGTTGCTTGTACATATAGACAGAGTCGGGCATTCCGCTCCATTGCAGGTAATAGCGTGCGCCCTCCATCCAACGTGGGCGCTGGCTGATAAAAGCAGTTGTATCGTCGAAACAAATATAGTCGTTTTGTTCAAGCATGTTGATTCCGCGTGCAATATTGCCCATGCCGCCCCCGAAGCGTACAGCGTCGGAAGTGATGACCCCTTCCGAAGTGCTGTAGTTGGTCAAACGCACCATGCCGTTCGGCTGCGTTCCCTGTTTGAAAGGGAAAGTGCCTAGATAGACCCATGTGCCGCCACCCATTTGCTGATTGACCACGAAACGGGTGCTGCCACCGGCATGGAGCACTTCGTAATGAGCTTCCGATGTGCTATTGGGTTGGGTTTGATAGGAGATGTAGACAGCATATTGTCCGTCTGCAGGAATTTTGGGTTGCCAGATGATTTCAGAAAGATGAGCACTGTCGGCAGTGCTTTCCGCAAATGCATGGCTACCCATGTGGAAAGGATTGTCAATGCCCGTCAATATATTCTGTTGGAGCGCAAAGCCTCCGTTGCCACGCTCCCATCTGCTTCCTTGCTGGTATCTGCCGTTTTTGTAGGCGTGGTCATTGTCAACAATCACTTCGTGTGTCTGAATGTCACGTTCACGTGGTTGTACCACATAAGCACCGGCTCTCTCCAGCATAGGCACAAGGAAAGGGATGGTGTAGGAAGAAGTATAGAGGTCTTCTACCGTTTGCAGCAATCGTGCGCGTTGCCATTTCCATCGGTTGGTCTTGTGGTCGTAATGATAGCCGTGGCTGGCCCATAGAGCAATGTGTTTGCCCGCCATGCCCGAATCGACGGCAAAGGGTTTGTCTAGTTGGGTGACCCATGGCTGGACGTAGGGGCGCGTGTAGTTGCCCCATGGCCTTTCGGTTTCGCTCAGTGTCAGTTTTTCGAGTTCCACTCCGCCGGAGTAGATGCATACGCGTACATTTGATTGTGCACCATATACCTGTCTTACTATTTGCTTGAGCGAATCGACATCGGCTTTTCTCCAAGGGACACATGCCAGATGGTCGTTGGCCGTTAGGCTGATGACGCCACTATTATAACTCAATCGTGTGATGCCTATACGATTGACCACTGCTCTCCGTTTTGCAAAAGCGTTGAGTGAATCGGTCAATTCCTGCCGTATCTGTGAGTAACTAGAAAAGCTACAGATGAGCGTTAATAATAAAAAGAATTTCCTCATGCTTCTTTTCCTTCCTGCGCTATCAACATGCCGCATGCGGCCAAAATATCTTCGCCTCTTGATTGTCGTATGGTGCTGGTTATGCCGTTGTTGGTCCAATAGTCACGCAGAAATTCCATGCGTTCCATGGATGCGCCTTTCAAGTCGCACTGGTTGCCGTCGTGAAAACGGATGAGGTTGATGCGGCAGTTCATTCCACGCAGCAGCTTCTGCATTTCCACAGCATGGCGCATTGTGTCGTTGACACCGGCAAAGACGATGTATTCAAATGAAACACGCCGCTGGTGGTCAAAGTCAAATTGTTTGATGAGATTGATGACCGCTTGCAGTGGATAGGCTTTCTCTACCGGCATGATTTCCTGCCGTTCACGGCTGAAGGGGTTGTGCAGACTGACGGCCAAGTGGCATTCGCTCTCCTTGAGGAAGCGTTCCAAGCCGGGAAGCAGGCCCACTGTGGAAACCGTAATGCGTCGCGGACTCCAAGCACAGCCATAGTCGGCCGTCATTATTTCCAGTGCACGCAATACAGCGTCAATATTGTCCATAGGTTCGCCCATGCCCATCACTACAATGTTGGTGAGCGTGTCGGATTCAGGAATGGAGAATATCTGGTTCAGAATGTCGCATGCACTGAGTTGGCCATGAAAGCCTAGTGTGCCCGTCATGCAAAAGCGGCAATGCATTTTGCAGCCAGCCTGTGTGGAGATGCATAGTGTGGCTCTGTCATCCGTTGGGATATATACGGCTTCTACGGAATAGTTGCATGATGTGGGCAACAGGTATTTGATGGTACCATCAGTGGATACGGCTTTATGGGTAGGGGACATACGTCCAACGCAGTAGCGTTCAGACAGTTGTTCCCTGCCTTTGCGTGAGATATTGGTCATTTCTTCAATGGAGCAGATACGTTTTTTGTAAAGCCAGTCAGCCAATTGTTTGCCCGTGAAAGCCGGCAGGCCAACTTCAATGGCTATGGAGCGTAATTCTTCCAGGTTTTTTCCTAATAAAGGTTCTTGCATTTTCTAGTTGGGATTAAGGTACCAACGGATATCCGCTTGTACCGATTATTTTGCAAAAGTAGTGATTTTTGCTTGAATTTGTGGGAGGGTTCTGTATAATATTCCCTTTGGGATAGGCAGATATTGACAGGGAATAAAAGAAAAGCGGGCATGTTGAACATAAAAGTTAACATGTCCGCCTTTTAGGCTATAATTCAGTTGTTTTATTAGCAGTTCATACCACCACAGCAGTGGATAACTTGACCTGATACATAAGAAGAAAGGTCAGAAGCCAAGAACAGAGCCACTTTAGCAACTTCGTCAGGTGTACCACCACGGCGCAATGGAATTTGTTCTGCCCATTTAGCACGTTGTTCGTCGGTCAAGGCATGTGTCATGTCTGTTTCAATGAAACCTGGAGCAATGGCATTGGCACGGATACCACGAGAACCCAATTCCTTGGCGATTGATTTAGCCAAACCAATCATACCAGCTTTAGAAGCAGAGTAGTTAGCCTGTCCGGCGTTGCCGCTTACGCCAACCACAGAACTCATGTTGATAATGCTACCGCTCTTTTGGCGCATCATGATAGGAGTACATGCATGGATGAAGTTGAAAGCAGACTTCAAGTTGACTGTTAAAACAGCATCCCATTGTGCTTCGCTCATGCGCATCATCAAGCCGTCTTTGGTAATACCGGCATTGTTAATCAGGATATCAATAGAACCGAAATCCTTCAAAATTTCAGCTACAACAGCATGTGTTTCTTCAAAGTTGGCAGCATTGGAAGCATAACCTTTCACCTTAACACCTAATGCAGCTATTTCTTCTTCAGTTTTACGTCCATTTTCATCAATAACCAAGTCGGTAAATGCAATATTGCAACCCTCAGCAGCAAAACGTAATGCAATGGATTTGCCAATACCGCGTGCAGCCCCAGTAATAATGGCTGTTTTTCCTTCTAATAATTTCATAAGATTGAACTTTAAAATGTGAACATTATATATATCCGCTGCAAAGGTACGCTTTTTTGCACATATCATCAACATTTATGCACAAAACACAGCATTTCTATGGTCAAATTATGTACTTATGCTATTTTTGCACCAAACAATGACAATTAATTTTTCGGATTATGGCTATAAATATCGGAGACAAGATTCCTGAATTTTTAGGAATGGACCAGAACGGTAAGGAATTTCACAGAGGAGATTTTCCGGGTAAGAAATGGATTATCTATTTCTATCCGAAGGACAATACGCCTGGTTGTACGGCACAGGCATGTAGTTTGCGTGATGAATATAGTGAGATAAAAGCATTAGGATATGAGATAGTGGGGGTGAGTGTTGACAAGCAGGCTGCCCACCAGAAATTCATAGCCGCCAAGCAGTTGCCTTTTACGCTTATTGCAGATGAGGACCATCGGATGGTGGAACTGTTTGGCGTGTGGGGTGAGAAGAAGTTTATGGGAAAACAATTTATGGGAACCTTGCGTACAACTTTCATTGCTGATGAGGATGGGGTGGTGACGCATATATTGACTCCCAAGCAGATAAAGACTTCTATACATGCTCAGCAGCTGTTGGAGATAATCAAGCAGGCATAAAGACGGTGCGTCATAACATGCAATCTGCATCTTACAAATTCTGACGCACCTTGTGGTCGAGTGCATAACATGCAATCTGCTGCGTTGGGACATTCAGTAAATAGAATAAAATTAGCCAACTAATTCATCCACAAATTATTGCGAATTAGTTGGCTTTTTTGTA
>CALUKG010000020.1 GCA_944321155.1 uncultured Bacteroidales bacterium | reverse complement strand
AAATGGCATATAAAGTGATTGCATCCTATCCGCTTTATATGCCATCTTGCTTTTGGGGGACATTTACTGAATATCCCGAATTATGTCCGTTAAAGGTTTCTGCCGTAGCTTCACCTTCCGCGGAGATGCCATCTCTTACAAATACCTTTTTAATAGCCAAGAAAAGAATCTATAATCCAAAGCAAACGTAAGATAGTCAATATACCACACATCATATTCAAACTTCTTGGTATGAGATATTGTGTTGCGTCCATTAACTTGTGCCCATCATGTAATACCCGGTCTAACCTCATGTCTTCTCATTTGTTCTACTGTATAAAACGGAAGATATTTCACCAAAAGAGGACGAAGGCCAATCAAAGCCATATCGCCATTTAGCACATTCAACTGCAGATTCTATTTTATTTTATCACTTCCCAATAGCCACTCCTGTCTGACCCAACCCTTTTTATACGTTCTTTCTTTTTCAGTTTAGTCATATATTTTTTTACTGTATAGAAGCCAATCTGTAACCTTTCCGCTAATTGTTTTTGCGTCACATATCTATCCCTCCTGATTTCATCCAAGATTTTCTCTTCCAGGGTATTCTGGGGGGTATTCTGGGGGGTGTTCTGGGGGGATTCCAGTTTTTGCCTGATTATGACCACTTTAAATTCCCCTTTCTGATAGCTATTTTCAAAAGAGATAAAGCTATATTCCTTTAAAGCGTGCAATATGCCACTACCTATACCAATCCTGTTTCCATTTACAAAACATTTTGGACGGTGTTTTCCATCCGATACATTTTAACAATAAGCTTCTATTCCATTACTTCAATTTACAAGCTATCCTCAAAAAAATATTTATAATGTTGTGGCAAAAAAGTTGCTTGCTATAAAATCATCTTATTATTTTCTTAACCGTTAGATATATCACCTTTAAATACTCTGATACACTAGGATTTGCAATATAGCGCATATTTAATTCTAGCTTGTGTGGCATGATTTCTTCAATATAGGTACGTTCTGGATTATTTGACTTTTCCAACAGAACATTTTCATCCACATACTCAATTGAAGCATAATCGGTTATACCTGGACGTACAGACAAGACTTTACGCTGTTCATCCGTATATAAATCCACATATTTACGAACTTCTGGACGCGGTCCAACCAAACTCATATCACCCTTCAAGACATTGATTAATTGCGGAAATTCATCTAATTTGTATTTTCGAATAAAATAACCAGACCGAGTCACACGAGGGTCCCGTCCACCAACCGTAATCAGACCATATTTATCTGCCCCCATCCGCATAGAACGAAATTTATAAAGTAAAAAGTCTTTATTATTTCGTCCCACACGGCTTTGTTTA
The DNA here is from genome assembly GCA_944321155.1 of uncultured Bacteroidales bacterium. Taxonomy (GTDB): domain Bacteria; phylum Bacteroidota; class Bacteroidia; order Bacteroidales; family Paludibacteraceae; genus Gallipaludibacter. The sequence continues at coordinate 24,182 of CALUKG010000020.1, read as the reverse complement.
TAAAAGACAGGTCCCGAAGAATCTATTTTTATCCATATAGCCAACACAAGGAACAACGGGCTTAAAAACAAGAGACCAAGCAAACTAATGAGTATATCACAGAATCTTGTCATAAAAATCACTCCTATGCAGAAACAATATTTATAAAATGCTTTATAACATACTCAACATCATCGTCAGTCAAACAAGTATGTAAAGGCAATGTGATTTCATTCTGATACATACAATATGCATTAGGATAATTCTTGATATCAAAACCCAATTGTTTATATGCAGTCATCATGGGCAAAGGTTTATAGTGTACATTACATGCTATTCCTTGCTCTGCCATTTTTATAATTACATCATTTCTATATGCAACATCTTTTCCCAATAAACGCACCAAATACAAATGCCCACTCGATGCATGGTTCTCGCAAAAATGCTCCAATACTTGTACATTCAAATTAGAAAAAGCAGTATTATATTTTTCAATTATTTCTCTTCTTCTATTCAATATATTAGCATAACGATTCAATTGAACCAAACCAATAGCAGCCATTATATCGGTCATATTACATTTATACGCAGGAGAAACAATATCATATTCCCATGCTCCCAACTGAGTTTTGGCTAATGCATCTTTGCTCTGACCATGCAATGAAAGTAATTGGAATTGTTTATATAACCATTCGTTATCTATACCTTTGATATTTCTCCAAGTTAATGCCCCCCCCTCTGCTGTCGTCAAATTTTTTACCGCATGGAAAGAAAATGAAGTAAAATCAGCAATTTCACCACACATTCGTCCATTCTGTTGAGCACCAAAAGCATGAGCAGCATCAGCCAGCAATATTACTCGCCCAATAGCTTCCTGTATTTTATTATTCGGCTTAAATATAGAACGTTTTGATTCAACTACCTCATATAAAGTCTTATAATCACAAATTATACCCGCCAAATCTACTGGCATAATTACTTTAGTACGTTCTGTTATTTTAGTAGCTACAGTTTGGTAATCCATTTCATAAGAATTGGGTGCAGTATCTACCATTACAATGGTAGCGCCCACATGAGCAACCACACTGGCTGTAGCAGTATAAGTATAAGCAGGGACAATCACTTCATCGCCAGGACCGACCCCTAATACACGAAGGATCAATTCCATACATGCGGTTGCTGAATTAAGACAAACAGCTTTTCCTGTATGACAATATTCCGCAATTTGTTTTTCAAATTCTTTTGTTCTAGGACCTGTAGTAATCCAACCTGAACGAAGCGCATTAGCAACTTCTTCAACCTCCTGTATCGTAATATCAGGAGGTGAAAAGGAAATTTTTTTCATACAACTTATCTACTTGAAGTTACATTAAAAGATTTATAAAAGATTACTTTATATATTCCATATAAATACCCTATACCATATGCAAAATGTATAATCCCAAAAACAACAGGCAATATAAAAATCATATTCCAATCATGTTTTTCTTTATGAACCTTTATACCCACAAAAAGACCAATCAACACATACAATATCCACACAAAACAATATATATATATAAACCAAGTATAAATAAACGACATTCCAGCTCCAACAAAAGCACCTAAAACAAATAGTAGTGGCACGAATTGTCTTAAAGTAGCAGGTGTGCCCAATTTCTTATTAACTAAAGGTTTGTACAAGCCATATTGATAAAACATCTTCCATGTTTTATTGAAAGTGTCACGAGCATAATAATCAATAACCAAATTAGGCAGCAAATAAATTTTCCCTCCATGCTTAATTAATCGTGCATTAAGTTCATCATCTTGATTTCTCACTAATTCTACATCATACATTCCTATTTCCTCAAACACTTTCTTCCTATAGCAACCAAAAGGAACAGTATCAACCTGCATAACTTTATCAGTACCTATTCTAAAATAAGAATTTCCAACACCGAATGCACTACTCATTGCAATAGCTATAGCCTTACATTTTGAATTCTGGTATGCCGGTAATGTTCTACATATAGCACCAACATTATCAGCACCCAATTCATACAAAGTATCCACCAGCACAGAGAAATAATTAGTTGGATATATCGCATGCGCATCTAAACGTATAATAACATCCCCTTTAGCTTCCATAATTCCAATATTCATAGCACACGGCACAATACGTTTAGGATTGTCCAACATACGTATAAAAGAATATTTATCAACATATGAACTTATTATTTGTCTTGTTTCGTCACTGCTCATACCATCAACAAACAAAACCTCCAATTTATCTTTTGGGAAATCCTGAGCCAAAATGGATTCTACACACTTTATAATATATTGTCGCTCATTATAAACGGGACAAATCACCGACAACTTCCTACATATTCTCATAATATAAGGACATTCTACATTAAACAAAATATATAACTCTCTCAGATTACCAACATAAAATATACTTGTCACTTAAATCAACGACCTGTATTAAAATTTAAACAATCACTAGCTATTTACACATTTTAACTTCAAGAGACACCCCCATGATTAAAACTATCTATTTTAAGAAAGTTATACAAATCATTATTTAGAAAACATCTTTCTTAATATTTTACACTAGATATGTTTACCATATCAATATTGTAATAATCAATCAATGCTTTTATTTGAACGTCATTCTTAAAACACTTAACATTAGAATGATTTAATGCAGCACCATGATGGAAATATTGATATAAAGCATCAAACGAATATAGATTACCTCGCATTTTGATTTTATATTTTGGAGTCATATTTTTTATAGCCATTATCCAGAGCCATATATCATCTGCGTCTTTTGCTAATTTAAGAAAAACACTTTCATTTAGAACTTCACCATCTAAAGCCCCGACTGGATATAAAACACCTCCAACTCCTTTTGGAATCTCAATTGGTGCACACACACCATAAGCAGAATCAACCCAAGAATTATATGGCAATAAATTACCATTACTAAATATTGGCCTAGACATACACGAAGCACATATTCTATTCGGATAATTCAAATGTGCTTTCCAAAAATCCTCTAAAAAGGTTTTAGGGTAAATAACATCATCATCTATCGTCAAAATCACTTCTTCAGGAAAAGCTTTCAAAGCAGGAATAATCTTTTTATACGAGTACAAATCCTTACAATATCTAATATCTACACCAAATGAAAGTAATCTTGAAATTTTCTTAGGGATATTACGTGAATTCCAATTATCACAATCTAACCACAAAATAACTCTTTTAGGAAGAACGGTTTGATTTAATATCGATAAAATTGTATAATAGACCACATTATCAGAAACACGCCTTCCATAACTTGTTAAAGAGACAATAAGATCAACCGTTTGTTTTTTATTCTGTTGTTTCATATCGATTAAAAATAAATCATACTTGATTTTCAACAAATAGCCAACAAACACATTACAAAGTATACTTAACTTGTGCCACATTTTATTCATATCAAAATCACTTATGCAGGATAACATCTTTTATAACTTCAAGAAAAGCATTCCCATATTTTAAATCAGGTTCAACATAATTTCCTTCACCCCATTCATTCCACGAACGCAAAAAAAGGATTTTATGTTCATCACTCTTGCCTGAAACAACTCTTAATGCATCTAAAATATGTTTTTTAAAATGCTCGGGAGTAGCATTCACATACACACCATCATAATTTCCCACGCGAGGGCTTCGATCCCACTGTGGCATAATTGTCGGATAAATATTCTCCCAACCATCTTCTGGAGCAAAAAAATTCTTTACCACATCAGGATAATTAAAATTATCAGTTCGCAACATTGAAAAATATCGCCTTAACCCTTTGTTTATTAACCTTCTATATTTCCCCTGACTAATCATCTCTGCTCTGGATTTTCCAAATGAGCAGACAGCATCAAACCCAAGACCCAATATATTCACATACACATCTGAACTGCTTGAAATATTAGGAAGCACACGCTCCAATGTCCCATCATTTTTTCTTCTTATTGTAGAAGTTGAATTTGCAACTGCAACAAAATGAATACCTTGTAGTCCATGAGCAACTGCCAATTCTCTCCACAATGTAATAAAATTAGAGACATCTACAAAATTGTATGGATCAAAAATCATAAATATAGGTTTTCCATCCACCTTTATATATCTAGGATCTTCAAATGCAGGTAAAACATAATTGAAATGACTTATATGATCTTCTTTACCTGGATATAATTGCTTGGCAATAACACAAGGTCTTACGATATTTGTACTGCGCTGCCACGTTTTAGTGGTCCAATCATGATTTGCCCAAGCTAGACAAAATGGGAAATCAGGTTTACCAGTAGCCAATACTTCATTAAAAGGGCGTTCTAACAACTGCTTCCCATTGCCAAACCAATAATGCCAATAACAGAAGCCTTCTATACCAGCCTCAAGCGCCAATTGCGCTTGCGCCTCCCTCACTTCAGGAACACGCAAATCATAAAAGCCTAAATCAGCAGGTATTCGTGGTTGATAATGACCTCGAAATAAAGGTTTAGCCTTTGCTACATTTGTCCATTCAGTAAATCCTTTGCCCCACCACTTATCATTTTCCGGAATAGGATGAAATTGAGGTAAATAAAAGGCTATAACACGCGCTTTTCTCTTTTGTTCCATCATTTTATTTATCTTACAAAAACATATACAAAACTACATTTCTCATCTAATCACTCATATATTTCAAAAATTCAATTATGAATTCTTTCAACTCATATTTGATTACATAATCATATAGCAAAAGAAAATTATCTCTTCAATATGCGTTCATAAAAATCATATACTAATTCAGAGCAACGATTTATTGTATATAATTCCCTCACTACCAGCTGGGAACGTTCAATCATAGGAAAATAGAATTCAATACCCTTTTCCACCACGTCAATCATACCCTGCACTAATTCCTGATGAGTTAAATATCTCAAAGCTATCTCCCCACCTGTTGATTGCAAACCATTATCAAATTGTTCTTTCGTGCCTGCCATATCACGGCCTAATACCAAAGTTCCATTTTGCATTGCCTCAGCTGTAATCCTCCCAAATCCTTCAAATTTAGAAGGGACAATCATTAAATATGCATCTGTCATTAAATCATTGATATCTTTTCGCTTACCCAAAAAATCCACCCGCTCCTCTATATGTAAACGCTTAACCTCATTCAATAAGAAATCATAATATCGGATATTGATTGTATCACCAGCAATCTTTAACCTAGTATCCAAATCAGGACGCTGCATACAAAAATCAGCAAAAGCAATCAACAACTCTTCTACTCCTTTTGCAGGTTCTAATCTTCCTGCAAACAAAAAATAATTCTTTTTTTGTGGATTAAAACGAATTTGACTCTCTAAACACACACCATTATAAATCACCCAAGAATTATCAGCAGTCAAATTACAATGCCTTTGAATATCTTTTGTTATACATATTGCATAAGAACGCTTTTTCAAGTTCTTCAGAAAGCAAGAACGCATTGGATAATGATACAAAGCAAAATCCTTATCTCCATACTCACGAACATGATAAATATGCGGAATTTTCAACTGCCGCGACACTCTATAGCCAATATCTATAACACTTACATTTGTATGAATAATATCTGGCTTAAATCGCTTTGCTATTTCGCGTAATTTGCGTGATGCGATATAATTCACTCCAATACGACCACATAAGCGAGGTAGAAACATCACATAATCTTTCCAAGATTTCAAAGGAGGATAGACAGCCATTCGATAATTCAAAACCATAGAGGGTATCCTTTTACTACGATAAAACTCATATATGCCATCAGCAGAGGGAAAAACGATCATCGGCTGAACACCCAATTTTATCAAGCCGTCCAACATATTCATAAAAGACTTACTACTCCCATCAAAAAAAGTTATTGAACTTATAATAAAAAGTACCTTCATATCTTTATAATTCTATATCCATGTAGTCCCAATAACAATATCTTGTTTCCTACAACACATTAACTTTTGATATTGAAATAACAAGCACACAAAGTTACAGATAAAAAGACCAGGAATATATTGCTTTTTCCATAATGCATGCACATAACAGTCTTTCAGTATCTCAAAATACGATTTTATTCGTTTCAACAATGATAAATTAATATTAGTGGCCACAAGCAATAACCTGCGATATATCCATCTTCTTTTATATGCAGTCATATTTCCATGTATCTCTCTATTATGGAACATTAAAGCTTGAGGTACTAAGAAAACAAGAACCCCGTGATACTTCAAACGTTGATAATAATTATTATCTTCTCCATAATGGAAAAACAAAGGATTAAAGCCACCTACAGTTCGTAGCAATGACACGGGCATTAACCAGCAAGCTGCACAAATCTCACCAATCTCATATATTGGTTTTGGTTTTCCTAATAGCAAATCATCCAACAACGTATTTTTTGCTTTTAAAAGAGTTGCATGCTTCACCATATAATCAATTTGAGAGCCATCCCCATTGCAATGTAAAGGAGAGAAAAGAGATTTTCCATCGCTCTGTCGCAACAACAACTCCAAAGCCTTAGGATGCAATGCTGCATCTTGATTTAACAGCAAAACATAATCTGCTTGATTTGCAAGTGCATACTTAAATCCAATATTATTTGCCTGCCCAAAACCTAAGTTACTGTTTTGAGGAAACAATACTACCTCAGGATAATTTTCTCTGATATACTCAACACAACCATCAGAAGAAGCATTGTCTATTACTACAGGAATTGAACTCTTCGTAGACTTACGCAAACTAACCAAGCAACGATCAATCCATGGCATTGCATTATACGTTACTATAATCGTATATACAGTACAATCCATAACTTTATTCTCTATATAAATACAACAAATTTTCCCGTTCTACATATTCTGTTTTATCAAATACAGAAGTATAAGGAAAATACAATTGATAAAAATAGCCATAAGCTAAAGGACGCATATAACGATAGGATACTCGGTCATAAGTAAAAATCATTAATATCAATAACAACAAAACTCGTTGTAAGGCATAAGGAATCTTTCTTGTTGACTTATATATATCATATGAAACATTTACCATAAGCAAAATATAGATCGGATATAAAAAGTCTGTCATTCTTATCGCCAGATTGCCATAACGTTTACTCATAACCATCAACAAAACGAAGAAAAAAAGAAATCCTCTACCTACATCATCGCGTTTGGAATTGGATGAAAACAGAAAGAAAGTTGGCACACAAACAATCGTACAGAACCAAACAATCCAGCCTACAATACTATATCCACCATAAATATCATCTTCGATTTGAGTCCCATAATGTTCTATTTTTGCATACATCATGTCATTTATTCCCGCATATTTTAAGAGTAACGGTACAAAACCGCTTGCATAAGACAAAACAAACCCTATAACAACAAAAACAAATATCCATTTCCAATCTAACTTCTTTAGTATATGAAAAGCAGGAAAAACAAAACAAAAAATTGCGGACAAATGAAATCCCAATGCCATAAAACACCAAAAATAATATCGCAGCCATTTCTTATTTCGCAAAGCCGGATAACCTAATAGCAACATAGAAACAGCCAATGCAGCTCTTAATATTCCTGTGTTATAATAGAAAAAGAAAAACAGTGCATAGATTAAAGTAGCGAAAAACGGCCATTGGGTATTTTTCCAAAAGAACCAAGCAAATACAGAATTAACTATCAACGCATGCACTATCTGGAAAACGACAAAATCTGAAGAAATAGAACGACAAATAGCTGACAACAAATACCACAAAGGCTGAAAACCTTCAGATAAGTCAGAGAAACCGTAATGCCATAACTCGGATAAAGATGGATAGGTTTCCCAAAATTCCATATAATAAAAAGAGTCCCCCCCCAGTTTATATCGTAATCCTGCCAATAATATAAACGCAATATAAATTAAGTAATACACAAACAAACGTCCTTTATGAATATTCGCATAATCATAAAGCAACATTGCAGATAGCATCATTATCAAAACTATTATATATTCCATTTCACTTATATTTATCTACAAAGGCTTGAAAACAACCCTTTGCTATCACATTTGCATTTGTATTGAAGCAACCATTATTATGAGAAGAAACATTATTAATACACTGTCCAACAGCAGATTCAACAAGGTGCAAATTTCCAAATATATCGGTAATATCTACTTTAAAGTCCGACAAGTTTAACTCTTCTAACAATCCTGCAATTTTATGTTCATAATTCAATGCTAAAAACGGAACTTTATTGTTAATAGCAAAAACAATAGAATGATAGCGAGCGCCAACGACCAACGTTGCATCTTTAATTATCGTTTGCTGAATATCAGAACTGTATACATCAGGAACAATATATACGTTATCATCGTTATATCCATGCAATAAACGCTGGAAATAATTATAATCACCTTCATCTCCTAAACTGCATAACTGTGGGAGCATCAAAACTTGATGTTCTGGATATAAGTTACGTAATGCTTGCATTAATAGTATATAAAAACGGTCAATTATATCTTGAGTATATTTTCTATATGCATAATGCCAAGTCAAAGAATTAGGGATAAAAACTATATATTTTTCTGACAGCTTTTCTTGAATTTTATTAGGAATATTAACATAAGGTTGCTCCAAGAAAGCTGTATCTATTGCAGGAACATATTTAACAAACAAGCTGTCTGCTAAACGCATTGTTTCCGCATCACGTATAGAAAGAAAATCAAAATAATGCAACATATCTAACGCCATTTTTTTAAAGCGACGATCTTGCCATGTTACTGTAGGGAAAGGACCAAAAGAACGAGAATAATAAGCCAGTGGTTTATGCAAAATTTTTGCTACTTGCAATAAAAACAAATGACGCCAATTCTGAAATCCTCCCATACAAATACCACCTGGTGCACAAAGAACCAAATCTGCTTTTTTATAATACGGAAGTAATTTCCGTAAAATTGGATGCAAACGAATCCCAAAAGCGACAAGCCCCCACCGAGTAAAAAAACTATCTAATGGGCTTGCACCTAAATTATGTTTAAATAAAAAACGAACATAATCATTATTCGGATGTTCCACTATAAATTCCTCTTCTGCGTTCCGATAATCCAAATAATTTAGTATTGTTATCTTTGTTTTGGGGAAGGCTTTATTCAAGCTACGCACCAAAGCCCGGTGAGCAGACTCGTCCCCTCTATTGCCCAAAGGCTGATTTATTATTAAAATATTTCTCAGACTCATATTATCTTTCAAAGAAAGGTTTTAACAATCTACAATGCAATTTAAACCACACAGAATTAGACAAAACAAATTTCCTATAAACTTCACTTTTCAGCAAACGCAAAAACAGATTCAACTTTCGTCCACCACGCTTATACAGACGTTTTCTGAGAATTGTAGTAATTTGTGTCATTAGCGATTCAACTTCATTCATTGGAACAGAAGTTATCAGTCCTGTTTTTTTCATATTATCAAAAATATTCTCTCCTTCTTTTGTCATCACAAAACACAGCGTATGTCCCACCTTATCAGTCTTAGCAACAGGCAAAGACCAAGGATCTGCCAAAGTTATATCAGCATTTGCCGCAATTGTCTCATTGCATCTCAAACAACGAGGCATTACAAACAGTCGAGAATGAAAGATTTCAGTCCACATGGAATTATTATTTGGAATTTGCTTTGTCATCCCATCCTTCATTGTAATTTGAATACCACTTGGCCAACCATTCCCTCGATAGCGTAACCCCTGAACGTCTAATTTATTGAGATTCATTCGTTTCAACAGATATTCTGTTGCTTCAACCGATTGTTGTGAAGAACAAGTCAAACCTATAATAAAACTCTCATGTTCATTATTTGCTAAAATATGTCGCACAGCTTTGCATTGACATGGTAAACAAAAGCAAGCAAATCCGCCTCTAATTTCAAGCACTTTTTCCTTAATAAACGCCACTAAATCCACTTCATTATAAATCGAACCCACAGATTCATATTCATCAAAAGAATATATCAATTTAGGAAAGTATTTTAATTCTCTTGCATTAAATTCAAAAGTCACAGCTGTTTCAATTCGCTTCGTTTCGAATAAATATTTTATTATAGCTGTTCCTATCCCTCCAGAAGTAGCGGACCAACGCAATTTATCATCATTAATATATCCAAGATATGTTTTCATCACAAAAACAATTTTCTAACGTGCAACAAATCTTTCCACCCAAAAAACAATGTTCTCAACTGCAATATCAAATATCTATGATATGGTCTAATTAAGACATTAGCAAAACAGCCAACAAACATAGTTGTTATAATTGTAACAATAGCAGACCCTACGATTCCATATATCGGAATCAACCACAAATTCAATAAAACACAAACAATACAGCCTAGTAAATTTCTAATAAAAGCATACTTCTGCATTTTTTCAATTATAATCATTTGCCCCGCTGTATTAGAAAGTGCCATCCCAACAATCTTAAATGCCATTATCTGCAAAACCGGCACTGCCAATAAATAATCACTTCCGAAGGTATATCGTATTAACCAAAAGGAGAACACACTCACAAAAATAGCCATCAGCAAACACACCCATACAGTTACGTTCATAAACAATTGGGCCTTTCGTTCATATTCCTCCTGACTTTTTTCACGAATACGCACCAAAATAGGCGTAATGGTCTGCGACATAATAGTCGGGATAAAAATAAGTATTTCCACGAACTTACTTGCCACCGAAAATTGTCCTACAGAAGCCTTGTCAATCATATTACCAATCATAATCTGATCGATACGCTGGTAAATAATCACGGCTGCACCAGAAAGCAACAAAGGGAATGACTGCTTTATCAAATATATTGCCCACTCCTTGTCAAAACGCCATAAGCTAATTTTGTCTATTTTCTTTGTGTAAGCGACACAATAGCCACTTGCCAACAACAAAACATCAAACAGAGTTGCCACAATAAACCAAACAAGCGGAGCATGCAGCATAAGCAGGATTACTTTGATGAGTGCACCGATAATGGTACGGGAAATTTCTGTTTTCACCACATATTCATTCCAAACCAAAGATGTGAAATGATTACGGATAACCCCAAAACTATTGAGCAACATGGATAAAGAATACATGCATATCATAGTTTTGGTGAAAACATCTGCTTCAAACAGCAAAGCCGTAATCACTACCACTGCCATAGCCACCAAGGCAAAAATACATTTCAATGTAAAAGCAGTGCCAATGATTACATCTCTTTTATCACTAGCTTTCGACTCTTCCCTAATTTCTATATTGTCCAAGCCAAAAGATGCCAACACCTGAAACAATGCCACATAACTAATAACATAGTTCATCAACCCATATTGTTCAGGACCCAAATAGCGCGCCACCATAATGCCGACAAGCAAAGAGCCCAGCAAAGTCACCACCTTGCCGACTACCGCCCAATAAAGATTTCGGAAAACTTTCAGTTTAGTCTCCGAGACATTAAAACGTGCCGCTATTTTATCAAACAAGCCCATGAATGGATTATTCTCCCTTTCCTATACACAAATATGTAATGTCATGCAATTCTTCCGGACTGAACACATTACGTCCATCCACTAAAACAGGATTGGGTTGCATACTACGCTTGATAACCTCCCAATTCGGGATACGGAATTCTTTCCATTCGGTAACATGGAAAATGGCTTGTGCATCCAAGACGGCATCGTAAATATCCTTGGCATAAGTAATAGAATCACCCAAGATACGTTTAGCTTCGTTCATTGCTACAGGGTCATAAGCACTCACTCGGCAACCTGCCTGCAACAGACTACGGATAAGTACCAAAGAAGGAGCTTCACGCATATCATCAGTACCCGGTTTGAAAGACAAGCCCCATACTGCCACCTTCATGCCTTGAATGTTTCCCTGAAAATGTTGGGAGAACTTACGGAAAAGGATGTTTTTCTGCTGCTCGTTGACCGACTCAACCGCTTGCAACACCTGCATATCATAACCGTTCTGCTGTGCAGTCTTGATAAGCGCCTTCACATCCTTAGGGAAGCAACTACCACCATATCCACAACCAGGATAGAGGAATTTATTGCCTATACGACTGTCCGTACCGATTCCCTTACGCACCATATTAACATCAGCACCTACCAACTCACAAAGATTGGCAATATCGTTCATAAAGCTGATGCGGGTTGCCAACATGGAATTGGCTGCATATTTGGTCATCTCGGCAGATGGTATATCCATGAAAATCACACGAAAATTATTGAGCATCATAGGCTTGTAGAGTTTGGTCATCAACTCTTTGGCCTGTTCACTCTCCACACCCACCACCACACGGTCGGGCTTCATAAAATCGTCAATGGCATCGCCTTCCTTGAGGAATTCAGGATTGCTTGCCACATCAAAAGGCACCTGTACACCCCGTTTATCCAATTCTGCTTGAATGGTAGCCTTAACTTTCTTGGCTGTTCCTACAGGCACAGTACTCTTAGTGACCACTACAACATAATGATTGATGTGTTGGCCAATGGTTTTTGCCACTTCCAGCACATAACGCAAATCAGCACTGCCGTCTTCATCAGGAGGAGTGCCCACTGCAGAAAAGACTATCTCTACATCGTCGAGCACCGACACCAAGTCAGTGGTGAAATGCAAACGTCCTGCCTGTACATTACGAGCCACCAAGGCATCGAGATTAGGTTCATATATGGGTATTACACCCTGAAGAAGACTGTTGATTTTTTGCTCGTTGACATCGACACAAGTCACGTCAATGCCCAATTCGGCAAAGCAAGCCCCAGAAACCAAGCCTACATATCCTGTTCCAACTATTGCTATTCTCATATGATTTTATCGTTTGTGCTCCCAATAATGAGCTTGCAAAGATACGGAGAAATAATGGATATTAAAAGCTAGTACCATTATTACACGCACAAAAGAAATATTTTTTGTAAAAAGAATGTTAATTAAAAATCCAATATGATTGATATATTACTGATAGACTGGATTTAAGAAGGATTCTTCATAATATGGTAATCTAACACGTTAGTATCAGGATTCAATATCATAGTGCAGAAGGATAGTAGGGTGAGTAGTTTTGCCTCACTTGAGGCCTTGCAACTGGATACCGCATTTCTGCGGTATGACGTTTGGGGTGCACGGAAGGAAATAAACGACGTGCAGGTGCGAGGAGGTCCCGTATTGGAGTACGGGATGACGTCCGCATTTTTGTGGTATGGCGGGTGGAGCGAATGTTGTGGCAGGACGACTGGGAGCGAAAGCGGGAGGAACAAACAAATAAGGCGTGCCAAGATGAAGTGTTACGCCTTATTTGTTGTCACACAATGGTATTATCTGCCACTGTACATACTTTCGTAATATTTTTCGTATTCACCGCTGGTGATATTGTCCATCCATTCCTGATTGTCCAAATACCAGCGTACGGTTTTTTCTATGCCTTCTTCAAACTGCAAAGAAGGTTCCCAGCCCAACTCATTCTTCAGCTTGGTGGAATCGATGGCATAGCGCAAATCATGACCGGCACGGTCAGTAACATAGGTAATCAGATGGTCGCTTGTGCCTTCTGGATTGCCCAACAAACGGTCAACCGTTTTGATAATCACCTTGATAAGGTCAATATTTTTCCATTCATTGAAGCCACCTATATTATAGGTATCCGCTATTTTTCCCTTATGGAAAATCAAATCGATGGCACGAGCATGGTCCACTACATAGAGCCAATCACGCACATTCTCCCCTTTTCCATAAACAGGAAGCGGTTTGCCATGACGGATATTGTTGATAAAGAGCGGTATCAATTTTTCCGGGAACTGATAAGGACCGTAATTGTTGGAACAATTGGTCACAATGGTAGGCATACCATAAGTATCGTGAAACGCCCGCACAAAATGGTCGCTCGAAGCTTTGGAAGCGGAATAAGGACTATGCGGATTGTATTTCGTATCTTCATAGAAAAAGTCCTTTCCATAAGCCAAATGATGTTCGGATGAGGATGCCGTGGTTGAGAACGGCGGTTCGATGCCATCTGGATGCGTAAGTTCCAATGCACCATAAACTTCATCGGTAGAGATATGATAGAAGCGCTTGCCTTCCCAATTGCCGTTCCAATATTGCTTGGCAGCCTGAAGAAGCGTCAGCGTGCCCATTACATTGGTGCGTGCAAAGGTAAATGGTTCTTTTATACTGCGGTCGACATGGCTTTCTGCCGCCAGATGGATAACGCCATCAATCCGGTATTTTGCAAATATCTCCTGCACCTTTTCAAAATCACAGATATCTGCCTTTACAAAGGTATAATTCGGCGCATTCTCAATATCCTTCAGATTTGCCAAATTGCCGGCATAGGTCAGTTTATCCAAATTGACAATGTGGTAATCGGGATATTTGGTAACAAAAAGGCGCACAACATGTGAACCGATAAAACCAGCACCTCCTGTAATCAAAATATTCTTCATAATCTATTGTGTTATATAATTTACGTACTACTACAATCGGGCATCCACCCATTTTCTATCGACAAAACCTTTCACATCGAAAATCACAGATCCCAGGTTCTTGTACTTTTCAAAATCGAATGTCTTGAACTGGTCGTGTGCCACACAAGCAATGACCGCTTCGTATTTTTTTTCGGGGTCAATGGCAGGCATCAAATCCGCCTTGTATTCATGCTTCACCACCTGAGGGTCGGCCCAAGGATCGTAAATATCGACATTGCATCCAAAGTCTTTCAACTCATTGCAGATGTCCACTACTTTCGTATTGCGACAATCCGGGCAATTTTCCTTGAAGGTCACACCCAATACCAATACATTAGCCCCTTTTATTTTGTGGTCGTGCTGAATCATCAGTTTAAGGGTTTTATCGGCTATGAACTTGGCAATACTGTTATTGACACGACGGCCGGAAAGAATCACTTCGGGATTATAGCCCAAAGCCTTGGCCTTATGCGCCAAATAATAAGGGTCAACACTGATACAATGTCCGCCCACCAAACCAGGACGATATTTGAGAAAATTCCATTTCGTTCCGGCTGCCTCAATAACATCATTGGTGTCAATGCCCACACGGTCGCAAATAAGTGCCAGCTCATTCATGAACGAGATATTAACATCACGTTGTGCATTTTCAACCGCCTTGGCTGCCTCCGCCACCTTCATATTGGGCGCACGGTGTGTACCATTCTCCAAAATGGAGTTGTAGAGCGCATCCACCTTATCGGCCACTTCGGGAGTAGAACCAGAAGTAATTTTCCTTATCTTGGTCAGGGTATTGATTTTGTCACCCGGATTGATACGTTCAGGAGAATAACCGCAGAAGAAATCCTGATTGAAATGCAGGCCTGAGAATTTTTCCAACACCGGCACACAATCTTCTTCCGTACATCCAGGATAGACAGTAGATTCATAAATGATGATATCACCTTTTTTAATGACCTTTCCCAACATTTCTGATGCCTTCAGCAAAGGCGTAAGGTCGGGATTATTGAACTGGTCAATGGGTGTTGGCACTGTAACGATGTAAGTATTTACCTGACGCAACTCTTCCGTATCGCTCGAGAAAGTAAGACCTACTTTGCCCGTTGAATTGAACAACTCAACTGCTTGACGCATGCCTACCAAATCAGCTTCCAAGGTTTTATCCTCACCACGCTGCAATTCAGCCACACGTTCTTTATTGATATCAAATCCTATAACACGGTATTTTTTGCCATACTCTATTGCCAAAGGTAAACCTACATAACCCAATCCAATGACTGCAATTTTTGTATTTTCCATAATTAAAATCTCCTAATTAATTAAATATCAACTATTTTACTGCTTTAAAACTCATGTCCAGACTTTTTACTGAATGGGTGAGCGCACCCACAGAAATGAAGTCAACTCCACATTCCGCATATTGACGCAAAGTATCGAAAGTAATACCACCGGAAGATTCCGTTTCAAAACGGCCGCCAATCATTTCCACTGCCTTACGGGTATTTTCGGGCGTAAAATTGTCAAGCATGATACGGTTGACTCCACCATGTTGGAGCACCAGATTCAGTTCATCAAAATTGCGCACTTCAATCTCAATTTTCAAATCTTTTCCTTTTTCCTTGCAATAGGCACGAGCGCGGTCAATAGCTTGCGTAATGCCACCGGCAAAATCCACATGGTTGTCTTTCAAAAGAATCATATCAAAAAGTCCGATGCGATGGTTCATTCCACCACCGATTTTCACAGCTTCTTTTTCGAGCAAACGCAAGCCCGGTGTCGTCTTTCGCGTATCAAGCACATGGGTTTTTGTTCCTTCCAACGCTTTGGCATATTTGCGTGTAACTGTAGCTACCCCACTCATACGTTGCATGATGTTGAGCATCAAACGTTCCGTCTGCAAAAGCGACTGGATTTTTCCCGTAACCTGAAAAGCCACATCACCCGGATTGACCTCTGCACCATCGTGGATATATACTTCCATCTGAAGTTCCGGGTCGAAAGCCTCAAAAATGGCACGTGCCACTTCCACCCCTGCCAATACACCTTTTTCCTTAATAATCAGTCTTGAAGTTCCCTTTGCATCAGCAGGAATACAAGACAAGGTTGTATGGTCACCATCGCCAATATCTTCGGCAAACCACATGGGGATAAATTGTTTATAATCTATCATACTTCGTTATAATTTACAAAAAATGAATACAACCCTATACACGGCCGTATTCATTACATCATTAAATACTTTCTACTCTCAACTGTTCCAAACAAGAATGGTTGCCATCAAGCCTAATCAGTGCATACACACGATATTCCTTTTGCCCAGCCTGAACATTAGCTACCAAAAATGCGGTTTTGTCGGATTCGCCCTGATGCATCAAAGTAAAACGATGAATCGGATTAGCTTGCAAGAAAGCACTCAGAC
This sequence comes from uncultured Bacteroidales bacterium, assembly GCA_944321155.1. Lineage (GTDB taxonomy): Bacteria > Bacteroidota > Bacteroidia > Bacteroidales > Paludibacteraceae > Gallipaludibacter. The sequence continues at coordinate 7,272 of CALUKG010000020.1, read as the reverse complement.
GATTGCACGGAGCACCACTGTTCCATGTTCCTGACGGAAGAATCAATTCACAATCAGAAGACATGCTGGCACACAAGGTTTCCACCTTTCCTGCCATCAAGGCTTTCACAATATCCTCTTTTTGCTGAGCACGTACAGGCAAAAGAGTTGCCGCCATCATTATAAGCATCAGAAAGAATCCTTTCATAAGCCGATATTTTTAGATATGCAAAAATAGTACAAAGCGAATTGATATGCAAATGATTCATTTAAACGGCATCAGCCATTTATCCAGCGCATAAAATCATTGGTACGGACACGGGAGATAAATATATCATCATCCTGCTTGGGCAAAAGGCCCACACGCAAACGCCCACTAAAATGGCGTGATACAGAATCAATCGCACGAATATTGGTTATGCACGCTCTGGAAATCCGAAAGAAGTTTTTAGGGTCGAGCAGCGTTTCTATGGTATCGAGTGACTGATCTGTGATATAAGATTTGCCATCGTGGGTAATAATATAGGATGTTTTATCCCTTGAAATAAAATAAGCAATATCATCCACTCCCACAATAATGATATGGTCGCCTATTTTCACGACAAAACGCTGTTTGTATTCACGATTTGCCGGATGGGAATCAGCCCCATAGTTTCCATCATTTTCAGTAGAAGCATCTTCCTTTATCAATCCCTGGCAACGTTCCACCGTAGCTATCAGTTCACGATTATCTATCGGCTTGAGAAGATAATCCACACTATTGATTTTAAACGCTTTAATGGCATAATTATCATAGGCTGTGGTTATGATGACCTTGGCATCAATCTGCACTCTATTGAAAATTTCAAAACATAATCCATCGGAAAGTTCCACATCCATAAAAACAATGTCCGTTTCGTTTTCCGGATTTTGAAACCAAGCAACCGCAGAAACCACCGAATCCGCAATGCCTACCACCTCAATATCAGAAAAATTGGCTTTTAATGCCCTTTTCAGATTTATTTGAGCTGGTATTTCGTCTTCCACTATAAACACTTTCATGGCCTATTCATTTAATGTTCTGTTACTATTAAGGCATTTATCCGCATTCGGTTACCTATGTATAATCGATGCAAATATACAACTTTGTTTGTTAAAATCAAATTCGGTAACCACATCAATTAAAATCACTTAAACGTATTACAAAGTGCCTTGCTTCTGAATACCGCACTGCTGCGAGATGACGACAGAAACGGACGCTTTAGACAACGCTGCTGGATACCGCACTGCTGCGGGATGTCGATTGGAAACGGACACTATAGACAACGCTGCTGGATACCGCACTCCTGCGGTATGACGATTGGAGTGAGCGCTATAGGACAATGCTACTGGATACCGCACTGCTGCGGTATGACAAGTGGGGTGAGCGCTATAGACAACGCTGCTGGATACCGCACTCCTGCGGCATGACGATAGAAACGGACGCTATAGACAACGCTGCTGGATACCGCACTCCTGCGGCATGACGATTGGAGACGGATGCTATAGACAACGCTGCTGGATACCGCACTGCTGCGGGATGACGATTGGAAACGGACACTATAGACAACGCTGCTGGATACCGCACTGCTGCGGGATGTCGATTGGAAACGGACACTATAGACAACGCAGCTGGATACCGCACTGCTGCGGTATGACGAGTGAAGTGAACACTATAGGACAATGCTGCTGGATACCGCATCAGACACGGAAGGACAATGAAATCTAGTACAAAAACGAATCATCCCCTGAGATACGGTTCTGTCGTGCTCAGAGGACGAAAGAAAGAAGTAAAATCCTGCCCAAGTTCCGTGTGAAACAGGAAGCGTGACAGGTTCTGTCTCAAATAAGATTCACGTCGAGCCGGAGCATGATGCCCAAAGCTGCGGCGATGCGGATGAAAGAGGACAATTGGAGGTCGGTTTCACCTTTCTCCAGGCGACTGATGTATGAACGATCGCGTCCCACACGCTCAGCCAGCTCTTTTTGAGTGATGCCGAGCGCCTTGCGGCGGTCGCGCAGCACTTCGCCATAATACCATGCCAATGCTTTGGCGTTGAACTCGGCGCGCTCCGAAGTTCCGGCTTCGCCCACTTCGCGTGCCAGCATGTTTTCTGCAGTCTCAAAACCGGGCTTCTTGCTAAAATCTATCTGACGGAGCTTTTTCAATTCTTCCGCTTTCAGTCTGTTGTTCGTTGTTGTCATAACACACTCCTTAAAATGTTAATCGCCTTTGTTATTTCCTTGTCATAATCCTTGGTGCTTTTCTTTACATTTGCATTTTGTTCAAACTCTTTGAATGCGGGTGACAAAATCAGATTCCGTTTCATGTTTATCTTAAAATACGCCACAAAAGTAACTAATTAGTCACATTTGAGCAAATCTTTTAATACCTTTCCTATTCTTTTTCAAGCGTTTTCATTCATATCCTGCATTTCTACCATTTCTAAAGCGTATTTAGGCCGTGGAACGGAATGTGTGGAGTACTTCAGTTCTACATCAGATGTGAGAAAAGGGTGTAGTGAGTGGTTTTGCCACACTTGAGGCCTTGCAGGTCCCGTATCGGAGCACGGGATGACATCCGCATTCCTGCGGTATGACAAGTGGGGTGAGGGCTGGATGATGCACATTTATCTGCGAGATGACGAGTGAAAGGGACGGGTGGAGTTAAATGGGTATGCTAAACCATCCGAATTATAACACCTTTGACTTTTTGCAAGAAAATCGTAATTTTGCAAAATTGAATAATAACGAATTATCGACTTGAATTCATATTTTTGAAAGCTTTTTTCGAACAAGCCATACCATAGGTAATTACCGAAAAGACCAACTCATGACAGATTAACAACATAAAGATAAATGAATATGGATTACCGTAAATTACATCCAGAAGAAATACGCCAACTGATAGACCAAGGCTGCTGTGCTGACGATTGGGAACTTGTGACCGTTGCCAAGGACTTTAACCCAATACACGTTCAACACGTACGCTTCTCAGGAACAAACAAACTGGGAGCTTTCCGTAAGTCCTATACACTACCTGGCGGTTTGACCGTTCACTCCGGTATCAGTCATGCAACACTTCATAACTGTGTCATCGGCAACGATGTCCACATTTACAACATCAAAAACTATATTGCCAACTATGTCATTGATGACGGCAGTTATATTGAAAATGTGCACCTGTTGCTGGTAGACGGGAAAAGCCGTTTCGGCAATGGAGTACTCGTGCCCGTGATGAACGAAGGAGGAGGCCGTGAGATACCTATCTTCAATGAATTATCTGCCCATCTGGCCTATATACTGACATTATACAGACACCGTCCGAGCCTGATAGACACTCTTCAGAAAAAGATAGATGCTTACAGCGAAGCTTTGGAATCGGATATGGGGTATATTGGCAAAGAAGTGAAAATATTAAACTGCGGTAGTATAAAGAATGTCCGTATCGGTGATTATGCCAGCATAAACGGAGCTTCTGTACTGGACAATGGAAGCATAAACAGCAATGCGCAAGCACCGGTCTATATCGGTTCGGGTGTAAAATGCAATGACTTCATCTTATCATCAGGTGTCGAAATTACCGACTCTACCCTGGTTTCCAAATGCTTCATCGGACAAGGTTGCATCATGGGCAAACATTATTCTGCACTGGACTCCTTGTTTTTCTGCAATTGCCAAGGTATGCACGGCGAAGCAACCGCCATATTTGCCGGTCCATACACTGTGTCGCACCACAAATCGAGTTTGCTGATAGCCGGTATGTTTTCCTTCCTGAATGCAGGAAGCGGCTCGAACCAAAGTAATCACATGTATAAGCTAGGCCCCATCCATCAAGGTGTGGCAGAAAGAGGAGCAAAGACCACCAGCGATTCCTATCTGTTATGGCCGGCACGTGTTGGTGCCTTTACACTGGTGATGGGACGCCATACCAAACATAGTGACACCAGTGATCTTCCATTTTCCTATATGATAGAAAACGCAACCGACAGCTATCTGGTTCCTGCTGTCAATCTGCGAAGCGTAGGCACTATCCGTGACGCACAGAAATGGCCCAAACGAGACAACCGTAAAGACAGTAAAAAGATAGACCAGGTAAACTTCAACCTTCTGAGTCCTTACACCATTCAAAAAATGATGAAAGGAAAGGAAATACTGATGGAACTGGAAAACATATCAGGAAAAACGACAGAGGTATATGCTTACCAAAACTGCCTGATTCGCAATTCATCCCTGAAGAAAGGCATTAAACTATATGAAATCGGCATTTCCAAATTTTTGGGCAATTCGCTTATCAGCCGACTGGAACAACACCAGTTTTCCACTATAGAAGAAATCAGAAACATTTTAGGCCCAGACACAGCAACCGGTTTAGGCGAATGGTTAGACCTTTCGGGCCTGATTGCCCCCAAAAGCAGTATCAACCAACTTCTGGACCGTATAGAAAGCACGCCTATCACATTGGACGAAATCCAAGCTTCCTTTGAGGAGATGCATTCCAACTATTATTCTTATGAATGGACATGGGCATTGGACAAGCTGCTCATCAAATGGGGCAAAAAGCTGGAAGATGTGTGCATTGAGGATTTGATGAAAACCATCGAGGAATGGAAAGCATCGGTTGTCGCCTTAGACAAAATGGTGTATGAGGATGCAAAAAAAGAATTTAACCTGAATGCACAAACCGGTTTCGGTATAGACGGAGATGAAGAGCAGAAACATCTGGATTTCGAATCTGTGAGAGGCAATTTTGAAAGCAATCCTTTTGTACTGACTGTACTCAACCATATTAAAACCAAGAGTGAACTGGGAGATAAAGTATTGAACAAACTGGAGAAGGTAAAAAACAACTAATGGAACATTTAGAAATAAAACTTCCTGCTTCAAAAAGCATCAGCAACAGGGTTCTGTTATTGAACGCTTTGTCATATAGTCCTTATGACCCCAACAATCTGTCAGACTGTGACGACACACGTGCCTTATTGAATGTGTTGGATTCGAACGACCGGCAGTTTGACGTAGGCGGTGCCGGTACAGCCATGCGTTTCCTGACCGCATTTCTGGCCAAAACAATGGGAGAATGGACTCTGACCGGCTCGGAACGGATGAAAAAACGCCCCATCAAAGTATTGGTGGATGCCCTGAATGCCATTGGCGGCAAAATAGAATATATGGGCGAAGAAGGATTTCCCCCCTTACGCATATTCGGTTCTGCCCTGCAAGGAGGCGAGTTGGAACTGGACGGGGGCGTGAGCAGCCAATATATTTCGGCCCTGATGATGATAGCACCCTATATGGAAAAAGGACTTCATCTGACACTGACGGGTGAAATCGTATCAAAAGACTATCTTTACATGACCCAAGAGCTGATGGAACAGTTTGGAGTGAAAGTGCACATGGCACTGCCTCAAATTGACATTGAGCCCCAAGACTATCACCCTATACCCTATACCATTGAAAGCGATTGGTCGGCCGCTTCCTATTGGTATGAAACACTGTGTGTAAGAGGAAGCGGAGAGCTATTTCTGCCCTATCTGAGAAAAGACAGTCTACAAGGAGACAGCAAGGTTGCCCTGATTTTTGAACGATTGGGTGTAACCACCATTTACAAAAAAAACGGTGTGTTACTAAACGCCAACGGCCATTATCCGAAAAAAGCATTCGTATATAACTTCATCGGCCAGCCCGACTTGACCCAAAGTGTGGTAGTGGCCTGCTGCCTACGCAACATTCCATTTAAATTCAGCGGTTTACAAACATTGAAAATAAAAGAGACGGACCGCATTGCAGCTCTTATCAACGAATGCAAGAAGTTAGGATATGTGCTGACCGAACCGGAAGAAGGCCTATTGGCATGGGATGGCACACGTACTGATTGTGCCTATGAACAAGGAATAGATACATATGATGACCATCGGATGGCCATGGCATTTGCACCAGCACAACTGGTTTTTGAGCATTTGACCATCAATCATCCTGAAGTGGTCAGCAAATCGTATCCTCAATTTTGGGAACATTGGAAGCAATACACAACATTGAAGCCATAACAGCCATCATCGGTTGCCTTTTTTTCGGGTTATCCTATCTTGTCCTATCCGGGCTGCTCTTGAAAGGATGGTGGCAACTAAAACGGCAGAAGGTACAAGCTGTTAGCCCGAAAAACAACAATGCCCATTCGTTCTGCATATTGGTTGTATGCCACAACGAAGCTACACATCTACCTACATTGCTCAGCGATTTGGAGAAGCTAGAAATACAGCCCCAAACCTATATTCTTGTGGATGACCACTCGAATGACGGCACCTATGAAATCATGGCCCAATGGAAAGAGAAAATATCCATCCCAGTAGAAGTGATACGCTCTAAAGGACGGGGCAAAAAGCAAGCCATAGAAGAAGGATTGGCTAATGTCGAGACTGAATGGGTGCTGACCACAGACGCAGACTGCAGAGTTCCTTCCACATGGAGCAAGCATGCTTGTGAAATATATGCCAAAGAACCGTTTGACCTACTGATTATGCCAGTGGATATGCATTACGAAAAAGGATTGTTCAGTGCCTTAACCCGTTTGGAATTTATTACATTGGTAGGTGCCGGAATGGGATTGGCAGCAAGCGGTCATCCAATCATGTGCAACGGAGCCAATATGGCTTTTTCCGTAAAAGGACGGAAGGCCCATGAAAAACAATTGCACAAAGAACTAGTTTCGGGTGATGACGTTTTCCTACTGCACGCATTAAAACAAGAACAAGGAAAAATACGTGTAACAGCTCATAAAGACTGCATGGTCATGACAGCCGGCAGTGTAAATCTGCATGATTTTTTGCACCAACGTGCCCGTTGGGCATCAAAAGCCACTTATTATACCGACAAAGAAAGTATTGTCGTGGCTTGCTGCATATTCGGCATCAGCCTTTGGCAAATCGTACTGTATGTAATGAGTTTCTTCTCTCTTGGTATTTGGCCATGGGCAATCGGCCTGTTTTTGGGCAAATGGATATGCGATGTTTTTTATCTGCATTCCATGAAAGCCACATTTTCCATACCCCACTTATTAGGTCACAGTCTGCTCTTATCATTATTCTATCCATTCTATATCGTCTATTCCGCCCTTGTCGGCATGACTCGGAAAAAAGTCTGGTGAGTTATACAGATAAACTCCCACAGCCCTCACTTTTAGCGTCTTTCATATTCTGAGATAGGGACATTCAGTAAATAGAATAAAATTAGCCAACTAATTCATCCACAAATTATTGCGAATTAGTTGGCTTTTTT
>CALUKG010000019.1 GCA_944321155.1 uncultured Bacteroidales bacterium | reverse complement strand
AATACAACTGAATATCTTTGAGAATTAAAAAAACAGGAAGCCGACCTCAAATTTTACTTTTGGGTCGGCCTCTTTTTCTTTCCCTTCTTTGTATTGTTTTTTCTTGACAAGTTTTGTCTTATTCAAGACATTGGGTTTAATCTTATTGTAGAATGAATGATAGGATTATATTTCCAATTATTCATGTTTGGTTTCATCTATTTTATATCATTGCTGTAATTCAATTTCTTTTCGTTGTATAAGTGATGTCCGGATTTGCAGTAATTCTATACATGTTATATCTTTGCCCACAAAGCCTTAAATAAATCATATTATGAAAAAGACGGACATATTGTTTGCCTTTGTTGTAGTTATTCTATTTATCCCTTTCGTTGTTTCTGAGCAGGCTTATGCCTGGTATATTTCTTTTAATGAATCACATGGCATGGTGATGAGTTTCTTGAAGTTTGCCGTTTTGGCCACAATGGGTGAAATGTTGGGCCTGCGCATTAGTACAGGAAACTATTATTTTAAAGGTTTTGGTGTATTGCCTCGTGCTATTGTATGGGGATTCTTTGGCATGGTGATTAATATGGCCATTATTGTATTCTCAACGGGTGTGCCGGCTTTTGCAGTTTATTTGGGTATGGATCATGCAAGGGAAGTGTTTGCAGGTCCAATGTCATGGGGTAAGGTAGGATTGGCTTTTGCCGTTTCTGTAACCATGAACAGCTTGTTTGGTACTGTTTTTATGACTTTTCACAAAATAACGGACACACATATATTGCAACATGGCGGTAGTTTGCGTGCTTTGATAACCCCTATACAGATGGGGAAGATCATTAAGAATCTGAATTGGGATGTGCAGTGGAATTTTGTATTCAAAAGGACAATACCTCTGTTTTGGTTTCCTGCCCATACCATTACTTTCCTGCTTCCAGGAGAAATGCGTGTCTTGTTTGCGGCTTTATTGGGAGTACTTTTAGGTGTCTTGTTAGCCATTGCAGCCCGCAAGAAATAATTTTTACCATTCAATAGGTGTAATCCCGTGCTGTTCCAGATATTGGTTGGTTAGGCGGAAATGGTTGTTGCCAAAAAATCCCCGATAGGCAGATAAAGGTGAAGGATGAGCAGAAGTCAATACAAGATGTTTGCTTTTGTCGATATGTGCTCCTTTCTTTTGAGCGTAGCTGCCCCAAAGGATAAAAACGATGTTTTCCCTTTGTTGTGACAATGCATAGATGGCTGCGTCTGTAAATTGTTCCCAACCTTTGTTTTGGTGAGACCCAGGCTTGTGGGCTTCGACTGTAAGGGTTGCATTGAGCAGGAGAACACCTTGGTCAGCCCAGCGTTGCAGATTGCCAGATGCAGGAGTCGGTGTACCAAATTCCTGTTGGATTTCTTTGTAGATATTTACCAATGAAGGTGGTGTTTCAATACCGTCGTTTACGGAAAAACATAGTCCGTTGGCTTGCCGTGGACCATGGTAGGGGTCTTGTCCAATTATGACCACTTTTACCTGATGGAATGGACAGCTATTGAATGCATTGAAGATGAGCCTTCCAGGAGGGTAGATGGTTTTTGTGGAATATTCCTGTCTGACAAATTGTGTGAGTTGGATAAAATAGCTCTTGTCAAATTCGTTGCTTAATACCTCTTTCCAGCTTTGTTCTATCTGTACATTCATGTGCTCAGGTTTTTCTGCAAATATATGGCTTTTTGCCTATAAACAAAAAAGCATACCAAATTTGGCATGCTTTTTTGTTTATGTAGACCAACTAGTTATTCAGCTGGTTCAAGTTCAATCATCAGTACATCTTTAGCCACTTTTTCTCCTTCTTTGATGTCAATGCGTTTGATTCTGGCCGTGAAAGGCATTTCAAACTTGTTTTGCATTTTCATAGCCTCGAGGATAAGAAGCGGTTCTCCTTCTTTTACAATATCTCCTTCCTTGACGAAGATTTTTATTACTGTACCAGGAATAGAAGACTGGATCTCGAAGGCACTTGGGTTGACCCAAGGTTTCCTTTGTTGGTATTTCTTCGTAAGTAACGTCTTGTATTTTCTGGCGGTAACAGCGAAGTCTACAAATTCTTCTTGTTCTTCTTTTGTAATCGGCATAGCTGTATGGATTAAAATGGAGGAATACCGTGTTTTTTCGCTGGTCTGTAGTCGTATTTTTTACGTGATACAGACAAAGCGTGCAGAAGTAATCCTCTAGTTTCACTTGGTTCGATAACAGCATCAATAAATCCTTTGGAAGCTGCAACGTATGGGTTGGCAAATTTGTCGATATATTCCTGTACCTTAATTTGTCTCATTGCGTCTTTGTCTTCAGCTTCTTCGATTTCTTTCTTGAAGATGATGTTGGCTGCTCCTTCTGGTCCCATTACGGCGATTTCTGCGCTAGGCCATGCAAACATAAAGTCGGCGCCGAGGTGACGTGAGTTCATGGCGATGTATCCACCACCATATGCTTTGCGAAGGATAACAGTAATCTTTGGAACAGTAGCTTCAGAGTAAGCATAAAGTACTTTAGCACCATGACGGATAACACCGGCATGTTCTTGGTCTACACCTGGCAAATAACCTGGCATATCTTCCAATGTGATGATAGGAATATTGAATGCGTCGCAGAAACGGATAAAGCGTGCTGCTTTGTCAGAAGCGTCGCAATCAAGTACACCTGCAAGGTATAATGGTTGGTTAGCAACAAATCCGACTGTCTCACCATTCATTCTTCCAAAACCAACTACGATATTGGCAGCCCACAACTCATGAATTTCGAGGAAGTGTGAGTCATCAGCGAGTGCCTTGATAACGTCGCGTACATCGTATGGTTGTTTCGGGTCGGAAGGAATGATGTTTTCAATATTCTTTCTGAACTTAGGCTCTTTAGGTTTAATGATGGGAGCCGGTTCTTCATTGTTTTGTGGAATAAGGGCAAGCAAGTCTTTGATTTGTTTGAAGCACTCCTGTTCGCTGAGAGCATAAAAATGCGCATTACCTGTAATTTCAGCATGTATGCGCGCTCCGCCCAAATCTTCTTGTGAAATCTTTTCGCCGAGTACCGTTTCGATTACATTAGGTCCGGTGATAAACATTTTTGAAATGTTTTCTACCACGAAAACGAAGTCAGTCAATGCAGGTGAATAAACAGCACCTCCGGCACATGGTCCGAGAATTACGGAAATTTGTGGAATAACTCCAGAGGCCAATGTGTTGCGGTAGAAAATTTCCCCGTATCCTGCCAATGCTCCAATACCTTCTTGAATACGTGCACCTCCTGAATCGTTGATTCCGATGCAAGGCATTTTCATCTTGAGGGCGTGGTCCATGATTTTGGTGATTTTACGGGCGTGTTTCAGACCGAGAGAACCACCCATCACGGTGAAGTCCTGTGCGTAGATACATACGGGTGCACCATTGATGGTACCTGTACCTGTAATAACTCCGTCACCAGCCAATTTCTTTTGATCCATTCCGAAGTTTCTTTCTTCGTGTTCAACGAAGAGGTCATACTCATGGAAAGAATCGGTGTCAAGCAACGCCAAGATACGTTCGCGGGCTGGTAGTTTTCCCATAGCCAATTGTTTCTCAATGGCTTTTTCTCCTCCGCCTTTTTCTACTATAGCCTTTTTTTGGCGTAATGCGACAATGTTCTTTTTTAGACTCATCATTGTTAGTTATATTAAGTTATTATATTGATTTCCGTCTTTTTGTTTGCGGAAATCGGCTGCAAAGTTACGATATTTTTGTGAAATGATTAATGCAAAGGGATTTTCTCAATACGTTTTTGATGCCTTCCGCCTTCAAAGTCAGTGGAAAAGAATGTTTTAACGCATTCGAGCGCTACATTTTTTTCTATAAATCTTGCTGGAAGTGACAATACGTTGGCATTGTTGTGTTGTCGTGCCAAGGCGGCAAGTTCTGGTTGCCAACATAGTGCGGCTCTGATTTTTTGGTGCTTGTTGGCAGTCATACTGATACCGTTGCCTGTTCCGCAAATAGCAATACCATAGTCAAATTCATTGTTTTCTACAGCTTCTGCCATAGGATGTGCAAAATCTGGATAGTCACAACTTTCTTCAGAGTAGCATCCGAAATCTTTGATTTCAGCAGTTTCTTGCGTTTTCAGAAAGTCTATGATGGTTGCCTTCAGTTGGAATCCCGCATGGTCAGAACATAAGGCAATGCGAAGTTGTTTGTATGGTTTCATAGATTTGTGTTGTTTGGTTGTGGGGCAAAGATAGTGTGTTCTGTTGAGAGGGGCAAATTTGGATAAAAAGTGCTTGGTGTTTTGGATATATCCTAGTGTGAGCTAGTACATCTGATGCAGTTAGTATTTTTTGTTATTACTATCGTCTTTTATTTGTGTTGTTAAATTATAGTTAATAGATGTTTTGCTTGGCTTTTAACAATTGCATTAGGTATTATATTTGCGTTGGAGGAAGATGTTTTTGCCTAGGGCATATTTCTTTATTTGATGTAGAATTGAAACAATTAAATGTATAGAATCATATATTATGGGACAAGTAGTAGACATTAGAGAACTGAATGAACGTATTGAGCGTCAGAGCTCATTTGTAGATGCTTTGATGATGGGCATGAATCGTGTGATTGTCGGTCAAAAGCATCTGGTGGAGTCGTTGTTGATTGGATTGCTGGCTGACGGACATATTCTGTTGGAAGGTGTTCCTGGTCTGGCTAAGACTTTGGCCATTAAAACATTGGCCCAGTTGATAGAAGCCGATTATAGCCGTATTCAATTTACTCCGGATTTATTGCCGGCCGACGTTGTGGGTACTCTGATTTATAGCCAGAAACGTGATGAGTTTTCTATAAAGAAAGGTCCTGTGTTTGCCAATTTTGTTTTGGCAGATGAAATTAACCGTGCTCCGGCAAAAGTACAGAGTGCTTTGCTGGAAGCTATGCAGGAGCGTCAGGTTACTATTGGTGATGAGACATTCCGTTTGGAAGAGCCATTTTTAGTGCTGGCTACTCAAAACCCGATAGAGCAGGAAGGTACTTATCCGTTACCAGAAGCACAGGTAGACCGTTTTATGATGAAGGTGGTTATTGATTATCCGAAATTGGAAGAAGAACGCCAGATATTACGTCAAAATTTGGGAGGCGAACATGAAACCGTTAAGCCTATTTTGAAGAAAACGGATATCGTGGCTGCTCGTGAGGTGGTCCGTGAAGTATATCTGGATGAAAAGATTGAGCGCTATATTGTTGATATTGTATTTGCTACACGTTATCCACAGAATTACGGTTTGGATTCTTTGCGTGAGATGATATCCTTTGGTGCTTCTCCACGTGCTTCCATCAGTTTGGCTTTGGCTGCCCGCGCCTATGCATTTATCAAGCGCCGTGGTTATGTTATACCTGAAGATGTGCGTGCTGTATGTTATGACGTGTTGCGTCACCGTATTGGTTTGAGCTATGAGGCAGAAGCCAATAATATGACAAGTGAGGAAGTAATTACGGAAATATTGAATGCCGTTGAGGTACCTTAATAGCGTATGGAGGCGAGTGATTTACTTAAGAAGGTCCGCCGTATTGAGATTAAGACCCGTGGATTGTCCCAGAATATTTTTGCAGGAGAATACCATACGGCATTCAAAGGACGTGGTATGACTTTTTCTGAAGTGCGGGAATATCAATATGGCGATGATGTGCGCAGTATCGATTGGAATGTTACGGCCCGTTTTCAGCGTCCTTATGTAAAGATTTTTGAGGAAGAGCGTGAATTGACCATGATGTTGCTTGTCGATGTGTCGGGTAGCCGTGATTTTGGTTCGCAATATCAAACGAAGAAGGATATGATGACTGAATTGGCGGCAACATTGGCTTTTTCAAGTATGCAGAACAATGATAAAATTGGTGTTATCTTTTTTTCCGATCGGATAGAAAAGTTTATCCCTCCTCAAAAAGGACGTAAGCACGTTTTGCATATCATCAGGGAGCTGATTGATTTTGAACCGGTAAGCCGTAAGACTGATATCGCTAATGTGTTGCGTTATTTTACCAATGTGATAAAGAAACATTGTACTGCTTTCTTGATTTCCGATTTCATGGATGAGAATTATGGTGATGCCTTGATGATAGCCAACAGAAAGCATGACATTGCAGCTTTGCATTTATATGATATTCGTGAAACTGATTTGCCTGATGTAGGGTTGATTAAATTGAAAGATGCTGAGACTGAGGAGCGTGTTTGGTTTGATACGTCAGACAAGCGTCTCCGCAAGGCTTATCGCGATGCGTGGGGAGAACGTGTATTGGGTATGCAACAACTGTTTGCCCGTGCAGGAGTGGATTATGTATCCATTTCTACTGCCGATGATTATGTTCGCGGACTGATGCAGCTCTTCCGTATGCGTAGTGCTTCATGAAAATACTGAGAATATGAGAAGATATATTAGTTTATTGTTGTTTTTAGTATTGTTGATATTGCCATCAGAAATGAAAGGGCAGCAGATAGTGGCATCTGCCTCGGTCGATTCTGTGGCAATATTGATTGGCGACCAGACAGGATTGACATTGGAGGTAGTTCAACCACAAGATGCAAGGGTTGCTTTTCCTATATTTTCGGATACGGTATGTGGAGGACTGGAGATTGTAGAATTGGGAAAAATGGATACCGTGTCGTCTGATGAATCCAATGTAAAGGTGAGTCAGCGTTATGTTGTGACCGCTTTTGAGGATTCGCTGTATTTGGTGCCTGCTTTGCCATTTGTTTCTGGTCAGGATACCATCTGGTCGGATGCAGTAGCATTGAAAGTTATACAGCCATTTGAAATTGATACTGCCTCCCATATGTTGGCGGATGTGAAAGATATTTATAAGGCACCAGTTTATTGGTGGGGCATTATTCGTATTGTGTTGCTGATACTTTTAGTGGCATTGCTGATTGTTTTGGGCATATGGCTTTATCGTCGTTACTCCCAAAAAGAACTGCAGGAGGAAGCGGTGAAAGAGGAGGAGAAACGTCCACCTTATGATGTGGCCGTGGAACAATTGAATAAAATAAAGGCAGAGAAGATGTGGCAGCAGCCTGCCCGTTTGAAAGAATATCATACGGAGCTGACGGATGTAGTGCGTACCTATATAGAAGGTGTCTTTGATGTTGCGAGCCGTGAACTTCCCTCTTCCGAGATATTGCATCTGATGCAACCCTTGTTGAAGGAAAAGAAGGAGATGCTTTCTGTTTTGAAACAAATCCTGGAGCTGTCTGACCTCGTGAAATTTGCTAAAGCTTCACCATCAACGGAAGAAAACGAATTGAGCTTGCGCAATGCTTATAGCTTTATTGAGGGTACACGTCCTGTCGAGCAGGTGGAGGAAGCAAAAAACTCTGAAAATGAATTGGTAAAAGTTGATTGATATGACATTTCAGAATCCTGAATATTTTTTCCTGTTACTGTTGTTGATTCCTGTCATCTTTTGGTATTTTTGGGAGATGCGGAAGTCGGATGCCAGCTTGCAGATATCTTCACATGCAAGTATTCGTAAATTTCCGAAGTCAACACGGTTGTATTTCTTACATGTGCCTTTTGTTTGCCGTGTGTTGACAATAATTTTTTTGAGTATAGCCATGGCACGTCCGCAGTTGAGCAACAGTTGGCGTAGTGAAAGCACCGAGGGCATAGATATTATGTTGTCGTTGGACGTTTCCGGTACGATGTTGGCGGAAGATTTGAAACCTAATCGTTTGGAGGCAGCCAAGGATGTGGCATCAGAATTTATCTTGTCCCGTCCGAATGATAACATAGGTTTGGTGGTTTTTGCGGGTGAAAGTTTTGCGCAGTGTCCATTGACAACTGATCATACGGTTTTGGTTAATTTGTTTAAAAGCATAGAATATGGTTTGGTGGAAGATGGAACTGCCGTTGGATTAGGCTTGGCTAATGCAGTCAATCGAATAAAGGATAGTCCGACGAAATCTAAAGTCGTTATTTTGCTGACGGATGGGTCAAACAATGCTGGTGACATTTCCCCTTTGACAGCTGCTGAAATAGCCAAAACCTTTGGTGTGCGTGTCTATACGATTGGTGTAGGTTCGTATGGTCCTGCACGGATTCCCGTTCCCACTCCTTTAGGTACTCAATACCAAACCATAGAGTCGGAATTTGATGAGGAAACTCTTCGTGCTATCGCTTCTACGACGGGTGGTGAATATTTCCGGGCTACGGATAATAATACCTTGAGAGAGATTTATAAACAGATAGATACGTTGGAGAAGTCAAAAATCAAGGTTCAGGAGTACAGCAAACGTACGGAAAACTACGGTTTGTTTGTCGCATTGTCATTGTTATGTTTGTTTGTGGAATTGCTGTTGCGTAATACCTTGTTGCGTAAGTTGCCATAAAAGGAAGGAGAAGATAGTATGTTCAGATTTGCTCAACCCGAATATTTATATTTGCTGCTTATCGTGCCCTTGCTGGTGATGCTGTTTATATGGAACACCATCAGACGTAAACGGAAATTGCAGTCATTTGGCGATCCAGAGTTGTTGGCCCAATATATGCCTAATGTTTCAATGGTGCGTCCTCAATTCAAGTTCTATATTCAGATATTGGCTTTGGTTTTGTTGATAGTGGCGTTGGCTCGTCCTCAATTTGGAGTGAAAGAGCAGACAGTTAAACGTCAGGGTATGGAGGTTATGGTTGCTTTGGACGTGTCAAATTCCATGTTGGCACAGGATGTGGCCCCCAGTCGTTTAGGGCGTTCCAAGCAGTTGCTTTCAAAGATAATAGACGGAATGACAGAAGACAAGGTAGGACTTGTTGTGTTTGCTGGTGACGCCTATACCCAGTTGCCGATAACGTGTGATTATGTGTCGGCAAAAATGTTTTTGTCGTCAATCTCTCCGAGTTTGGTTGCACGTCAAGGTACGGCTATCGGTTCGGCAATAGACCTGAGTATTAAATCGTTTGGCGCAGAAAGCACGGCATCACGCGCTATCATTTTGATAACGGACGGTGAAAACCACGAGGATGATGCGATAGGTGCGGCTAAATTGGCTAAAGAGAAAGGAATCCAGGTGTTTGTTCTCGGAGTGGGTAAACCGGAAGGAAGCCCGATTCCTTTGGAAGGTTCAATGAGTTTCCGCAAGGACAAGGATGGTAATGTGGTAGTGTCAAAACTGAACGAGGAGATGTGCCGTCAGATTGCACAAGCAGGAGGTGGAATGTATTTGCGTGTTGACAATACCAATGCAGCTCAAAGGACATTGCAGAAAGAGCTTGGAAAACTGGCTAAGTCGGAGTTGGAAACACGTGTCTATTCGGAATACAATGAGCAGTATCAGTCTTTTGTGATATTGGCTCTTATATTACTGGTGATAGAGTTCTTTATTTTTGGTCGTAGAAATAAACGTTTGAGTAAAATCAATTTATATAAATAAATGGTCAACGGAATAAAATATTATGTATTGATGCTTTTTGCCTGCTGCAGTGTTTGCGTTTTTGCACAACAGGAAGCACGTAACGTGCGTTTAGGCAACAGACAATATAGAGACAGCAGTTATGTTGATGCAGAAGTGGAATACCGAAAGGCTTTGGAACGTAATCCAAAGTCTTTTGAAGGTTTGTACAATCTGGGTAATGCACTCTTCAAACAGGAAAAATATGATGAGGCTTTGGAGCAATATAAAGCGGCAGCTGCCGTGGCAGGAGATGATAAAGGCCGTTTGAGTGCAGTCAACCATAATATAGGCAATTCTCTTTGTGCCAAACAGCAATATGCAGAGGCGGTAGAAGCCTATAAAGCGTCGCTAAAGCAAAATCCCAAAGACAATGAAACGCGCTATAATCTTGCTTATGCTCAGGAAATGTGCAAACAACAACAGCAACAGCAGCAAAATCAACAAAACCAGCAGGACCAACAGCAACAGCAGGATAAGAAAGACCAGCAGCAAAATAAGAACCAGCAAAATCAACAAGATAAGCAGGAACAGCAACAACAGCAGCAACAGCAAGACCAACAGATGTCCAAGGAGAATGCTGAACGGATTTTGCAGGCTTTAGAAGAGGATGAGAAAGAAGCTCAAGAGAAAGCACAAAAGGCACAATATAAGGGAACAAGAAATGCAGAAAAAGATTGGTAGCATGAATCGAAAATTATTAAGCATAATTTTTATACTATTGGCCACTGTATGTGTGGCGCAAGCTGATGAAGTGACATTTAAGGCCTCAGCACCTTCATCGGTTATTCTGAACAAACCATTTCAATTGGTATATACGGTCAATGCTTCAGCTAAGGATTTGCGTGCACCGGAATTGCACGATTTTGATATTCTGGCAGGTCCATTTGAATCACGAAGTGGTAGTACACAGTTCATTAACGGTAAGCGTAGCTCTTCTTTTACGCATACTTTCACCTATACATTGATGGCCAAGAAGGAAGGTACTTTTACCATTCCTGCTGCGACGGTTAGCGTGAAAGGGAATAAATATACATCCAATGGCCTCAAGATCAAAGTTCTTCCGCCGGATGAAACTCCTAGTGGTGAACAAAGTAATGATAGAGGTAGGGTCGATCAGCCTTCGGGTAATGCGATATCCAATGATAATCTGTTTGTGCGTACTATTGTTTCCAAGACCAATGTTTATGAACAAGAATGTATTGTCTTGACATATCGTTTATATACCCTTGTGGATGTACGTCAATTTACCGGTTCCAAGTTTCCTGATTTCACCGGTTTCCTGAAGCAGGATATTGATTTGAGCGATAATAATCAATTGACTTATGAGCATTACAATGGAAGAAACTATGCTTCTGCCGTATTGGCTCAGATGTTGCTATATCCACAGCATGATGGTGAAATAAAGATTGATGATGCTACATTTGATGCGGTTGTACGTGTACAAAACCGTTCTCAGGTGCGCAGCATCTTTGATGATTTCTTTGATACTTATACCAATGTGACTAAAACATTGCGGGCTCCGGGAGTAACCATTCATGTAAAATCGCTTCCACAAGGAAAACCGGCTTCCTATTCTGGAGTGGTAGGTTCTTTTGACATGAATTCCAACCTGACTTCATCTTCTGTTACTACAAATGAAGCGATAACTTTGAAGATTGAAATCGCTGGAAGTGGTAATATGAAACTGATTAAGAGTCCCGAAATTGAGTTTCCTGCCGGTCTTGAGGTATATGATCCCAAAGTGACCAATCAATTTAAGAATACGTCGAATGGTATGTCGGGCAAGAAGACAATAGAATACCTGATTATCCCGCGTGCTTCAGGTACATACAACATACCTTCTGTTGAATGGTCTTATTTTGACACGAAAACGGGGGCCTATAAAACCCTACGGACGGACGCCTATACATTGAATGTAAGTAAAGGAGCTGGTGATACGGTTGCAGGTCCTGTGGGAGTTACCTATGTGGGTAAGGAAGATGTGAAGCAATTGTCAACCGATATACGCTATATCCATACCAGCCCTGTTGTACTGATGGAAAAGCGTGAATTGTTGTTTGGAACATGGCGCTATTGGTTATACTATTTATTGCCATTATGCTTGACCGTCATTCTTTTCGTTTTCTTCAGAAAACAGATTAGAGAGAATGCCGATATTGCCAAGGTGAAAAACAAGAAAGCGAATAAGATGGCGCAGAGGAGATTGAAGCTGGCACAGAAACTCTGGAAAGAGAATAAGAAAGAGGCATTTTATGAAGAGGTGCTCAAAGCTGTATGGAATTATCTGGGTGATAAATTGTCAATGCCTACCTCCAGTCTGAACCGTGACAATGTAGCAGGTGAATTGGAAAGACGTGAAGTTCCGGCAGAATTGATTGACGAATTGGTTAAGGTTCTGGATACATGTGAGTATGCACGTTATGCACCAATTACAGGTGAAAATCCGATGGGAGAGTTATATGAACAGGTTGTAAATTTGATTAGTAGTTTGGATGAAAAAATCAAGAAGTAGCAGGATATGAAGAGAGCTTATATAGTTATGTGTTTTCTGTTGGTGGCATTTGTTTCAATGTCATCCAATTATGAAGCCGCCAATCAGGCCTATGCAGAAGGTGATTATGGACAAGCGGCTGAATTATATACACAGGTGCTGGAAGAGGAAGGAATTGCACCGGAAGTTTATTATAATTTGGGCAATGCCTATTACAAACAGAATGAGATAGGCAAGGCAATACTGAATTATGAACGTGCGTTGCGCTTGAAGCCTTTTTATACAGATGCAAAATACAATTTGCAATTGGCACAGCAACGTGTGGTTGATGATATTCAAAATACACAGAAATCTTTTCTGTCTGTATGGATTGAATCTTTGATTCAGTCCTTGACATCAAACGTGTGGGCATATATTAGCATAGGATGTTTTGTTGCCTGTGCGTTACTTTTCTTGAGTTTTGCATTTGCCAAACGTCTTATTTTGAGGAAATTCTCTTTCCATATGGCCGTCGTATTCATCTTGGTAAGTTTGTTGACGGGCATCTTTGCCGGTGTGGCACGCCATAATTATGTAGAACGTACGGACGCCATTATTCTTCAAGGTGTAGCGACAGTAAAGAGTGCGCCCGATATGAGTGGCACTGACCTTTTTGTATTGCATGAGGGAACAAAAGTACGCATTGCAGATGCGGTTGGCGACTGGTATGAGATTCATTTGGCTAACGGTAACCGCGGTTGGATTGAGAAACAGATGTTGGAAAGAATATAATACCTGATATGAACTTCCTTATTGAGGTTGATACGGCCCTGTTAGTCTATATCAATAGCTTTTATAGTGCTTTTGGAGATATTTTTATCCCCATATATACCGAAAAGCTTACGTGGTTGCCTTTGTATGTGGCTTTGGTCTATTATGTCATAAAGCGTTGGGGAAAAAATGCTTGGTGGATTATCGGGGCAATGGTATTGTGTGTTGGGTTGGCTGATTTTGTATCTTCTTCCATATTGAAACCTTTGGTTGAACGTCCTCGCCCTTCTCGTGTTCCAGAGCTGGAAGGGGTTTTGCATTTGGTAAATGGCTATCGAAGTGGCCGTTTTGGCTTTGTATCATCGCATGCCGCCAATACAATCGGTCTGTCATTATTGTTTGGCTTATTGTCACGTGACAGATTCAATACGATATTCCTGTTTTTATGGGCGATTTTAAACTGTTATTCGCGCATGTATTTGGGAGTACATTATCCTGGTGATATTTTAGGAGGAGCGATTGTAGGTGTATTGATGGCTCTGTTAGTTTATGGCGTATTGAAGAAGTTCCGTCCATCTCTGTTGCACTCTGGTAAATCTCTTTCCGCTTGCTCTGCTATTGTCAGATACCTTATATCTGCTATCTGGCTGCTTACTGTTTTATGTGTGAGTATATGGGCTTGGTGGCAGTTGTAGTCAAGGCGTAGAGAGGTTAAAGGTGATTTTCTTGCGTTTTCACTTCAAGTAAAGGAATGTATACAAAATCACGTTGGTTGATAAGTGGGTGGGGCAGGCTCAGTTCTGTACTATGAATGGTGATGCCTTCACATTCCAGCAAGTCAATATCGATAATACGGTCATGATAGATACCATTGACTGATTTGTAGGTTCGCCCCATTTCCCGTTCAATGGCTTGTGTCTGATGTAGCAAATCGATTGGAGATAGTTCGGAATCCAATGCAATGGCAATGTTTAGGAATGTATTCTCCGATGAGAATCCCCATGGTTCTGAAATGAAGTCCTTGGAACGTCTTAAAATCTTTCCTGTACGCTCTTGAATGAGTTTCAAAGCCCTTGAGATATTTTCCTGTTTATCCCCGAGGTTGGTTCCTATTCCGATATAGTAAATCATGCTACTTGAAAAAAGTGAAGTTTACACTTCCATAGTTGCGGTGGTCGCAAAAATGTGGGTGTTCTGAGAAATTGTACTTTTCCGGATGTTCCAATACAAATATGCCATCTTCTTTAAGTAAGCCTCGTTCAAAGATGATTTGTGGTAGAGTGGGCAATGTTGGTAAATCATAAGGAGGGTCAGCAAAGATAAAATCAAATTGAATCTTGCAGGAGCCGAGAAAGCGGAACACATCTGTGCGGAGCAGTCTGAGATTGCTTATGTTGAGTTGTGCTATGGTTTTCCTGATAAAGTCAGCCTGTCTTTGTGCCATTTCTATAGCAATCACTTCTCTAGCACCACGTGATATGCATTCAAGGCTGATGCTTCCTGTTCCAGAGAAAAGGTCGAGTACATCCGCATCTTCCAGGTCTATTCTATTGTTGAGCAGATTGAAAAGGCTTTCTTTTGCAAAGTCAGTTGTGGGCCTTGCTGTTATGTTTTGAGGAGGAGTGATTCTTTTTCCTTTGAATTTTCCGCTGATAATCCGCATCTTTTTATTGTAATAATTCGTTTAATATATTTCGTAAACTCGATGATGTTTCTGACTGTATTTCAATATCGTCAGTTTTAACAGTGAGATTGAGTTGTTCAATCACGTTCATTATCCAATAGGCTGCATCTGCATCATTTTCTATAGCAATCGTGTTTGCCAAAAGCAATTTTCCCTGCTGAATGGCACAGATATCAATAAATTTATTCCCTTGGAAAATTCTCAAACAGGTATCGCTGTGGACAGGTTGTATAATGAGCTTCGTTAGCGCATGCTTGAAAGCTGTTTGTGATGGCAAGACTGCCTTTATGGCATTATATAGCTTCAGGTCAGTAGCAAATATGTTGTAACACCCATATATGTCTATATAATCGGAGGCAACATATAGTTTGTCTTGGTTTTTCAACTGCAACCACTGTGTTTCATCTGCTTTTCTGTAGATTTCGCAGGGAACCAATTGAGCTGTGGATGAGTGAATGATTACTTCCACTTGGTCAAATGGTTTTTCTGATAGGTTCTGCAGTTGCAGTTCTGCTACGAGTTTATTGACCAGTTCATTTTTGTTGCACCGCAATTGTCGTTTCAATAGTGTTTTTTCGCTCTGTGCCAATACAAAAGAAAATCCATCCGCTTCTATGCGGATGGATAGCTTATATGGTATGCTTTTTTGCATATGTAGTCTAGGGAACAATTATTCCCAGTTACCGGCGTTGTTGTTAGGCTCAACTACTGAACCAACTTTTAAGCCTGCGTAACGTTCCATTGTTTTTGCAATATCCTTGGCATTGATAAGTTCTTGCTTGTTCAAGTCGCTCAAGTAGCTGTCGAAAGAAGCTCTGGCTTCAAATAGAGGTACATTGATATTAGAAGAACTCATGTATGAGTTGTTGACTTCAATTTCAAAATGTTTTCCATTGCTGAATGGGATAACAAACAGGTTTGCAATGGTTTCTTTGGTATACTCGCCTTTATATAAACTTTGCAACATATCGTTGTAAACCGTATCACGGCGGAATCCTTGCAAGCCGTTAGCTTCGATTTCTTTCAAATCTCCTTTTTCTATGATTTTAACAGCTTTTGATTCTGTCAAACCTGCTTCCAATTGTGCTTCGGTCAAAGCTCCCTCTTTTCTTACTTCTTTCTTCTTGGCTGTCTGCAAGAAAGTAATCAGGCTGTCTCTATCTGCTGTATAATGACCGTTCTGTTCTTTATATTCCAGCTCTGCAGCACGGATGTTAATCAAATGTTTTACAATAACCTTTTCACGTTTTGCTTTCTCTTGTTCAAAACGAATAGGTGTTAATACACTGGTTACACAAAGGTAAGCTAAAAATACGATAGCGATTCCTAATAAGATTCTGATGACCGATTTCATTGTTATACTCAGTTTTTTAGTGTTTTCATTCTACTTTACGGGACGCAAATTTACGCAAAGAAATTTAATTCCAAAACTTTGAGCCGATAATTTTATGCTATTTTTTGTGATTCGCAGGTTGAAATTGCTATCTTTGCTTGCAAAATCAATGTACTATTGATAGAAATCTTGTTTATGGATGTAGTTTTAGTCGTTTTAGCCGCGATTTGTATTCTAATTGGCTTTGTCGGTTGTATCTTGCCGGTACTTCCGGGAGTCCCTTTGGCTTATGTGGGCTTGCTTCTGTTGCATGCTTCTTCTTATGCGGATTTTTCATTGACTTTCCTTTTGCTGTGGGGTGGGGCTGTTGTAGTAGTTCAGCTTCTCGATTATTTCATTCCTGCGTGGGGAGCTAAGAAGTTTGGAGGTACTAAATATGGGATATGGGGTAGTACAATTGGAGTTCTTGTAGGAATATTTTTTGGACCATGGGGAATTGTATTAGGCCCTTTTATTGGTGCGGTTATCGGTGAACTGTTGGCAGGGAAACAATCCAATGAAGCCTTTAGGGCTGGTGTGGGAGCTTTCGTCGGTTTTATTGCCGGTACATTGCTCAAATTAGTTATTTCTGCGTTTTTTATGTACTACTATATAAAAGAGTTGGTATAAAATGGTTCGATAAAGCAATAATAGTCTCATTAATAATATACTCCTTCTGTAGAAACAACAAAGCCTTTTCAATGAAAAGGCTTTGTTGTTTAGCGGGTATTTGCTATTTCCTATCAAGGGTTTCCTTAATCCTTTATGATTTTGAAATATGTTTCCAATAGTTTATTGGCTGCAACAAATGAACTGATTTCATCTTTCAATACTTGTTCTTCAAAACGTGGCAACAGTTTTTCTATTGTTTCGTTCTGATAGAAGTGATTGCGTAAATGCTCATTTATACTTTCGTACATCCAATATTTTGCTTGTCTTGTCCTTTTTTCGTTGAAATAGCCGTTTTCTTTCGTAAAGTCAATATAACGCTCAACCATATCCCATATCTCGGGTACACCATTCCCTTCTACTGCTGAACAGGTGATTGCTTCTGGTGACCATCCGGATTCATGAGGTGGGAACAGATGCAATGCATTCTGGAATTGGCTGCGGGCAACTTTGGCTTTTTCTACATTGTTACCGTCACATTTGTTGATGGCAATGCCATCTGCCATTTCCATGATACCGCGTTTGATGCCTTGCAGTTCATCACCGGTACCGGCTAGTTGCAGTAACAGGAAAAAGTCAACCATAGAGTGGACTGCGGTTTCACTTTGTCCTACACCAACAGTTTCAACAAATATGACGTCAAATCCTGCTGCCTCGCACAATATGATGCTTTCTCTGGTTTTGCGTGCAACACCTCCTAGTGAACCAGCAGAAGGAGAAGGACGAATAAAAGCATTGTTGTCTGTTGACAAACGCTCCATTCGGGTTTTGTCCCCTAAAATACTTCCTTTACTCCGTTCGCTACTAGGGTCAATGGCTAAGACTGCAAGTTTATGTCCCTTACGTGTTAACAATATGCCAAGCTCGTCGATAAAGGTACTTTTGCCTGCACCGGGCACACCGGTAATTCCCAATCTGATGGACTTTCCTGCATAAGGCAGACATCTTTCAATGACTGCCTGGGCGGTGGCTTGGTCGCTAGGCAGAGAACTCTCCACCAGTGTGACAGCACGGCTCAGCATCGTCATGTCACCTTTTAGTATGGCGTCTGTATATTCGTCTACAAAAAAGTGCTGGCGTTTGCGCCGTGGTCTGGCATAAGGATTCACAATAGGAACGTCGCTCACACCTTCGTTTACGCTTAGTCCTATATGTTGGGGCTCGTTTTCAGGATGGTATTGCATGTCTTTGTTTTTTTGTTATTCTTCCACTTTCCAAACAATCGATATCATAGTATTAACGTGATCAGGATCATTTGTAATCACGGTAATGTTTCGACGATAGGTAGAAGGTTTTAAATCTTTGGTATTTACTTCAATCTTCAAATCGGCTTTTTTGCCGTTATTGATGTTTGTTTTGTTGATGCTGGCGGTAATGTTGCTCTTGTTGTTGTTTACAATGCGGCGAACGGCAAGGGCTTTTTTGCCTTTGTTGCTGATAGACACTTTTTGTGTCGCTTTGCTTCCTGCCTTAATGGTTCCAAGATTTACGTTGATAGTGCTATATTCGGCAATAGGAGCTTGTTGGCGTTCTTCTGTGCTCAGATTGCTGAAGTCTTCAATCACATTGCCAATAACGCTTAAGCGGTTCTTTTCAGAAGCTTCTGTAGAACCATTCACAAGTAAATGAACTTCTTCGCGGATTGGACCCCATTCCTGGCATGCTTTGCTGTCAAAGCGTACTTTCAGCATAGCGGTCTTTCCCGGTTCAACAAGTTCAGGAGTAGCTAAGGTTTCAATATATTTAGCTGAAGAAACCAGTTCGATGCGGACAGGATCTTTTGTCGTATTGGCCAGCTCAATACTTTTCTCAATTATATTGCCTTTTTTGATATTGCCAAATTGGTAAGTGTTTGTTTTGAGTCCTAAACCGTTAATTTTGATAGGATATGCGTCAACAGGTTGGGCTGATTTAGAGATAGTGTTACCTTTGATAATAAGGCGGGTTGTAGGTGTGGTTGCATTGGATGTAACAGTAATGGATTTTTGCCATGGGCCGCCTTGTCTACCCATTGGGTTATATGTAACCGTGATATTACCTTTTTGGCCAGGTTCAATAGGTGTTTTTGTCCAATTGGGTGTCGTGCATCCACAAGAAGCTCTTACTTTACTAACCACCAAAGGAGTGGCGCCTTCATTGGTAAATTCAAATACAGTAGTAACTCTACCGTCTGCTTCTTTCATGGTTCCAAAATCATGAGTGGTCTTCTCAAATTTTATTACAGGTTGTTGTGCAAGTACACTCAGTGTACATAGCATGAGAAGCAATGATACAAAACTGATTTTTTTCATATTGTTGGAATTTTATGAGTTGAAAATTATTTCTACAGCGGCAAAAGTACAAAAACATTTGTATTTACTCTTCTTATTATACTTTTTTTATCTTGTAGAGGACATTAAAAGTATGTTTGTAATAGGAAGTGTGATTTCTTTTAAATACTTTTTTTCACCAGTTATATGTGATTGAGGATTTTGATTGGTTATCGTTTTCTTGGATTTTTATGGAGATTGAGGTGGTGTAAAACAGAAAGCGGGACTTTTCACAAAGTCCCGCTTTCTATAGGTATTAGTTTTTTAAGGTATAAAAAAGATTGTGTTGTTTTAATTGTCGATGGCAAAGTAAATGGATTTTATGCATATCTGCAATAGAATAAAACATGTTGTTCAGCACGTTTTCCGACTTTTTTCAGTGATTTGCTTATAAATTATAACTGATAGTTTTGCCTTCTAATCTCTGTTTTTGTTATGAAATTTCTGATATTTTATTGTTTTTGTTGCTGAATAGTCTGTTCTTTTGTTTGTTTCTTTTGAATTGTTAGTTTTTAGTGTCAAATGTGATGTTTTTCTGCTTTCATTTTGAAAGTGGCTTATTTGTCTTGGGTAATAATAATGAACTGTCTCCATAACTTAGGAAGCGAAATTCGTGGCTTAACGCATATTTGTAGACCTCTTCCCAGTCTTTCCCAATAAAGGCTGATACTAGTAAAAGCAACGTACTTTTAGGCTGATGAAAATTAGTTATCATGCCATTTATGATTCTAAACTCGTATCCAGGTTTAATCATGATTTGTGTTGAGGCATGTAAGGTTTCCATGTGCAGATTGGACATTTTTGCCAATAATTTGTCCAAAGCCTCTACTGAAGTTTCTGTGTATACCTTTTGGTAAGGAGCAAAT
This sequence comes from uncultured Bacteroidales bacterium, assembly GCA_944321155.1. GTDB lineage: Bacteria > Bacteroidota > Bacteroidia > Bacteroidales > Paludibacteraceae > Gallipaludibacter. Next base: position 6,832 of record CALUKG010000019.1, on the reverse strand, counting down.
TGTGAAACGGTAGGGAGTTCTCCTTCTTCCCAGTCGATGCATCCTAAAAAGTATAGACTTTCCAATGTGCGAACGGATGTTGTTCCAACGGCGATGATATTGCCAAGATGATTCCTTATTTCTTCTATGGCTTTGCGTTCTACCGCAATGGTTTCCGTGTGCATGGTGTGTTGGTTCGCATCCTCCACTTTTACCGGTTGGAATGTTCCTGCGCCCACATGGAGAGTTACTTCGGTCATGCTGATGCCGTCTTCTTTTAATTCGTCCAATACCTTGTCCGTGAAGTGTAGACCGGCAGTAGGCGCGGCTACAGAACCTTTGATTTTGGAATAAACGGTTTGATATGTTTTCTTGTCGTTTTCCTCTGTAGCACGGTTCAAATAGGGCGGTATGGGAAGTTCGCCCAATTGTTCCAGAATCTCGGCAAAACTGAGTGTCTCGTCGTTCCAACTGAAACGTATTCTGTGTGTATTTCCCTGGCTTTCCATTCGTTCGGCAGTGAGTATATGCCCACTATTTCCGATGGGCATGCTAATATGGTTATCTTTCCATTTTTTCAAATTGCCAATAAGGCATTTCCATTCACATGCTTTAGTGGATGCCAATGAGAGGCTATAATCATGTGGAGCCAATGGCTCCAAGCAGAATATCTCGATTCGTGCGCCCGTGGGCTTGTGGAATATCAGTCTGGCTTGAATAACCTTTGTATTATTGTATACCAGCAAGGCTTTTGGAGGTAAATGCTTGCCGATATGGTAGAATAAGTCTTCGCTGATTTGCCCTTGTTTGTAAAGTAATAGTTTGGAATGGTCTCGTTCCGGTAGCGGATATTTGGCAATTCGTTCGTCTTCCAGCGGATAATTGAATTCTTCTATATATAAAGGTTTGTTTTCCATCCTGATAAGTTTGTGATGAATGTGGTTTCTCTCTTTACAATAAAAGGGTAACCAAAGCAGGCTACCCTTTTATTCTGATTTTGCAGTATAATACTATTCTTCTGCTGCTTATGCGTTTTTAGCTTTTGCAACGATAGCTTTGAAAGCTTCTGGGTGGTTCATGGCCAGGTCAGCCAATACTTTGCGGTTGATTTCAATTCCTGATTTGTGCAAAGCACCCATTAATTGTGAATATGAATAGCCTTCCAAGCGAGCGGCAGCGTTAATACGTTGAATCCACAAAGCACGGAAGCTGCGTTTTTTGTTCTTGCGGTCACGGTAAGCATATTGCAAACCTTTTTCCCATGTGTTTTTGGCAACTGTCCAAACATTGCGACGTGCACCAAAATATCCTCTCGTGAGGCTTAAAATTCTTTTTCTTCTTTTACGTGAAGCAACGTGATTTACTGATCTTGGCATAATTAAATGAATTTGTGAATGTTAGCGGCGTTTCGTAAAACGCACTTATGGCTAAACGTTCGGTTGATTACTTAGAAAACTTAAAGTTAGATTCTGATTAGCGGAGCAAAAGCATTTCGCGTACGCTCTTTACATTTGCATTGTCAACAAGACCTGCGTGTGTCAAGTTACGTTTTTGCTTTTTGGTCTTCTTGGTCAGAATGTGGCTTTTAAAAGCATGTTTTCTTTTGATCTTTCCTGATCCGGTAAGGGTAAACCTTTTTTTGGCACCGGAATTAGTCTTCATTTTTGGCATGTTAGTACTTATTTTAATTGATAAATAATGTTCCTTATTTTTTGGGGCTTAAGAACAAAAACATTTTCTTGCCCTCAAGTTTCGGCAGTTGTTCTACTTTTGCGATGTCTTCCAAATCGTTGGCAAAGCGAAGCAATAACAATTCTCCTTGTTCCTTGAATAATATAGAACGTCCTTTGAAGAATACATAAGCTTTAACTTTACATCCTTCTTTCAGGAAGCCTTGTGCGTGTTTCAACTTAAAATTATAGTCATGGTCATCTGTTTGAGGACCGAAACGGATTTCCTTGACAACCACTTTCGTTGATTTTGCCTTTTGTTCCTTTTCCCTGCGTTTCTGTTGATATAGGAATTTTTGGTAATCAATGATTTTACATACAGGCGGATTGGCATTCGGGGAAATCTCCACGAGATCCAATTCCAACTCGTCAGCAATTCGCATTGCTTCTGCAAAAGGGTATATGCCTTGTTCTATGTTGTCGCCTACCAGGCGAACCTCTTTCAGACCTTTGATTTGGTCATTGATGCGGTTTGGCAACTCTTTGTTATCTCCTTTTTGAATTCCCATTATGAGTCTCGTTTGCGTTGTTTCCCTCTCTTCGAAGTGTTTGTTTTATACTAATTTTATGTCTATATAATTTGGTCGGCAAATATACGACATTATTTTGGAATGCCGATGATTTTCCGAAAAAAAGTTTTGTTGTTCTTATTTCCCGTCCATCTGTTTGCTATTCAATCTTTTGTCCTAGCAGCGATTTTACAAATAATTGTTTGTCAAATAGCTGTAAGTCGTCCATTCCTTCTCCAATACCTATATATTTGACGGGTATTTTAAATTGGTCGGAAATGCCAATAACCACCCCTCCTTTGGCGGTACCATCCAATTTGGTAATGGCCAAAGCATTGATTTGTGTGGCTTTTGAGAATTGTTTGGCTTGTTCATAAGCGTTTTGTCCTGTAGAACCATCCAGCACAAGCAATATTTCATGTGGTGCATCGGGTACAATTTTTTGCATCACATTTTTTATCTTGCTGAGCTCGTTCATGAGGTTGATTTTGTTGTGTAGTCTACCGGCTGTGTCGATAATAACTACATCAGCGTCATTTGCCTTGGCTGATGATAGTGTGTCGTAAGCTACGGAAGCCGGGTCAGAACCCATTTTTTGCTTAATAACAGGAACGCCGATTCTTTCACCCCATATCTCCAGTTGTTCAATTGCGGCTGCTCTAAATGTATCTGCAGCTCCCAGATATACTTTCTTTCCGGCATTCTTGAATAGGTAAGCCAGTTTGCCTATGGTAGTCGTTTTTCCAACACCATTGACGCCCACCACCATGATAACATATGGCTTGCATGGCAATTCTGCTGTAAAGTCGTTTACTTGAGTAGTCTCGTTTTCGGCAAGCAACGAACTGATTTCTTCGCATAAAATACTGTTCAGCTCGTTTGTGTTCATATACTTGTCGCGTGCAATGCGGGCTTCCAGGCGTTCGATGATGCGCAGTGTAGTTTCTACGCCAACATCAGAGGTAATCAGTGCTTCCTCCAATTGGTCTAATACATCTTCGTCAACCTTTGATTTTCCAACGATTGCGCGCGAGATTTTGCTGAATACGCTTTGGCGTGTCTGTTCCAAGCCGTTATCCAGTTTTTCTTTTTTACCGAATAATTTGTCAAAAATACCCATTCCAACTTAATTTAGGCTGTTTTGCATGCAAAGATACATCTTTCTTTTCGAATTCTAAAAAATAGTGTGGCTATCCGCTTCACATTCAGGCACAAAAAAACGGTCGCCTATATGACGACCGTTTGATTGGGATATTTGTTGTTTACGATTATCCGTTAACTTTTGCCATGTGAGCAATCAAATCCAATACTTTGTTAGAGTAACCGATCTCGTTGTCATACCAAGAAACAACTTTAACGAAAGTATCAGTCAAAGCGATACCAGCTTTTGCGTCGAAGATAGAAGTGCGAGCGTCTCCCAAAAAGTCAGAAGAAACAACAGCGTCTTCAGTGTATCCAAGAATACCTTTCAATTCGCCTTCTGAAGCAGCCTTCATTGCAGCGCAGATTTCTTCGTATTTAGCAGGTTTTGCCAAGTTTACAGTCAAGTCAACTACAGAAACGTCCAAAGTAGGAACACGCATTGACATACCAGTCAATTTTCCGTTCAATGAAGGAATTACTTTACCTACAGCTTTAGCAGCACCGGTAGAAGAAGGGATGATGTTGCCAGCAGCAGCGCGGCCACCACGCCAGTCTTTCAAAGAAGGACCGTCAACAGTTTTTTGAGTAGCGGTAGTTGAGTGTACAGTAGTCATCAAACCATCAGTGATTCCCCAGTTGTCGTTCAATACTTTAGCGATAGGAGCCAAGCAGTTGGTAGTACAAGAAGCGTTAGAAACGAATTGAGTTCCTTTTACATAAGAATTTTCGTTTACACCGCAAACGAACATAGGGGTGTCGTCTTTAGAAGGAGCTGACATAACAACATATTTAGCTCCAGCTTCGATGTGAGCTTGTGCTTTTTCTTTGGTCAAGAACAAACCAGTTGATTCCACTACATATTCAGCACCAACTTCGTTCCATTTCAAGTCTGCTGGGTTCTTTTCTGCAGTTACGCGGATAGTTTTACCATTTACGATCAATTGGCTTTTTTCTACATCAGCTTCAACTGTGCCTTCGAATTGGCCGTGCATGGTGTCATATTTAAGCATATAAGCTAAATAGTCAACTGGGCATAGGTCATTGATACCTACGATTTGGATGTCATTTCTAGTTTGGGCAGCACGGAAAACAAAGCGTCCGATACGGCCAAATCCGTTAATACCTACTTTAATCATTTTCGTTTGAATTAAAAGTTATACTTATAAATTAAAATGGTTAGCTTGCTACCTTATTTCAGGAGGTTATTAGATCCCTGAAAAAACGCTGCAAAGGTAAGAATATCTGTCCAAATAACAAAGGGTTACGATATTTTTTTGTATTGCTCCCGCTTTGTAATCTGTAGATTGCAATATGCGCTTTTTGACTTGTCTTTTTTGCTAACTCCACATTCTATTTTGCGGAAAAAGTAATTTAACAACATGTTTTTATAGCACAAAACTGAGCGTTTTTTACGGATTTTATTCGATAAAAAGCTTGTTGTTTTTCATCCTTTCAATGTATTGTTGGATATAGGCCTTTAAAAAAAGTTCTGTATTTTGTGTGTTGTATTCATTTTTGATATCGTTTTTCAGTTGCCTGTCCGCAATGTAATTGTAGGCTGCTATGGTTTGCTTTCCGTCGAATTGTAACATCAGACTGTCTTCAAACAATTGATACACGCCATTGTTGTAGTTGACAGCGTATTCTCCGCTGGTGGAATCCAGAGCGTTTTTGCCGAATGCAATATAAGGTATGTCATATCCAACATAATCCAGTAGAGTGGGCATGATATCGGTTTGTTGGATTATGCCATTGTCCATACCCTTTAATTCGCTGTTGGGCAAGTAGAAGATGATGGGAATTTCATAGCGTCCACAGTCGGTTGTGTAGTTCGGGTCACTCAAGTGGTTAGTGTGGTCTGCTGTTATGACAAAGAGGGTTTTATCAAACCATTCGTATTTTTTCATCTTCTCAAAAAAGCGGCGTAATGCATGGTCTGAATATCCAATGCATTCGTGTATGGGGTGTATGCCTTTGGGGAATGAGTCTTTGTAGGCTTCCGGTACTTTAAACGGGTGGTGGGAAGACGCACTGAAAATGGCTGTTACGAATGGTTGTTGGAAATGCCCCATTTCCTCCGCAAAATACTGGAAAAAAGGTTCGTCCCAAATGGCCCATGTGCCATCGAAATCTTCTTTTTTCCCATATTCATCCATGCCGTAATAGTCGGTAAATCCGGCAGAGCTGGCAAATGCCTGAAAACCCATGGAACCATTGGGCGCTCCATGAAAGAAAGCGGAGTAATAGCCTTTGTGCTTCAGTCGTTCTGCAATTGATTGGATAGCGTTGTTGGCATAAGGGGTGGTGATGTATGGTTGTATCAAAGACGGAATGCCAGCCAACACGGATGGCATGGCGTCTATGCTTTTAACCCCATTGGCAAAGCTGTGTTTCCATGTATAGCTTTCTGTGATCAGAGAATCCAAAAATGGGGTATAGCCTTTGTAATTGCCATCCGCCAAATCGGTATTAAGGCTTCCTATATATTCTTTGCTGAAGCTTTCCATAATAATGACCACAATATTCAGAGGTCTGAACTGCCGGGTGGTATCGGGTTGGTGTACGGGTGTGAACACGGCATTCAGTTCATCTTCTGTCTTGAAATAGTTTGGGTCAACGTATGTCTGGGCTGTAATGGTCTGTATCAGACTAAAAGGAGTGTTCAGTACGATGCCTGTTTCAGATGGCTTGTTGGTGTATTGGGCGGCATTGCTGATGTTCATGGGGCGGGTGTATGCGCCGAATCCACCTCGTATTCCAATCACAGCAAAGTAGATGGTAAGCAATAGGATAGCGGAGTGCAGGGGGTAATACAAACCTTTCTGTATAGGCATATCTGCCTTGTAATGCCGTTTGTGTCCAAAGAACAATCCTGCACAAAGCATCAGACACCCAAGAGTGACAAGCCAGTTTTCCCATAAAGCATGCAGCAATATTTTGGTCAGATTGCTTTCATTTCCCATTTCTGTGAAAAAGGCGCAGGTAGTCCGTTGGCCTGTAAAAGGAAAATACATGGTGTCAAGACTGTTGGCAATGATAAATAGGCAACCCAATAAGGTGTATAGGATACTGGTTGCTTGTTGATAAGCTTCTTTTTTCCTGATTCGTAGAGGAATAAGTTGCAGCAGCATATATAGTCCCATCACATACATCAAGGCCGATATGTCAAATCTTATTCCTCCCCAGCACATTTCTACCATCTGGTTGATTTCCAATGTGGGAAAATGGTCAATGTTAGCTCCGATAAATAATAGTCTGCTCAGGGTGCAAATGACCAATAGGAGAAATAAATTGTATGCCACTGTCCACAAGGGAGAAAGTGTGGCTTTCACAGCTTTGATGTTTGTCATGTTGTCTTGTTATTCTACAATGCGCAATTTTATTGCAAAAGTAAGGGCTGAATTCAACTTGCAAATGCAACAGAATTCTGATTAATAATTTGTTTAAATTTTTCGTTTGGCGTGAGGTATC
>CALUKG010000018.1 GCA_944321155.1 uncultured Bacteroidales bacterium | reverse complement strand
TTCGTTCCTACTGGATCATCTATCGTAATAGTTACACTTGTAGGATCCGTCTCTTCTACAAGAACACGTTCCGGCTTGCGGCAAGACGGGATTGTACGGATTTCGATGTCATCCATATAGATATCTGCACCACCCTGTGAAATTCCTTCAAAGATTACATACAACGCATTGTCTGCTTGCGGTATTACTACTGCATACTCATACCAGCCGGCTTCATCCACAGTGTTGACAGATTCATCGTTTTTGATTCCTCCATAGTGAGGAACGTAAGCCAACATCTGGCCACCAAGGGTATCCTGCTGGTAGTTCGTCCATACACGTACACCTTCCAGATCTTTCGTCGTTCCTGCCTGACGGTATATCCAGAACACCACTTCATAGACATTGGCCTCAGGTACGTTCAGTTTCGGAGAAATGAGCAATGTGCGTGCTCCGTTGCGGCCCTTGAGAAGCGTTGCGGCAACAGTACCGCCATGTACATGTGCTGTTCCCAGACTCCATGCCTCATCGCCGTAATCCGTACCTGTTCCCTGTTCTCCTTGAACTATCTGCTTGAGCGTCCAGCATTCACTGATATACATGCTTTCCAGGTTGGTCATCTGCACATCCTCGAAACTTTCCGTGAATGGCAATGTAATAGAACCGGATGCGCAATCCGTGCGGCAGGCTGCCAGCTGTACCATCCATTCACTCTTGTCATCGCCCTTGCAACCCCGAACATAGATATCATAGATCTTGGAACCCTGCAGACCGGTATATTCACCCGTCTTTGACGGGAAGGTCTGTACAGTGCCTTCCGATACATCAACTCCGGTCGGAACCATCACTACCTCCCAGGACGTATTGTCTGACGGATCCACTATCGAAAGATTGGCGGTAGTTTCCGCTACTGACGTTACCGTAACACCGGTCGGACGCAGGCAGTTGGGGGTAAGAGACACCTTGAAGTCATCAAGACGGTAATCATCATTGGCATGCGTACGCAATGCAATGTAACGTCCTGTATAACCGGTGAAGCTCACTTCAAACTCCATAAATTCACCAGCTACCTTCGGTATACTCTTTACAAGTACAAAGGCATCTGGTTGGTCCAGGGATTCCAATACGCCCACTTCTAGCTCTTCACCTTCCTGACCGGCACAATAAACCTTGAAAGTAAGGGTCAGATTGCCTATCGGCTCCATCATCTCAGGCAAAGCCACCATACATTCATTCCACATCCACAAGGCAACTTTGCCCTGGGTAAGACCGTCATTATAAGTCAATGCCGGCAACATCTTACCTGTTCCACTCCACTCATGCATTACCACTTTCGTCCAGCAATCTGGAAATACAGTGAAACTTTCCGCCGTCAGACCCAAATTTTCAAAATTCTGTGTATAAGGTAATGTCTCTATTCTGTTACATGGTGTACGGAAAGTATAGCCAACTGTCCATTCACTGTATTTGTCTGTACCACATACGGAACGAGCGGTAAGGACATATCCTGCTGTGTTCTGTTCCACCCATGGCAACGTTACAGATTGTACCTCTTCGCTCTGATCGTTTGTTACAGTCGTACGTTGTATCTCTTCGCCATTTTTAGTCAAAAGGAATTCTGTACTATCAGCCAATGATTCCCAAGTTATGGCTAATTCATCGCCATAAACCACCACATTCAGGTTGGTCACTTTCGGACATGCCGATTTTTCTCCTACTTTGACGTTGTCGATTATAACATTCTGCCCTGATGGCATGTTGATGGCTATGAAATTTGCATCACTATAATCTTCTCCAACATTATCAAATGTCACAACTATTTCGCGCCACTTGTTCTTATCCTTAACTGTTATTGTCTTAGCGGAAGAGAATGTTCCTGAAATATCGTTTGCATCCTTTGCAACACCAATAGTCATCTGGTTGGTTAAATCCATACCATAAGCCATGAACGACAACTCCAGATTGTGAACATCCGTTATCTCCATTTCTGGCAAAAGATAAGTAAAGCCTGAAGACAAGTACAACGCAGCACCTCCTTCATAGGCTGTGGTTACTGTTTCCAATTTACCATTGGTGGTCCAGCAAAGCAACTGTGTCAAGCCATCTTCAAAACCATCTGAATAAACTGGAGATGTCAATGCATTGCAACGTGTACGGAATGTATATGGAACTGACACTTCAGAATCACCACCATTTTCCTCACAAGTTGTCTTCACTGTAACGGAATATTCCATATCTGCAAGCAGTTCATCCCATGTAATGGTATTAGTTTCCCTGGTACGGGTTTCTTCACCGATGGTAAAGTGATATTCTGTAGCACTGGTGCTTCCCTTTGCCTTAATTACAGCTGTTGTCGTAGTCGCCTGTACACTCTCAACAAACGGTGTAAAACAACCGTCGGCTTCTTCCACTTTAATATTATCTATCGTAGATACCTGACGGTCTTGAGGATTCATCCAGTCGTCTGTCTGACCTGCATCATACGTATTCATCACCTGCTCAAATATCACATAGATCTCTTCCCCATTCACTGGGATGCTGGCGGTATAGGTATACATTCCCATTGAAGACTCGGCAGGAAGCTCCAAATAAGAGTTGTTGATGGTACGCAACAATTGTGCACCTTGCAAGGAAGGAACATTGTTCACATATACCTTCATCACATTACGGTTCTGTTCCGGATAGTAAGAACTTCCTAAATTGTCTGTTCCTCGGTACATATCAAATGTCAACAGCGCAGCCTTACCTTCCGGAATGGCAATAGCTCCCGTAATGAGCAAAGCAGAAGAGGCGTCGCCCGTCGTTGATGAAAGGTTAGCGGCCATATCACCCCAATTGTCGCTGACTTCCCATTGCACACTGCCGGAAACAGTGAAGCAAGGTGACATTCCTGCACTAAAGTCCATCAAATATGGTATTTGAGAAATTTCGCATAATGTTGCGGCTGTATATGGCCCTGTCCATTCGCTGATGCCACCTTCGCCACAATTAGGACGAACATAAATATCATAATTGGTACCAGGAGTCAAACCTGTAAATGACGGATTTGTTGTTTGGACGGTTTGAATTTCACCATCAGTTACCGGTTGACCGGAAGGAACAATCACTATATCCCAAGCCGTTTCTGATTGGGTACTACCCAATGAAATTCCTATTGATGTCGTAGTAGACTCATGATTAGATACCTTTACCGTAGACACGCAAGTCGGATTCAAATCCACTTTGGCATTTACCAACATGATCTGGGTTGTCTCTGATTCATCTGCTACAAGAGCTATATATGACCCGTCAGGACATGACGGATAGGAAACCGTATAAGTCGTATTGTCCCACGAACCGCCTTCAAATCTCTCAACTTCCACAAAACTGTCAGGATTGGTCAAATCTGTCACATAACCTACAAGCATATTGCCTAAAGGCATATTCAACGTTACCGTAAGACGCAACTCATCCAATGAATTGGTAAAACCGGGAAGAGCAAGCATCTGTACACCAGAAGTACTGTGCAGATGATAACTTCCTGAATATGGATCTTTCGGATATTCGTTTACAATCTCCCAACAGGATGGATATCCTGCAGATGGATCACCGAAAGAAACGCTATAAGGTTCTGCCTGGGTAACCGTCAACGGATTGCAGTAGGTTGTGAAAGTAAAACTTTCGCTACTAGATTCACCGTCTTCGCCGTTACATACGGAAATGACCTCCAAGGAATGGGTATAGGATGTTCCAGGGGTTAGGTTTTCCATACGGTAGGAGGTTGCGTTTACCGTACCTTTATCCTCACCGTTGACCTTCACCCGGAAGGATGTTACACCACGGCGGGAATCCCAGGAATATTCCACATAGTCTTTGCCATAACCGGTCATGCGAATGTTGACAGGGGATATGCAGTCGGGGATAGGGTCAATCCTGATGTTGGACAGTGTACATGCATCGCCCGCACGGAATGCTATGTATTCGCCTTCGGCTGGTACGGCATCCATCAACAGTTCAAAATCGGAAGATACACCAGAAGTCCCTGCACCGCCACTATCCTTTTTGCCTTCCAATGTAACAGCATGTACTGTCGTAAAAGTATTGGGATCATTTATATCTGTCATGATACCAACTTCCAATGTCATTGATGTAAAAGATGCTGAATTGGCAGGTGTATAAACACCCGTAAAGCACAAGCGTAAAGTATTAGCCTCTACGCCGAAACCACATACCGCCAAAAGATTATCTTTCTGCATATTAATTTTAGAACCAGAGGCATTGGGGTACACTGCACCAGAAGACTTATCGATTGAAGTCAAAACTGCAGTCCAGCAGTCAGGAAGGGCACCTGAAATAACTGGTACATACGCTTCTCCCAAGTCTGTCGGTTCACAAGGAGTAGTTACTGTCAGTGTTCTACTAGGCATACCTGACACTCCATCACCACAAGACATTGTAAGAAAAAGATGATATGTTGTACTCGGACGAAGTCCCATCAACGTACAAGAATTTGAACCAACAGTAACCTGGGTAGGATTTGTTTCTTCACCAACTGCACTATATGAAAGACTACGAGATATGACATCCCCTCTTTCTTTCCATGCCAAAGAAATTGTTGTTGACGTAACACCTGTTACCTTAAAATCTATCGGACGCGGGCATGTACCAGATGCGACAACACTCAAGTCATCAACATAATAAGTATTTACAACACCAGACTCCGCATTAAACACCACATAAAAATCATGCTCACCTGTTATTCCATAATCTACCAATGTAGATGTGTTAAAAACATACTCAGTCCATGAATCCGAATACAAATTAACCATTCCAATTGGAGCATAAGTCGAAAAATCATATGGGTTGGTCATTACACCCACTTCCACTTTCTGTGAATGTTCAACGGCAAAAGCCTTAAATGAGATTTCCAGTTCCTCCAATGCTACAGCATGAAGTGTTGGAGAGATTGCATAAGAATTATAAGCTTCCGTTGACATAATCTTCATGGCTGCACCATTTTCTCCCGCTTTGTAATTCGTTTGTAAAACAGGAGTAACAGGGTTTGTTCCACCTGTTGTCCAGCACGGGAGCAAACCCGATCTTTGGTCATTAAAATCTTCCAAATATGGTAAAGGCAATGCTACACAAGGAGTCGTGAAAGTAACAGAAACAGAAGGAGATATCAACTGATAGGCATAATTACAATCACCTTTCACTAATAATGTATACATCGTACCCGCTTCTAGTCCCTCCATGACATACATCAGATCCAGTACTGTTTCAGTACGAACTTTTATACCATCTTTCCACAGCTCAAGCAGGTATTTATCAGGAATCGTACCCTCATCGGCCAATGTATTCCACATGAATGTAGCCGAAGTTGGAGTTACCTCATAAATACTCAAATTGATTGGCGGGGCACAAGTTAGTTTGTTTTCCATTGTCACTTCACCAGACAAAGAAGCAGATGCACCCATTACACAAAACGCCAGCGTAACAATAAACGCCGTGCGTAAAAAATACTGTAATAGTTTCCTCATAGTATTAAATTTTATCCATTAAACATCACGACACTATTATATTTCCAATAACAGAAAACTTATATATTTAAGCGACACTGCAAATTCGTATTGTTTAATTGCGACAAAAATAACAAAAACATAAACAATGACAAAATATTTTTATCAATTTATATTCACTAATAAAATAACACAATCATCACACAAGAGTTAACAACTGTCGCCAACATTGATTCTTGTTCACAACAGATGCCCTTGGCTTTAACAATACAATTACTGCTATCAAAATACACTTCACCCGATTACATGCATATAACAAAACATAAAAAACGGAGCGAAAGTAAAGCCTCCGCTCCATTCTAAAAATAATTGGAAATACTATGGAACAACCACCTTATAGGCCATACCATTTACTTTCAGCAGATAGACACCTGATGTTTGCACCTCTATTGTTTCAGAGCCCAAAACATCTTCATGCACTTGCAACAAGCGTCCCAGCATGTCATATAAAATGACATCTGACTGTTCATCCATTTGCAACAGAATACGATTCTGTTCAACCCTTATTTGTATATCATCCATTGCGTTTTTCAGTCCTGTTGGGTCATTTGCACCAAAAGTGAACATTTCTCCTTGTTTGATTCCCCAGATATATTCTGCCAAATCGGGTATATCCACAAACGGGTTACGATTTCCTTGTATGGCCTGCACGGCATCATTTCGATGGCGTTCCCTATCAGAAACAGGGTCTTGTCTGTGCCATTTCAGGAATAGATTCTTCGCAAAATCGGTAAACACAGGTTGGCCGCCAATATAAGAGAACACATTGGTACTTCCGTCTGCATAAGTATTTTGCGAGAAATTCACATCATTGTAGCAAGTAATCATATAGAAATAGATCCGTGCCAAATCACCTTTGTATTCATCGGCTGGTTCAAATGCTGTATTGGAATAGCCCGGGAAAGTACTGTTGCCCACCTTGCAATCACTTCCTTCTATCGTTTGGGTAGGACTGGCCACTTCACTGTAAGGATAAGCACTGCGCAGATAATTCACATCCGGGTCAGTCGGGAACACATGCATCAAGTCGGAATACATGGCTTGCGGGTTGTTATCATCGTGTCTCCACCAGGATTTAGGAAGAACATGTTCCCTATTCCACTCGCATTCTCTATCTGAAACACTAAATGAATACTGCGACGTACAATTCGAATAGATATCAACCGAATAACCATTCTCCATATCCGTAATATCATACGCCAATTGCGTTCCTAAGAAATAGGAAACCACATGTGGTTCGGCAATAACAGCATGCACAGCTTCACTCAACATTGCATCCTGTTTGCCTACCAATGATGCATAATAGATTTCATAATCTTCATCTTCACATTCAATGGCATAAAGGAATCCTTCATCCCAACATCCACCCATTTCACAAGTCGTCTGATTATACAAATTTCCAGTCAGATAGCAGGTATTACTTTCCGGCATCGGTACCTGACGCGTATAATAAGTATAATGAGGAACATTCTCTCTGAAAGCAATCATAACCTCCTCTCCCTGTGTCTGTTTCTCTATAGGTGTCGGATTGGTCATTGGTACCATCCACCAATTGAAGCGTCCGTCTGTTTTCAACAGTTCCGGTTCCAAGATCTCTTTCTCTCCCAATGTTACATCTGCACCTTCATAGAAATAATATAAAGATGGATTATCCCAGAAACCTACGGGTGCTTTGAACGTCAAAACAACAGCGGGATTAATGGTCAGATTCGCTGTCACCACACTGTCACAGCCGTTTACAGTTTTGAGAGTCTGAACATAGGTACCCGATTCCGTATAGGTCACTCCATTCCACACATATGCCCCATTAACAGTCAGAGAGAAGTTAGTGCTGACCGCACAAGGTTCAATAGTTATCTGCACCGGGTCACTCCAAAGGGTTTCTTCAGACGTCTGACATAAGGCTCCTACCCGATAGCTATAAGTTAGGCCTTCCACCAGCGTAGTATCTATCCATGAATAGCTAACCATACCACTTTCTGCAAAAAGATAGACACTATATATTGTATCGACTGCAACTCCATCACGTTGTATCGCATAATCTCCTGCTTCCAACGTAAAATTCAATGTAATCTTTTTGCCATCTACATTAAAACCTTGGATTTCAGGATTCTTTCCACGGCAATCTGTGACAAAAGGAACTATATTGGAAAAGTCAGATTCCACTTCACCATAACCAAAATCATAAACGGCCTTTACTTGTAGTTCGACCGCAAATCCAGGATATAAAGTAATGTAGCTACCTGTATATGTAGCATCAAATGATGCAATCTTTGTTTGTCCATTCTGATATATATCATATCGTACTGCCCCACATGGATAATATTTATCCAATGTCACAAGTGCCACATAATAAGGTTCATTCATATACTGGTCACTGACATCACTTATCTGGATAGTAGGTGTCAATGGTGCCGGGAATATATTCTGGTATACCATAGATTGGGGAGAAACACATGTACCATTTACCACCTCCACTGCATACGCTACATTTTCTTGCGTACACTCACTGGCAGTATAAGTAGTTGTCACACATGAGTCCAACAGAATGCCATTGCGATAAATCCTATAATACTGTTCTCCGAGATCTTCATTGGCTCTCATTGCAGGAGCTGTTGTCGGTCGAGGCAATGCACCAGGCATATTAGCCAAACGCGATCTCGAGATATCCATACTTAAATTGGCAGCAGAATAAGACGCTCCGACTGGTTTAGTAGTCACCACTTTCGTTTTGGCAGGTACTGGAGCTGGCACAGGATGGTCTATATTTTCTACTTTTCCTCGAATCAACAAATTGCCAGAGAATCCATAATCTGCTATTGTCCACCAGCCTTCATTATTCAGATTCATCATACTGCATTGATAGTCTTTATGAATGCCTCCTCCGTTATCATATGCCAACGGATATGCACCATTTGCATTGGTCACTTCAACAGAATAACCAATCCACAACTCTTTACCTTGAACATTAATCAGGTCATTATCCAATAATACCGGTTGTTCCAGATTCACTTCTGTCCATTCATAAGCAGTAATCTGACTAGCATCCACCAACTGTTCTACCACAAGCGTACGGTCTTCTGTTAATTCACCCTCCACTTCAGTGGTTTCGCCGACCCACCATACCTGTATTTTATAAGTAGCATCCACTGTGCCAGGGACAAATGCCACTTGCGTGAGTGACCTACCCGTATAGTCGAAAAGTGCATCACTATCAAAACGTTGCGCTGCCATAGAAGTAAATGGTTGTGCTACTCCTAAAGACGAATTATACATCTGATCCCCCCATGACAAATACTCAGGCATACCTACCGGTGCCATCCAGGAAAGAGTGATTTCGTTGTTTTCATACACAGCCTGCAAGTCCTGCACCGGCTCTGCACATGCACCCGCTTCTCCCACTGTCAATTGTAATACATTTCCAGATATACCCACTATCTCCATATCCGTTGATACGGATATATTTGGAAGCCGCTCGGAATAACAATATTGTTGTTCACCCATTATACTCAGCGTTGCTGACAAATAAATATCTGCCGGATACTCACGCAAGGTACACGTGTACCATTCACCCGTTTCATCCAACATCATCGAAGAAGCACCACTTATGTTCCCTTCCGAATATGTATAAAAGATATCAACTGTCTCAATAGTATAAACATCCGACTTTTTAAGTCGTAAAGTGATAGGCTCATTGTCAGTAGGAATAAACAAGGCATAAAGATAAATATCATCCGTTACATCCTCTTTCTGATAAGGATTTGTAGTAGAACCATCAGACCAACGCAAAAATTCATATCCTTCATATGCATATGCCGTCAAAGACATAGTAGGATTCTCACAATCCGGCAATACTGTTTCTTGCACTAATCCCCAATCCGAACGATTGCTTCCCGTATAGATCATAGGGGGCACTTCCACAATCAAACTTTCATAAGCGCTCCAACCATTGGCTAAATATTGTGCTTTCATGCCGCAATCCACCTGTATGGCAGTCAAAGCTGTACATCCTTCAAAAGCATTTGTGCCTAAAGTTGGCACTGTAGTGCCATATATACGTATGGTTTGTAATTGGTCACATTTATAGAAAGCACCTTCACCAATAGATGTGATACTGGCTGGAAGTGTCACTTTTGTAATGCCCTGCTTTACTTCTGCACTGCATTCTGAAACCGCTGCAAAGTTCCGAATCTGCCAGCGGGCTGCCTCATTAGCAGTGGAAATATAACGGAAAGCAATCCGAACATTAGGCTTACAAAATTCAACCGGGAGATTGAACACAACAGAGGTAAAGGTATTGTTATTACCAGCTGGATAGGATACATATTCCTCCTGTGTCCATTGAATTTCATCGGGATTGCCATTGCCGGTCGGGTCTATACCCACCAAAACGGCAAAATAAAAAGGCTTGTCTTCACTCTGACCATCATAATAATTCAATGCATGTTCAAAATTGATACTTACCGTGCCCGCATTAGTAAAATCGAATATCGGAGACAACAGCCAATCCTGATTAGGATTATCTGAACCATTGGAATATCCGTTCATGGTTGCTCCATAACCAGTAGAATACCAATTCTGGTATCCTTCCTTGTCAACAGCAGTAAAGTCTCCCAAATAATTATTTATCAATGTATTGCTATAATTCACCGGTGTACAAGGAAGTTCGCTTCCACAAAAAGCGAAAGCATAATCACCAATAGCAGTGACTGAAATATTCTGAAACTGCCATGAAGTACTATTTACAGTAGGTGGTACAACTACCTCACCATAATAAGGGACCGAAGTTTCATAATAGGGAAAACTACCTCCCGTTTCACTAACTATCGTTGCTGTACCGTCCTGCATGCGACAATAGAAACTGGGCACTCCTTCATACGCTTCAGAAATGAAATCATAAGGTGTGGCACTTCCACCATTTTCAAACAACAATTGCCAAATATTGCCCTGCAAATTTGCACCCAATTTATAATCAGTAGAGGCATTTACACTCACATCTTGTGTCTGAGCGGCACTAGAAGCATTGTTAAAGATAATCATAGCACTGGTTACTCCTTCTTCAAAGGTATAGGTCCAATAGCCATCTGCATCCTGCGCCAATGCCGTACCCGGCCAGTCAGGATATTGCATAGATGAGCCCACAACATTCCATGTGTACAAATAAACATTGGTCCAATCAGGACAGGAAGTGGCATTCAAGCGCACCGTTATAGCTGCCTGCATAAATAACGGGAACAGCCATAACAAAACTAGCAAAGAGATTGATTTTTTCATAAGCATATTTTTTGGAGTTAATATTCAGAACACTCATCCTCTCCACGGCACATCCATCCCATCAACAAAGACATAATTGTATAAAAGGAAAAAACAAAAAGGGGGATTGCATTTGCCCGAACAGAATTGTCACAAAGCTTATATACTCCCATTTAGACAATCCCCCAGTTCAGAACCCATTTTAATCAATCAAATTTCAATTGCAAACTTAGTAAGATATCAAAAAAACTTTGGGTCATATGGTAAAAACATATGGGTCATCGCATAAAAAATCAGGCATAAAGTAGTCATATCTGAAAATCCCAACGAGAAGCAACCCAATAAAACAGGTCAATACGTAAATTTAAGGTCAATACGTAAACAGAAAATCCGTTTCATTCTGCATCTGGCAAATTCTGTTGCACATATTGCAGACGGAATTGCGATGGGGTCATATCATGTTTTTTCATAAAGGCTCGTTTAAACGTACTTAAACTATTAAAACCAACAGCCATTGCCAACTCGCTTTGTGTCATGGAAAAGTCTGCAGCCTTCAAAAGTTCTTCTGCATATTTCAAGCGATAACCGTTGACCAACTCATAAAAAGTCATTCCCATCTCATTATTGATGTAAGCAGAAAAATAACTTCTGTTGGTCCCTATCAACTTTACAGTGTCAGAGAGTGTCAAGTGAGGATTACGCGCAATATTTTCCACCTCAAACAGCCTATATATTTCTTTTGAAAGAAAAGCCGACAATTCATTATCTTCCACCATTTCCTGCTCTTCCCCTATAATCATTTCCTCTTCAGTTGCCTCCTCTATTTTGACAGGCGTTTTCTGCTGTAATGACTTATATGAAATTATTCCCCATACACTCATAATGAGCAGATAATACACTATATCACTTAAATAATTGACATATTGGCTCAACAACACCCATACAAACAATACAAACAACATGACAAACACCACCAACCACAACCACTTCACATCCAATTGGTCAATATCGGAATACATATCCTGAATTCTTTTCCTGTAACGTTTCACCCATGTGACAATGAAAAAAAATACCCCTATGCAATATGCAACAGCACACGACAGAAAAAACGAGAACAAGCCCGTATATCCAACTGACAGAAAGACAAAAGGGCACAGCAAAAACGGAACACCATGAAATAGCACAGTCCTACCCGTCACAATATGTGGACTTAGCAGTTCAATTGCATAGAATACGCACGTCGGTACCACAGTCATATCCAACAAAAGGAAAAAGTCACGAACAAGGTCATTATCCTGTACAAACGGGAAATAATATACAATATCCTTCAAAAGCAATAGACTCCAATAAAACAGAATATAGGACAGTACTTTTTTCAGATGACTTTCATTGCGCTTTGTAAAAAACAATATCCCCAACATCAGAAAAAACATGAAGCATGTCCCATTCATAAAGACACTGCCATATAACATTCCTTCATTACACTGAAGCATACACTTCCCCATAGACAATCATTAACGACGTATTAAGACTTATGTTTTCTACAAAAATAAAGCTATTTTTCAAACTATGCAACACTCTTGCCGTCCAATGAATCCCCAAATAGTAATTTAACATTCTTGCCCTTTCTTCTTCCTTTCAAGTCTCCCCCACCATCATATAGCTATCTCCTTGATTTCAAACACACCACCCTATTATTCATTTTTGCAAACACAAGGTTTTTTGCAAGATTCACAAATTTGTATTGCCCAACACTTTCAAATTTGAGCAAATTGTCGTAACATTGCATTCCTGATTGAATAAAGGAAGAAATTTTATAATCACATAATTACTAACTATTTAGCATTTTACCAAAGCCGTGAAAAAGCAAGTATATTCGCCGGAAGAGATTCATGCTGCCACTCTTGCCTATTTTAAGGGAGACGAATTGGCTGCACGTGTTTGGGCCAACAAATATGCTTTAAAGGATTCATTTGGGAATGTGTATGAATGCACACCCGACGATATGCACCACCGCCTGGCGCATGAATTCGCACGCATAGAAGCCCGCTACCCTAACCCTATGTCAGAAGATGAAATCTTTCAATTATTTAAAGATTTCAAGTATATAGTTCCACAGGGAAGTCCCATGACCGGCATCGGCAACGAGTTTCAAGTAGCTTCTTTGTCAAATTGCTTTGTCATCGGTTTCGACGGTGATTCTGATTCCTATGGTGCTATCATTAAATTGGACGAAGAACAGGTACAATTGATGAAACGCCGTGGCGGAGTAGGACATGACCTGTCACACATCCGTCCTAAAGGTTCACCTGTCAAAAATTCCGCCCTCACTTCAACTGGAATCGTACCATTCATGGAACGTTATTCCAATTCTACACGTGAGGTTGCACAAGAAGGCCGCCGTGGCGCTCTCATGTTGAGCATCTCTATCAAGCATCCCGATTCAGAAGACTTTATAGACGCCAAGATGACACCAGGAAAAATCACCGGTGCCAATGTATCTGTCCGTATTGACGATGATTTCATGAGAGCCGCTTTGAACAATGTACCCTACGTCCAGCAGTTCCCTATCGATGCAACCCATCCCCAAACTACCAAAGAAATTGATGCACATGCACTTTGGAAAAAGATTATCCACAATGCATGGCAATCGGCCGAACCTGGTGTCCTTTTCTGGGATACTATCATACGGGAATCTGTTCCTGACTGCTATGCTGATTTAGGCTACAAGACCACCTCCACCAATCCTTGCGGTGAAATTCCATTGTGTCCCTATGACAGTTGCCGTCTTCAAGCCATCAATCTTTATTCTTACGTAATTGATCCATTTACTCCCCAAGCTCGTTTTGATTTTGACCTATTCAAGAAGCACATACGGGCTGCCCAGCGTTTGATGGACGACATCATTGATCTGGAGATGGAAAAGATCGACAAAATTCTTGATAAGGTACACAAAGATCCGGAAGCAGAAGAAATTAAACATACCGAACTTTTGTTGTGGAACAAAATAAAAGACAAAACGTCAAGAGGACGCCGCACAGGTTTGGGAACAACAGCAGAAGGTGATATGCTGGCGGCTATGGGTCTGATTT
Organism: uncultured Bacteroidales bacterium; assembly: GCA_944321155.1. Taxonomy (GTDB): domain Bacteria; phylum Bacteroidota; class Bacteroidia; order Bacteroidales; family Paludibacteraceae; genus Gallipaludibacter. Next base: position 13,376 of record CALUKG010000018.1, on the reverse strand, counting down.
ATGGCACAGACGAAGCAACCGACTTTTCTGAAAAAGTGCACCGTACCATCGCAATCGAGGCCTACCGCTCCTCTGTAGAAATGGCAAAAGAACGTGGTGCTTTCGCCATGTATAACACACAGCGCGAAGCCAACAATCCATTTATCAACAGATTGAGGGAGGCTGACCCTGCATTATATGAGGAAATGGTCAAATATGGACGACGCAATATTGCATGTCTTACCATCGCTCCTACAGGTACTACCAGCATCATGACACAAACCACTTCCGGTATTGAACCCGTGTTTATGCCAGTTTACAAACGCAGAAGGAAAGTTAACCCGGCCGAACCGGGCGTCCATGTTGATTACGTAGACCCGACAGGTGACAGTTTCGAGGAATACATAGTTTTCCACCACAAGTTTGCAACCTGGATGAGGACAAAAGGCTATTCTACTGACATCAAATATACGCAGGAGCAAATTGATGAAATGGTGAAAGAATCACCTTATTACAAAGCCACTGCCAATGATGTTAATTGGCTCAAGAAGGTACAGATGCAAGGGCGTATACAGAAGTGGGTAGACCATTCCATCAGTGTTACCATCAATCTGCCAGCCGATGTCTCCGAGCAATTGGTCGGACAGTTATATGAAGAAGCATGGAAATGCGGATGTAAAGGGGTTACTGTCTATCGTGACGGTTCACGTTCAGGAGTACTTGTTGCAACCAAAGAAACCCCTAAGGAAGAAAAAACAGATGAAAAGAAACGCTGCGTATGCTACACCACCGAAAAGGTACACAAACGCCCCATAGAACTGGATTGCGATGTGGTTCGTTTCCAAAACAATAAAGACAAATGGATTGCCTTTGTAGGCATTCTGGATGGCCGTCCTTATGAAATCTTCACGGGTCTGGCAGATGAAGAAGGCATCTTACTTCCCAAATCTGTAGTAAACGGGAAAATCATAAAAGCCATCGACGAAAACGGCAACAAACGTTACGATTTCCAATATAAAAACAGCCGAGGCTATAAGACAACTGTTGAAGGCTTGTCCCACAAGTTTGACAAGGAATTCTGGAATTATGCCAAACTGATTTCAGGCGTATTGCGTTATGGCATGCCCATCGATCAAGTAATTAAAATGGTTGGCAGTCTTCAATTGGATAGCGAAACCATCAACTCATGGAAAGTTGGTGTTGAACGTGCATTAAAAAAATATATACCGGAAGGAACAAAAGCAGAAGGACAGATATGCCCCAATTGCGGACAAGCTTCACTCGTATATCAAGAGGGATGCTTGACTTGTCAATCCTGCGGTTTTTCACGTTGTGGATAGCGGTTTCCACAACAAGCATAAAAATGTCCCCAACTTGTTCAGAAAGTTGGGGACATTTTTTTATGAAGAACTTTGAACTTTACTACGCTTCCAGTTCCTCTATGATTTTCTTCACATCGACAGGCTGCAAGCGACCATACACTTTCTCACCAATCATTACGACCGGTGCCAAACCACACGCACCGACACAACGTAAACAATCCAGGGAAAATTTCCCGTCTGGTGTGGTTTCACCAACATCTATTCCCAACACACGTTTAAACTCTTCCAACAATTTCTCTCCACCACGCACATAGCATGCTGTTCCCATACATACAGAAACCGGATGTTTCCCTTTCGGGGTCATCGTAAAAAAGGTATAGAAACTCACCACTCCATATACTTTGGATACGGGAATATTCAATTTGTGCGCAATTAATCTTTGCATTTCTTCCGGCAAATAGCCTTGTAAATGCTGGGCTTCATGTAAGATATTGATTAATTCGCCTTGGTCGTTGCCATGTTTATCACAGATAGCCTCCACCTGACGAGCAACGTCACAAGCCAGTTTTATAGTTGCCATATTCTCTCCTTTCTAATCAATTGATTTATTAAAATAATGTGTATGAAGCAAATGATGAGCCTTCTCACTCAACGGCTTCCCTAAATATTCCTCATATAGCGTCTTTACAAAAGGATTCTCGTGCGATTTTCGCAACGGCTTTTTCCTGTCTTCTTCATATAAAGCAGCAGCACGTGCATATAACACTTCTGAGTTACCATGGTGATGTGGCTGCCCGCCTCCACCGATACATCCACCCGGACATGCCATAATCTCTATTACATGGTACTCATTTCTTCCCTCGCGTATATCTTCCAACAGATGTCTTGCGTTGCCCAGTCCATGAGCGATGCCCACCTTCAATTCGAAGCCATTCAAGTCAATGGAAGCCCGCCGCACGCCATCCAATCCTCGCACAGCCTCAAATTCCACCTTTTCCAGCGTTTTTCCTGTATAGATTTCATAAACGGAACGCAAAGCGGCTTCCATCACACCACCAGTCGTTCCAAAAATAACACCGGCTCCCGTGGAAGCGCCCAATGGCATATCAAATTCACTCTCCGGCATCTCACCAGAACCCAGATTCATACGTTTGATCAGTCTTCCCAATTCGCGTGTTGACAATGAATAGTCCACATCCGGATTGCCATCTACCTTAAATTCATCACGGCTGCATTCATACTTTTTAGCCAAGCATGGCATGATGGAGACAACCACTAACTTTTCACGTGGAATGCCCATTTTCTCCGCCCAATAGGTTTTGGCAATTGACCCGAACATCTGCTGTGGCGAACGAGCTGTACTTGGTATGTCCAACATATCAGGGAATTGATGCTCAAAGAAATTCACCCATGCAGGACAACACGATGTCAGAATAGGCAAACGTACCGACTTATCGCCATCGAGGAAACGAGTCAGGCGGTCCAGGATTTCTGCACCCTCTTCCATAATCGTAAGGTCAGCAGCAAAATCGGTATCAAACACATAATCAAATCCAAGTTCCCGTAATGCATAAACCATTTTTCCCGTCACCAAAGTTCCTGCCGGCAGCCCGAATTCTTCACCCAAAGCCGCACGCACGGCGGGAGCTGTTTGAGCAATAACAACCTTGTCAGGATTACTCAAATCCTCCAACAGGCGGTTTGTGTGGTCACGTTCCGTCAAAGCCCCAACAGGACAAACAGCAACACACTGTCCGCAATAGGTACACTCACTCTCAACCATCATGCGATCAAAAGCAGGGGCAATGGTCGTATTAAATCCTCTACGTATAGCGCCAAGGGCACCAACGGTCTGTACATCATTACATACACTTTCACAACGACGGCAAAAGATGCATTTATCCATATTCCGCACAATGGAAGCCGTTGCTTCTCGTTTTCGCAATGACCATTCACCGCCATTGAAAGGCATTTCACGGATATTAAAACGCAAAGCCAGTTTCTGCAATTCACAATCACCTGATTTCGGACAGGTTAGACATTCATTAGGGTGGTCACTCAATATGAGTTCAGTAACAATCTTGCGCGCATTCATCACCCGCAAAGTACTGGTATGAATCACCATACCTTCCGTACATTTGGTGGAGCATGCAGGTGCCAAATTGCGGCGCCCTTCAATTTCAACCACACAAATACGGCAAGAAGCTGGTGTGTTTTTGATACATGTACCTTTCAAGTCAATATGGCATAAGGTAGGTATTTCAATGCCAATGGTGCGAGCCGCCTCCAATATGGATGTACCTTCCGGAACGGTAAGGTGATGACGATCTATTTGTACGTTTATATTTTTTTCCTTTTCCATGATAAGTCGATAATTAGCAGATGACTATTGCATTAAATTTACAACGGGAAACACACATTCCACAACGTATGCACAAATCGGGATGAATAATATGAGGCTTTCTGGTCATGCCCGTAATCGCCTCCGCAGGACAATGTTTGGCACATGCATGACATCCAATACATTTCTCCGGATTGATTGCGTAGGTAAGCAAAGCCTTACATTGTTTGGCTGGACAAACTTTCTGCTTAACATGGGCCAGATATTCATCATAGAAATTATCGAGCGTTGACAGGACGGGATTGGGAGACGTCTGTCCCAAGCCGCAAAGTGCCGTATCTTTAATTACCTTTCCCAATGTTTGCAAGGTCTTCAGGTCTTCTTCCGTACCTTTCCCTTCGGTTATTTTCGTAAGTATTTCCAACATACGCTTGTTGCCAATGCGACAGGGTGTACATTTACCACACGACTCCTCAACTGTAAAATCCAGATAGAAACGTGCCACCGACACCATACAATCGTCTTCATCCATTACAATCATGCCGCCCGAACCCATCATGGAACCGGCTGCCAACAAGTTGTCAAAATCAATGGGCGTATCCAAATGCTTCTCCGTCAAACAGCCTCCAGACGGTCCACCCGTCTGAACCGCTTTAAATTTCTTTCCGTTCTTGATGCCGCCACCTATTTCATATATCACTTCACGCAAAGTGGTTCCCATCGGCACTTCAATAAGTCCCACATTATTGATTTTTCCTGCCAATGCAAACACTTTTGTTCCTTTCGAACGTTCCGTGCCGATAGAACTAAACCATTTTGCACCTTTATTCAAAATAATAGGAATATTAGCCAAGGTCTCTACATTGTTTACATTGGTAGGCATTCCCTTGTAACCAGACTCAGCAGGGAAAGGCGGCTTCAAAGTAGGCTCGCCACGCTTGCCTTCCATAGAATGGATAAGTGCCGTTTCCTCACCGCAGACAAATGCGCCGGCACCATAGCGAATCTCAATATCAAAGCAGAAATCTGTTCCTAGAATATTATCACCCAGCAATCCATAATCACGTGCCTGAGCAATAGCTACTTTCAAACGATGTACAGCCAACGGATATTCAGCACGTATATACACAAGTCCTTTGGTGGCACCGATAGAATAGCCGCAAATGGCCATTGCTTCCACCACCGAATGCGGGTCGCCCTCCATAATGGAGCGGTCCATAAATGCTCCTGGGTCTCCTTCATCTGCGTTGCAGACCACATATTTCTGTTCTGCCTGCTGTTTGGCTGTCAATTCCCATTTCAATCCCGTCGGGAAGCCACCGCCTCCACGCCCTCTCAAACCAGAAAGTTTGATCTCTTCAATTACTTCTTGTGGTTTCTTCCGAAGCAAGCAAGTTGCCAACGGGAAATAACCGTCACGGGCTATGTATTCCTCAATATTTTCAGGATCAATCGTGCCGCAATTGCGCAAAGCGATACGCATTTGTTTACGATAGAAATCCATATGTTTGGAATCACTTACACTTTTTTCCGTTTTGGGGTCAACATACAGCAAGCGCTCAATTTTTCGCCCTCCGATAATGTGCTCACGAACTATTTCTGCAGCATCTTCAGGAGTTACTTGCACATAAAACGTGTTGTCGGGGATAATTTTGACAATCGGTCCCTTTTCACAAAAGCCGAAACAGCCAGTCATGATAACCTCAACCTTTTCGCTGATTTGATGTTCGGCAATCTCCATCTGCAGGCGTTGAACAATCTCCTGACTTGATGAAGCTTTACATCCAGTACCTCCACATATTAGGATTTGGATGTGTGGCGTTCCTGTGGCAAGCCCACAACTATGATCTACCACATGCCGATTGCTTTCTTCGCGGAGCGACATATGCGCCTCCGCACTTTTCCGGAGTTTTTCCAGATCGTGTATGGACAATATTTTCATGGTATTAGAATTAATCGGTGCAAATATAGCGAAAGACGAGTAGAATGGCAAATGAAATAACATGGTTTCTACAAATTGACATTCCCTATCCCATCCTATATTCTCAAAATATAGTGTTAGAAGTATAAAATGACAAATGAGAATAGACTGTTTTCATGATTATCTTCAAAACACCTCTTGTAATTTCAAAACATAAGGTGACTTTATGCTAACTGAAATTCAAAAATGGTTAGATTTTTCCCAAAACACTGCCCAATTGAACAAAGTTCACCCAAATTGCAAATACATGACAAAATTTCATGGATATATTTTCCAAAAACTGGATTTTGGTTTATTTTTGCGACAATAATAAAAAAACGCCAAGAACACAGGCACATACAAATCCCAACTGCATATATAAATCAAAAATTAAAAGAAACAATCTTTTATGACACAAAAAGCCGAGAGAAACTTATAAAAATAATAAAAATTTAAAAAAAAAAAAACAAAAAAAGAAAAAAAAATTAAAAAAAAAAAAAAAAAAAAAAAAAAAACAACCAAGAATTTGAATAATAGAGAAGATAATATAACAAGGAACTTTTATGTATTTTATATAATAAAAAACACAAAAATATTTTGTGAATATGAGGCAAGCCGCTATCTTTGCAACGTATTTTACAAATGCACAATTTTAATATAAAAGCCCTAGCATGATGCTGAGAAGCGCCATGTTTTGCAAATGGGGGCGGAGCGTATTCTCTGAATGCGCTCCTTTTATTTATATGCATCCCTCTCCTATTCCGTCCATCATCATATATCCAGCCACCCGTCAATTTCACCTACCAACATTCCCCAACAATTTGTTTATATGCCAACAAAATATTATCTTTGCATCCGATTCAACTGACACCTGCATCACCTTGCAGGTAATTTTCAAAGTCTAATAATAAAATCAATCATCAGTATAGTGACGTTCCATTATGAACAAAACTATATAACACTAACTAATATATAACTACGTTACATTCACTATGGGTAAAACCTACAACATCCTCGAGCTTAGCAACAAGAAAACCATGCCTGAGCTTACACAGATTGCCGAAGAAATGGGACTTAAAGTACCGTCTTCCATGCGAAAAGAAGAATTGGTATATGCCATACTCGACCGACAAGCAGAAATAGGCGCACAGCAAAAAACAGAAAAAAAAGAAGCGCAACCAGAAAAAAAGAAAAGGACAAGAATCAACACGAAAGCAGAAAAAGAGAATATCAAAACCGATCCAAAAGATTCAGCTGAGCCACAAGAAACAGAAACCGCCCAAAAGGGAAACGATGTTGCAACAGTAGCCAACGAAAAGAAAGATAAACAACCAAAGCCACAAGCCAAGAAGAAAAAAACGGCTCAAAACAAAACAGCCAACCTAAAGCCACAAGTATCTTCCGAAACCAACAACGACGAATTGGCTGTCAATGCAGAAACAGCATCTGCACAACTTCCACAAGAACAAGTTTCCTATGTTGCAGAATCAGCAACGAATGGCACTGAAACTCCTATCCTACCTAACGATTCTGAAAAGAAGGAAAATATTGAACCACAAAAACCGACATTGCCAGAAAAAAAGACCTACGATTTTGACGGACTCATACAAGGCAGCGGAACACTGGAAGTAATGGCCGACGGTTATGGTTTTCTGCGTTCACCCGATTATAACTATTTCCCATCTCCAGATGATATTTACGTATCCCAATCACAGGTCAAACTGTTTGGCTTGAAAACTGGCGATACAGTAGTGGGAGACATCCGTCCACCCAAAGACGGCGAAAAATATTTTCCACTGATTAAAGTGAGTAAAATCAATGGCCGTTCACCGGAATTTGTGCGCGACAGAGTATCGTTTGAACATTTGACTCCTCTTTTCCCAAATGAAAAATTCCGTCTGACAACAGGGAAAAACGACCCACTCTCAACCAGAATCATTGATTTGTTCTCGCCTATCGGTAAAGGTCAACGCGGTCTGATTGTGGCACAACCCAAAACAGGTAAAACCGTTTTACTCAAAGAGATTGCCAACGCCATAGCCGCCAACCATCCGGAAGTGTTTATGATTGTACTGCTTATTGACGAACGTCCGGAAGAAGTAACCGACATGGCACGCAGCGTAAATGCAGAAGTAATTGCCTCTACCTTCGATGAGCCAGCTGAAAAGCATGTAAAAGTGGCTGGTATTGTTCATGAAAAAGCCAAAAGATTGGTTGAATGTGGTCATGATGTTGTCATATTACTCGACTCCATTACGCGTCTGGCACGTGCCTACAACACGGTTTCCCCAGCCTCAGGCAAGGTGCTTACTGGTGGTGTGGACGCTAACGCCTTGCATCGCCCCAAACGTTTCTTCGGTGCTGCCCGCAACATTGAAAATGGCGGTAGCCTGACCATCATAGCCACCGCACTTACCGATACCGGATCAAAAATGGACGATGTCATCTTTGAGGAATTCAAGGGAACCGGTAACATGGAATTGCAGCTCGACCGCAAATTGTCCAACAAACGTATCTTCCCCGCAGTTGACATCACTGCATCCAGCACCCGTAGAGACGACTTACTGCTCGACCAGGAAACACTGCAACGTATGTGGATTTTAAGAGGGTTCTTGGCAGATATGACATCTACAGAGGCCATGGAATTTCTGAAAGATAGAATGCAACACACGGAAAACAACGAAGAATTCCTTATGTCAATGAATTCATAGCAACCGTTTTTATAAAAACAAGAAAGGGATTGTCAGCCGGCAATCCCTTTCTTGTTTAACATCTACACACAATCAGCATACAAAAAAGGAAGCGAACAAAGCTCGCCTCCTCAAAAAACCAACGTAGTCCCGCCGGGAATCGAACCCGGATCAACGGTTTAGGAAACCGCGATTCTATCCATTGAACTACAGGACCGCTTATCAAGTGCAAAAATAGACATTTTTCCACGAACAGCCAAAAGACAGCCGCACAACAGCAACCGAATCATTCATCGGGATGCACACCCAATACATTAAAGGTTTCACGCATAGCAGCCTCATCATCTGTAATCAACAGCACGACATCACCAATTTCCAAATGTGTATTGCCACGCGGAATAAAATAACGGTTTTTACGTTTCACCATCGCCACTAGTGTATGGTCAGGCAAAGCAATGTCCATCAGTCGGTTACCATTGCGTAACATTGCATCATTCACCTTTACCTCACACATGGCCGACTTAATGTCATCTGAGAATTCCACATCAAATTCTTTCAATTTGTTTTGAGGAGGCAACGGCAAATCCAAATGCAGCCAATGCGCCACTTTCGAGATCAAGGTGCCCTGTACGACCAATGACAAAATGGTGATAAAGAATACGATATTAAACATCATCTTGGCATTTGGCGTACCAGCAATCCACGGATAAGTGGCAAAGATAATCGGTACGGCACCTCTTAGCCCTACCCACGAAGCAAAAAGTTTTCCCCTAACATCAAATTGCTTAAAAGGGAGCAAAGTGAGGAATACCGAGATGGGACGTGCGAATATTATCATGAACAGACCTATCAGCAAGCCGATTCCTGCCACCGGTAAAAGCTCTGAAGGATTGACAAGCAAACCCAATGAAAGGAACATCACAATCTGGAACAACCATGTCAACCCATCGAAAAATTTCAAGGAACTACGCTTGTGTACAAAACGATGGTTACCAATCAGCAGACCGCCAGCGTAAACAGCCAGATAGCCGTTTCCTCCTATAAAACTCGTAAAGCCAAACAGGAAAAACATCACAGTAAGCAACAAGACCGAATACAAGGCATCATTATTCAAGTCAATTCTATTGATGACCCTTACCGATAGTTTGCCAAGGAGCAAGCCACATACTCCCCCTAATACCAATTGCTTGACGAGCAGCCACAAGACTTCCCAGCCACTTACATCTGGAGATTGCAACAACTGTATCAATACAATCGTAAGCATATAGGCCATCGGGTCGTTACTACCACTTTCCAGCTCCAACAAAGGACGCAGGTTCTGTTTCAATTGCAACCCCTTTGAACGCAAGATGGAAAACACTGATGCCGAATCAGTTGACGACATAATGCTGGCCAATAGCATCGACTCCACAAAACCAAACGTAACAGAATGCACAAAGTTATTTGTTATCAAGTAAATAAAGGCACCTGTCAGAATGGCGGTCAACAACACGCCCACCGTTGCCAACAGCAGGCCCGGCACCACAACGGGTTTGATTTCGGATACACGCGTATCCATACCACCGGAAAACAGGATTACATTCAGCGCCAATACACCTATATATTGAGCTAATTCAGGGGAATTAAAATTAATCAGACCCAAGCCGTCTGTACCGGCAAGACAGCCAATCAACAAGAAAAGCAGCAAGGTAGGAACGCCATACTTATATCCCGTTTTTCCTACCAACAGACTCAAAAACAGCAACAAAGAACCAATCAACAAAAAAAGTTCAAAGGAAATAGTCATAACAGCTATTTATTTATATGATTTAACAAGACAATTCTTTTTCTCAGCAAAACATTCCGCCCATATCACCCATATCAGAAAGAGGAAGGCATAAAATAGATATTTAAAGATATAGGAATGCAGCAAATCAAACCAATCCGGATGATTCATTACCAGTAATGCAATCATCACAATACGGAAAAGGTTGAACAGATATATCAAGCATAAAGACAAAGGCACAAACCAAAGCTTATGTTTCCACGGGCCGCGGGCAAAAAGCATAATCAATACAAATAAGGCCGCCTGTTTGACCGCCGTACATCCCCATACTATTGATATGCCATTGCCATTCTGGAAAGTAATCAAACGTCCGTAAAGCAATCTCACCCCATCTATAAACCAGCCTAGAATATGCGCACTGACAGCCGCTACATGACACGACATTTCGGTAAAGAAACGGGTAACATCCCACCCGCAGCACGTCACCATATACCCCGATTCGTCCCCACGGAACATCAGTTTCCACAGCGCATTGCCCAACAACAGAACCACGACAAACCGCAGTGCATTGTCATAGGGTTTCAACCTTTCTTTCCACTCCCCCTTTTTCATCAGACACCTACACGCGCAAATGGTACGGCATCAACCGCACAAAAATCCTTATCCAAATATTTGAAATAACCGGTTACACCCACCATGGCAGCATTATCGGTAGTATACCCCAATGGCGGAATATACACATTCCATCCGAAACGTTTGCCTGCATCCTGCATGGCTTGACGCAAACCAGAGTTAGCCGACACGCCTCCGGCCACCGCAATCTCACGCATATGTAAATCCTTGGCAGCCCTCTTCAGTTTGTCCATCAAAATTTCAATGACTGTGCGTTGCAGTGAAGCACATAAATCCGCTTTATTTTCTTCTATAAAGGAGGGATTGTCCTTTAATTGATCCCGCAGAGTATAGAGAAACGAGGTTTTCAATCCGCTAAAACTATAATCATAACCGGTAATATGCGGTTTGGAAAAAGTAAAACGATTAGGATTGCCTTCTTTTGCCAAACGGTCAATATGTGGCCCCCCCGGATAAGGCAACCCCATTACTTTGGCACATTTGTCAAAAGCCTCACCCGCTGCATCATCTATGGTCTGTCCAATAATCTCCATTTTGTTATAGCCCAACACTTTCACAATTTGCGAGTTTCCTCCCGAAACCAACAGGCAAAGAAAAGGAAAAGAAGGAAAATGTTCATCCGATTTTCCTTCCGAAATAAAATGAGCCAATACATGCGCCTGAAGGTGGTTCACCTCTATTAGAGGCAACCCCAACGAGAGGGCAAATCCTTTGGCAAAGGATGTACCCACCAACAACGAACCAAGCAGACCTGGACCACGCGTAAATGCCACTGCCGACAATTGCGATTTGTCAACTCCGGCACGTTTCAATGCCGCATCCACCACCGGAATAATGTTTTGTTGATGGGCTCTTGAAGCCAATTCCGGCACCACACCACCATAGGCTTCATGCACAGCCTGACTGGCCGTCACATTCGACAACAAACGCGTATTTTCCATTACAGCCGCGGAAGTATCGTCACACGAAGACTCAATGGCCAAAATATATACTTTATTTTCCATATCTCAAATGCTATAATATATCACTATATATCAAACAGATAAACATCAAGCAAAGTCAGTTGTCACCCTGCTTTTTCCAGCTACAAAGATAGTGAAAGGCGAGTGCAAAAGCAAATCTGGTGCAAGCCGAATCCAAGCCGAATCCAATATTAAGCTTGTTTAAGTTTTGATGAGGCGCCGCCCAGATTCAGTTACTAAATGGAAAACAAAGTTTTACAATTTGACTATGCCGAAACGCATCCTATCTTATTCAGAGATAGTGAAAGGTGAGCGCAGAGGCAAATCTGGTGCAAGCCGAACCCAATATTAAGCTTGTTTAAGTTTTGGTGAGGTGCCGCCCAGATTCAGTTACTAAATGGAAAACAAAGTTTTACAATTCGACTATGCCGAACCGCTAATTATCTTATCCAAAGAGAACAAAAGCCAAGCACAGAAGCAAATGAAAACCAGCAAAACTGCGTTTTCATTTTGTATTACGCTCACCATTCGCTACATTTGCAAAAAAAACTATGGAAACTTCTTTACAAAACCAGATCGGTTCATCCATGCTTCCTTTTGTGATGAAAGAGTTGGTAGAAATGATCATGCAAAAAAAGGCATTACCATTGCATGATGCTCTCTTTTACATCTATTCCTCCCGACTATATACATCTTTATTGGATGAGAATACAAAGCTATGGTATGCAAGCACCGTCTCACTTTATGAAATACTGGAAAAAGAAAAAGCGGAGCGAAGAAAAGAACAAGATTTGACTCCCAAAATTCTACTTTTCATGATGTTTTGTATGGAAAATTATAGAGAAGCCCATAAAAAAAGCAGCGAAGAAATACTTCTATTGTTCTCTAAACATGGCATCTTTCAATTTCTACACGATAATTTTGAGATGCTCCATACACAAGACAAAGAATATATCCTGGACACAATAACAACCTATATAAACAAAAAGAAATGAAACTGTATCACGGCTCAACCGTTACTGTGAAAAGACCTAACATTCTAAAAGGGCGCAAGGCGACTGATTTCGGGAAAGGATTTTATACGACAACAAAACTTGAACAAGCAGAAAAATGGGCAGAACTCAAAAAGAACCGGATCCAGAGTCAAAAGGCAATTGTTTCTGTGTATGAAGTACCGGACAATATTCTTGAAATGGGATTTTCTGTCTGTCGCTTTGATGGCGCAACAAAGGAATGGCTAGATTTTGTTGTCACCAACCGCAAAGGACAAGGAAGTAACAGTTATGATTTGACAATGGGACCGGTTGCCAACGACCAGTTGTATGCCACAATTCGCTTATACGAGCAAGGGGTCATTACTGCAGATGCTGCCATTGAGATGTTGAAAACACATACATTATTCAATCAGCTTTCTTTTCATTCTGCACGGGCGGCAGCCTTATTGAAATACATAGAATCCATAGAGATTTAGGGTATCTTCATCCAACAAAGCATTGGTTGTTCATACCCCCTTTCCTATATCCGTCTTTATTCCATCACACAACCGATTTCCCACTCTCTGAATAGTATAACAATATGCCCAAACAAACGGAATTATTGTCACCTGCCACTATTTTATCTCTAAAAACCTGTAAACATTTTCACGTAGAATTTCTTGAGTTCAACTTATAAATGCAACTTTTTGGGTGCGGATAATAAGCAATAAAAACATTTATTTTTCAGAG
>CALUKG010000017.1 GCA_944321155.1 uncultured Bacteroidales bacterium | reverse complement strand
GAACATACCGGCCAGCCTAACCAATATGGGCGATTGGGTGTTCGACGCATGCACAGCACTCACTCAAATCAATGTGGCCAGCGGCAACACCGCCTACTGCTCTGAAAACGGCATCCTGTTCAACAAGGACAAGACCACATTGATATGCTATCCTGCCGGAAAGCCGGAAACCGACTATACCATTCCAAGTAGCGTGACCGTCATAGGAGTGAATGCTTTCTCCGACTGCACCACATTGACAAGTATAACCCTGCCAGCCAGCGTAACAACGCTGGAAAAGTTCGCCTTCTTCAACTGTTTCAGACTTACAAAGATAATGGTTCTTGCCACCACACCGCCTACAGTAGCACACCTCGACGCATTTTATAGTGTGAACAGCGACATACCCGTATATGTACCCGCCTCATCGCTGGCAGCTTACCAGGCAGCAGCGGTTTGGAAGGAATTCACCAATCTGCAAGCCATACTGACCGGCAGATTCACCGTCGATAACCTGACATACCAACATCAAGAAACAGATCCAGGTACGGTAGAACTCACAAACTGCGGAAATCTATCGGGAAGCGCGCTGGACATTCCCGCTACCGTAACCTACGACGGCAACGAATACACTGTGACAAGCATCAGCAATGGAGCATTAAGAGACTTATCACTCACAACGATAACGATTCCCCACAGTGTGAACAGCATCAGTGGCTATGTATTCTCAAAATGCAGCGCACTCACGCAAATCAATGTGGACGAATCCAACACCACCTACTGCTCTGAAAACGGCATCCTCTTCAACAAGGACAAGACCACATTGGTATGCTACCCTGCCGGAAAACCGGAAAGCACCTATACCGTTCCAAGCAGCGTGACCACCATTGGAAAATCTGCCTTCAACTCCTGCAGCACACTGACCCAAGTGATTCTCCCCGAAGGGCTGACCACCATTGAAAGCGAAGCATTCTACGAGTGCTCCTCACTCGCAGAAATAAACATACCAGCCAGCGTCACAACCATCGAAATTCCCATGTTCTATGGAGAGACCTCTCTCACGCAAATCAATGTGGACGAAGCCAACACCACCTACTGCTCTGAAAACGACATCCTGTTCAACAAGGACAAGACTACATTGATATACTATCCTTCCGGTAAGCCGGAAACGGTCTATAACATTCCTGAGGGCGTAACCCATCTGCTACCCTATTCGTTCCACAACAAACACCTGTCGCAGATAACCCTACCCGGAAGCATGCAACTCATTGATGATGCGTTCCGGCATGCAGACCTACTCAAGCAAATCATCTGTCTTGCTGTCATACCGCCAGCGTTACAGGGAGACGCATTCTGTGACATCGACGAGAACAAAACACCGGTATATGTGCCGGCAGAAGCATTGGCCGCCTACCAGGCAAACAATAGCTGGCGAAGATACAACAACCTGCATGCCATGGACTCCATCATCACCGTTGATAACCTCACATACGCGCTAACCGGCAACACAGCGCAACTGGTTGGCCATACAGCGGAACTGTCAGGCATAGTGGAAATTCCGGCCAGCATAACCGACAACAATGCAAACTACAACATAACCGCCATTAACTGGGCGGCATGCTGGAGTGTCGAAACAATCACAGAAGTGAGCATTTCCAACACGGTGACCATCATACGGGAAAACGCTTTCCATAATGCCGCCGCACTTAACAAACTGACTATAGGAAGCGGAGTGACTAATATAGAAAGCGGTGCCTTTGCCCTATGCGAAGGCCTCACGGAAATGACCGTACTCGCCACAATGCCGCCAACATTGGGAGAAAATGTGTTCGAAAACGTCAACCGGAACATACCCGTATATGTACCCAGCAGATCTTTGCAAGGCTACCTTACATCAGAAGTCTGGAAGGAATTCAACCTGCAAGTCATGAGCACCAGCGCAATGACAAATCCGTCCATGCCGGAAAGCATCAGCCTGCAAGGCGGCATGCTCCACAACCCGCAACAACTGCACCTGACCTTCTACGACATGCAGGGACGCCAAGTGTATAGCGGCAACGACGCAACAATAAGCCAACCGGCAGGCGTGTATGTAATACGTTGCAACGGCGCAAGCGGCAAAGTACTGTTCTAAACCATTAGGGAAGGACGTCCCGCAACCGGACAATAAGCACATATAACAACAATAACAATAACGATAAGGTTGCGGGTACGTCTTTTCCTTTTTCATATAGGCAAGGACAAAAAAACATATCAATAAAACAATTAACTAAATCATAATTCGTATGAAAAAAACACTTATCACATTAGGCAGTGCCCTGTTTGTCGCCATAGGCGCATGGGCACAAACTACCTTCACCTCAGGCAATCTGAGATATAGGGTAACCAACGAAAGCTATGGTCAGGTAACCGTGTACGGATATGTCAACCAGCCGACAGGCAAACTGGAGATTCCCGACTTGGTAATGAACGGAAGCGAAACTTACAGAGTGGATGCCATTGCCGCCAATACATTTGCAAATTGTACGGCTATCACACAAGTGATGATCCCCAGCATGCTAGGGTCTATAGGTGCCGGAGCATTCCTTAATTGCACCGCTCTACGGCATGTCATCGTCATGAGAGACACACCGCCCTACCTATCAGAAACCGCATTTAATACCACCAATCTCCAAATATACGTACCGGAGCATGGAAAGGAAAGCTACATGGAATCGCCCATCTGGAGCACATTCGGAGAACTGAAATCGTCCATATTCACTGACGACCAGTTGAGATACCAGATTATAGACGCCATCGACCGTACCGTAGCGGTATGGGGCACCAACTACACGACACTGCCCGATAGCGTCCTGAATGTGCCTGCCAACACAACAGCCAATGGCACAACCTATACTGTAAAGAGAATCAGGCAAAATGCACTTAGCAACAAAGATAACGTTACGGAAATAAACCTGCCCGAAGGAATAACAGCCATTGAGAAAAGTGCATTTTCCGGCTGTGCCAACCTCAGAAAAGTAACTCTACCCAACAGCGTAACCTATATGGGAGAAGCCATATTCAGCAGTTGCCAGTCACTCATGGAAGTGAATATACCCGAAGGAATAACAGCCATTGAAAACTACATGTTCTTTTTTTGCAAATCACTCAGAACCCTACACATACCCGACAACGTGACTACCATTAAAAGCGAAGTTTTTGAAACCTGCGAAAAACTCACGGAAATAAGTTTCGCCGGACTTACACCGCCGACATTGGAAACAAATGCCTTGTGGGGCATTGACCTGGAATCTCTAACTATACACGTGCCCTATGAGGCTGTGACGGCCTACCGAAACGCAACAGGATGGAGCCAAGTCACGAATATAGAACCCCTCTATAATGCGCCTATCATTGTGGACAAGGTGAAATATATAATCGATTACTACGGGGCAGAACTGGTGGCATACCTGCAGGAACCCACCGGAGCATTGGTGATACCTTCCACCATCAGACATAACTCCCAAAACCACAACGTGACAAGGATTGCAAAATGTGCATTCCTCAGAAACTATGACATCACCGAAGTAACCATACCCAACAGCATAAACTACATCAAAAGCAAAGCTTTCTGGCTCTGCAATGAACTCACAACAGTGAACATCGGAAGCGGACTGGAGGTTATGGAAGATATGGTGTTCCACTACTGTGACAAACTCGAACAATTCAATGTGGATAACCAAAATTTATATTACAGCTCGCCAAACGGCGAATTGATCGACACTTACAGCGGCGCACTGCTAAAATATCCTGCCGTCAAAACCGATACAACCTATACTTTACCCAACAATGTGATATACATCGAAGGCTACGCTTTCATGGACAACAACAGCCTCCGACACATCACAATACACAATAGCACGCCCGTCATAGCTCATGAAAAGGGATTTTCCAGCATCGAAGACCGCGTAACTGTCCATGTTACGGGAGCGGCACTGCCTGTCTATCAGACTACGGAACCATGGAAAAACCTTAACCTGCAAACCATAAAGGTGACACACGATGGACTGATTTATGAAGTCACGGACATGATGAACCAAACGGCAAAACTGGTAGGCTATGAAACCGCACCGACGGGCATTTTGGACATTCCTGCCACAATTAGCTATGAAGGGGTGAATCTCAGCGTAACCGCCATGAAAAGCTATCTGTTTAACTACCACAACCAAGGCACTACGCAAATCAACATCCCTGCCACACTGACGAATATCGATAACAACAATTTCGGAACATCCCCGACAAACCTCGCATGCATACAGGTAGATTCCGCCAACACGGCCTATTGCTCTGAAGACGGAATTCTCTTCAGCAAGGACAAAACCATATTGATCAAATACCCGAAGAAAAAGCCGGAAACCACCTACAACATACCGGAAAGTGTGACAACCATCGCTAAAAACGCATTTGAAAGCTGTTTCACACTGACGGAAATCAATATACCCGAAAGCGTAAACACCATCGGAGAATATGCATTTGAAAGCTGTAATTCACTCACACATATCAGAATACCCGAAGGAGTGACTACCATTGAAAACTCAACATTCAGAGGATGTTTCGACCTCACGGAAATAAACATTCCCAACAGCGTAACCCTAATTGACGACTATGCTTTCCACAACTGCAGAGCTGCCACAAAACTGACTTTGGGAAAAAACCTGACCGAAATCAGCAGCGGTGCCTTCTATAGCTGTATTGCCTTAGAGGAAATAAAAATACTCGCCACCACTCCGCCAACCGTAAGAGTAGATGCGTTTGAAAATGTCAATCGGAACATACCCGTATATGTACCCGAAGCAGCATTGACAGCCTACCAGAATTCAACACACTGGGACGATTTCACCAACCTGCAAGCCATGCAGACCGTATTTACCGTAGATAACCTCGTATATGAAATTACAGATCTGGGCAACCGCGAAGTGAAACTCATAAACTATGAAAACCTGTTGAACGGACCGCAAGTGATTCCGGCAACCGTAATCAACGATGGTACAACCTATACCATAACAAGCATGAGAGAGGATGTATTCTTCGACAACAAAACTGTTACAGAATTTATTGTGGATGAAGCAAACCTCATTTGCAGCTCAGAAAACGGCGTATTGTTCAACAAAGACAAAACCGTATTGATACAATATCCAATCGGTAACAGTGCTACGACCTATACCGTTCCAAGTACTGTAACAAGCATTGGAGGAACTGCATTCTACCGTTGCGCTGCCCTCACGCAAGTGATTCTCCCCGAAGGACTGACATCCATTGGAGAAAGTGCATTCTACTGGTGTCCCGCACTCACGACTGTGAACATACCAGCCAGCGTAACAAGCATTGAAGCTTGGGCGTTCTCCAGCACTGCCCTTACGGAAGTAACCCTGCCTGAAGGACTGACAAGCATTGAAGAAGGTGTTTTCAGCGGTTGCTCCACAATAACGGAAATGACAGTCCTTGCCACCACACCACCGGCACTGGGAGACAACGCATTCCACAACGTCAACCGCGACATACCCGTATATGTACCCGCAACAGCATTGACAGCCTACCAAGCCGCCAACGTATGGAATGAATTTACCTACCTGCAAGCCCTGTCAACCACCTTCTCTGTCGATGGACTGACATACAACATCACGGACGCAGATGCAAGAACAGTGGAAATAATCGGCTATACAATGGGATTGCCTGATGTACTGGACATTCCGGCTACCGTAACCAACAATGGTATAAACTACAATGTAACCAGCATCGGAGCGGATGCAATCTGGGGTATCGATGACCTCACAGAGGTAAGTATTCCAAACAGCATCACCACCATAGGGGAAAATGTGTTCTGGGGTTGCTGCTACATGACGAAAGTAACTATTGGAAGCGGAGTGACGAGCATAGGAGCAGGTGCGTTTGCCCTATGCGAAGGCCTCACGGAAATGACCGTACTCGCCACAGTGCCGCCTACTGTAGGAGATGACACATTTGGAGGCGTAAGCCGCAACATACCTGTATATGTGCCTGCCGCATCGCTGGCAGCCTACCAGGCCGCCGACGTCTGGAAAGAATTCAATCTGCTAGCTCTGCCAACCACTGGCCTGCAAACACCATCTATGCCGGAAAGCATCAGCCTGCAAGGCGGCATGCTCCACAACCCGCAAGGATTGCACCTGACTATCTACGACATGCAGGGACGCCAAGTGTATAGCGGCAATGACGCCACAATAAGCCTGACCGCAGGCGTATATGTAATGCGCTGCAACAACGCAAGCTGCAAAGTACTGTTCTAAAACTATTCGGAAAGGACCTCCCGCCAACCCCCAAAAACGGTGGCGGGACATCCTTTCCCATTACAAACAGAAACCAACAATAACCCCAATAGATAACAAGATGAAAAAAAAATTCTTTACTCTCATTTTTGCCCTCTTGGCCGCCACAAGCGCATGGGCACAAACTACCTTTTCCGTCGATAATCTGAACTACACGATAACCGACGCAACCGCCCACACAGTGGAACTGACCGGCTATGAAACCAGACTGATGGGGCCCATCAGCATTCCAGCTTCCGTAAGCTATCAAGGCACGAGCTACACTGTGACAAGCATCGGAGAAAGGGCTTTTGAAAACAGCAACGCCATTACAATAATAGTGATACCCAACGGCGTAACAAGCATCGGACAGGAGGCGTTCTTCGGCTGCGAGTTACTCGGATTAGTAACAATACCCGCCAGCGTGACAAGTATTGGATATAGTGCCTTCCACGGCTGCTCTGCACTTACAAAAATAACGATACCCGAGGGCGTGACGACCATTGAAAACGGTATGTTCTACATTTGCACCTCACTTTCGCAAGTAACCCTGCCCAACAGTCTGACAAGCATCGGAGAGAAAGCGTTCTACGGCTGCTCCTCACTCACAACAATAACGATACCCGACAATGTGACAAGCATCGGAGAGAATGCGTTCTATGGTTGCTTTTCGCTCACAGCAATAACGATACCCGACAATGTGACAAGCATCGGTGAGTATGCCTTCTTAGGCTGCTCTGCACTCACCACCGTGAACATAGGTAGCGGAGTGACAAATGTGGAAGATGTATTCGAGAGCTGCACCGCACTCACATATTTCAATGTGAATGCCGCTAACACCACCTATTCCTCCGTAAACGGCATCCTCTTCAACAAGGACGAAACCACATTGGTATATTATCCTATAGGCAAGCCGGAAACCACTTATACCGTTCCTGCCGGCGTGAACACCATTGGAAGGAATGCGTTTGCCCATAGCCCTACACTCACAAAAATAACGATACCAGCCAGCGTGACCAGCATAGGAAATAATGCATTTTACAACTGCGCTGCACTTACGCAAATAATCCTGCTCGCCACTGTGCCCCCAACAATAGAGTCAACCGACGCATTGGGAAGAATAGACATACCCATATATGTACCCGCAACGGCATTGGCAGCCTATCAGGCAAACGAGATATGGAATGAATTCACCAACCTGCAAGCCTTAGGTGCTACCACCTTTACCGCAGATGGTCTGAAATATACGGTAACTGACGAAACCGCCAACACTGTGGAACTCACCGGCTATGTAACCGAACCGACGGGCACACTCAGTATTCCTGCCACCGTCAGTTATGAAAGCACAACATATAACGTAACAAGCATAAAGAAAAAGGCATTTGAAAACTGCACAGCACTCACCAGTGTGACTGTTGCCAACGGCGTGACAAACATTGGAGAAAATGTGTTCAGCGGCTGCTCTGCCCTTGCGCAAATAACCCTGCCCAACAGCCTGACAAGCATTGGAAATTCCGCGTTCCAATATTGCTCCGCTCTCACAGCGGTAACAATACCCGCCAGCGTGACCAGCATCGGAAATCTTGTATTCGGGAATTGTATCGCACTCACGCAAATCAATGTGGATGCCGCTAACACTGCCTATTGCTCCGAAAACGGCATCCTCTTCAACAAGGACAAAACCACATTGATATGTTATCCTGCCGCTAAAACGGGAACTGACTATACTGTTCCCGCCAGCGTAACAGTTATCGGAGAAATGGCATTCGCCTTCTGCTCCAACCTTACGCAAATAACCCTGCCCGAGGGTCTGACATACATTGGCAACTATGCGTTCTTCTATTGCACCGCACTCACGCATATGACCGTACTTGCCACCGTGCCACCGACAGTAGATAACGTCAACGCATTTAGCAACGTAAACAGCGAAATAACTGTATTTGTACCCCTTGAAGCAGTGGCAGCCTATCAGGCAGCCAACATCTGGAAAAACTTCACCAACCTGTTAGCCATAGGTTCTGATACCTTTACTATCGATAAGCTGATATACACGGTTACCGACGTTGTCGCCAACACAGCGGAAGTTACCGGCTACGAAAGCGGACTGGCTGGAGAAGTGGACATTCCCGCCACCATAACCTACGCAAGCAAAACATACACCGTGACAAGCATCGGAAAGAGAGCGTTTGAAGAATGCGAAGCAATCACAACCATAACCATCCCCGAAGGGGTGACAAACATCGGACAGAATGCCTTCTACGGCTGCACCGCACTTACAGCAGTGACTATTCCCAATAGTATGACAAGCATTGAAGAAAAGGCCTTCTACGGCTGCAAGGCACTCGAGGCAATAACAATACCCGCCGGCATGACCAGCATTGGATATAGTGCGTTCTATGGCTGTACCGCTCTCACAGCGGTAACAATACCCGCCAGCGTGACCAGTATCGAAAATCTTGTATTCGAGAACTGCACCTCACTCACACAAATCAATGTGGATGCCGCAAACACTGTTTACAGCTCTGAAAACGGTGTCCTGTTCAACAAGAACAAAACCACACTGATATGTTATCCTGCCGGCAAGACGGAAACCGACTATACCGTTCCCGACGGTGTGACTACCATTGGAGAAAATGCCTTCGCCTATGCTATCTTTACGCAAATTACCCTGCCCGAAAGCCTGACAGCCATTGAATACTATGCGTTCTATGACTGCACCGCACTCACGCAAATGACCGTCCTTGCCACCGTGCCACCGACAGTAGCGTCACACTATGTGTTTAACAATGTCAACTACAGAATACCCGTATATGTACCCGCCGAGAGTCTGGACGACTACAAGGAAGCAGACGTGTGGAAGGAATTCAGCAACCTGCAGGCTCTGCAAACCGGCTTGCAAACACCGTCCATGCCGGAGAGCATCCGTATGCAAGACGGCACGCTGCACAACCCGCAAGGGTTGCACCTGACCCTCTACGACATGCAGGGACGCCAAGTATATAGCGGCAACGACGCCACCGTAAGCCAGCCCGCAGGCGTGTATGTAGTGCGCTGCAAGGGCGCAAGTGGCAAGGTGGTGTTCTAAAAACCATCTGGCAAGGACACCCGCCACCCCAAAGGGATGAACAGAATGGGGCAGCGGTGGCGGGAGGTCCTTTACCATACAAAACAATAGCAGCAACCAACCATTAAAATGAAATCGATATGAAAAAGACATTATTTACACTCATTGTTGCCCTCTTGGCCGCCACAGGCGCATGGGCACAGGAATTTACCGCCGACAACCTGAAATACACGGTTACCGACGCAACCACAGTGGAACTGACCGGCTATGTAACCCAACCGACGGGCGTATTCACCATTCCCGCCACTGTAACCCACGAAGGCACAGCCTACAACGTGACAAGCATCGGATACGAGGCGTTCAAATTTTGCAACGCCCTCACACAAGTGACCCTACCCGAAGGCGTGACCACCCTCGGAGCATGGTCATTTTACGGCTGCGAAGCACTTGAACAGGTAAGTCTGCCCGAAAGTCTGACAACCATTGAAGAAATGGTGTTCAGCACCTGTACTTCCCTCGCACAGGTAAACATTCCCAACCATGTGACAAGCATGGGCAGAGGTGTATTCCAAAACACCGCCCTTACGCAAGTAACCTTGCCCGAAAGCCTGACAAGCGTTGCGGCAGATCTATTCTTCGACTGTTCTTCCCTGACGCAAGTGAACCTTCCCAATACCATAACAAGCATTGAACAAGCGGCATTCTACGATTGCGCCTCACTCACACAAATCACCCTGCCCGAAAGCCTGACAAGAATTGGAGAGAGTGCTTTCTATTCCTGTAGCGCCCTCACGCAAATCACCCTGCCCGGCAACGTCACGAACATAGAAAAGTCGGTCTTTGCCCAATGTAGCGCACTCACCCAAGTCAACCTGCACGAAAATGTAAGAAACATTGGTGTGGCTGCGTTCTCCGGTTGCACCTTGCTCACACAAATCAACATCCCCGAAGGCCTAAGAAGCATCGGAATGGAGGCATTCATGAACTGCACCAGTCTTGAGCAAATCACGATACCCGACCAGGTGACACAGATTGAAGACTATACATTTTCCGGTTGTTCCGCCCTCACGGAAATCACCATACCCGCCAATGTGAGAAACATTGGAAACTATGCCTTCAGCAACTGTACCGCCCTTACGGAAATGACCGTACTTGCCAACTTACCGCCTTATTTGGGAGAAAATACGTTTGAGAATGTCAACCGCAGCATTCCCGTATATGTACGCACAACGTCCTTGACGAATTATCAGGGGATGAACATCTGGAGAGAATTTGACCTGCAAGCACTGGAACCGGCATTCACTGTCGATTATCTGAAATACATCGTAACAGACGAAAACACAGTGGAACTGAACGGCTATGAAACCGGATTGGCAGGAGAAGTGAACATACCCGCCACCGTGGAATATGAAGGCACGGCATACAGTGTGACCAGCATTTCAAGCAATGCGCTCACCTTCTGTTCCACCATCACAAAAGTGACCCTGCCCGCAAGCCTGACATACATCGGCATGTCGGCGTTCAGTTACTGCTCAGAACTTACGGAAGTGAATATCGGCAACGGCGTGACCACCATCGATTTCAATGCCTTCCGCGAATGCAGCGCCCTTACAACAGTGACCTTGGGCAGCGGCCTGACAAGCATTGGAGGAGATGCGTTCTACGGCTGTACGTCACTCACGCAATTCAACATATCCGAAAACGTGAACAGCATCGGAAACGGTGCGTTTGCCAAATGTACCGCCCTCACGCACATCAATGTGGACGAAGGCAACACCACCTATAGCTCCGAAGACGGCGTGTTGTTCAACAAGAACAAAACCACGCTGCTGCAATATCCTGCCGGCAAGCCGGAAACCGACTATGTCGTACCCGAGAGTGTGACGGCCATTGAAGAAAGAGCATTTTTCAGTTGCACCGCCCTCACGCAAATAACCCTGCCTAACGGACTGACAAGCATTGGAGCAGGGGCGTTCTATAGTTGCACCGCCCTCACGGAAATGAACATTCCTGAAGGCGTGACAAGCATTGGAGCAGAGGCGTTCTATAGTTGCACCGCCCTCACGGAAATAAACATTCCTGAAGGCGTGACAAGCATTGAATCAGGGGCATTCTATAGTTGCACCTCCCTCATGGCAATAACCCTCCACGAGGGTGTGACAAACATCAACTACAATGCGTTCAGCGAATGTAGCGCACTCGCGCAAATGACCGTGCTCGCCACCACACCGCCCGTGGTAGAAGGCAACGTATTTTATAACGTCAACCGTAACATACCTGTGTATGTGCCTGCGTCAGCATTCACCGGCTATCTGACAGCAGCCGTTTGGAATGAATTCAATCTGCAAGCCATAAGCACTACCGGCCTGCCAGCGGCAGTTATGCCGGAGAGCATAGCTGTATATGATGGAATGCTCCACAATCCGCAAGCCCTTGAAGTGAGAATCTTTTATATGTCGGGGCGCGAAGTCTACAGAGGCAACGCCACTAATTTGACACTGCCGACCGGCATATATATAGTGCGCTGCGGAGAGGCCACAATAAAAGCAGTGTTCTGATATATCATTTAATAAACTTATGATTGGCAATGTATTGGCTGCCAATCATAAGTTTATTCACATAGCAAAAAAATTAACAACTTTTATAATAGAATAGATTATGAAACAGACTTTACTTACCTTTATCATTGCCCTCTTGGCCGCCACAGGCGCATGGGCACAGGAATTTACGTTTGATAACCTGAAATACAAGGTTACCGACGCCACAGCCAAAACCGTAACACTCACCCGCTATGTGACCAAGCCGACAGGCGAGCTCACCATTCCCGCCACCGTAACCAACGAAAGCACGGAATACAGCGTGACCAGCATCGGCAGCGATGCGTTCCTCAATTGCTCCTCCCTCACGGCAGTGACCATCCCCGATGGAGTGACCAGCATCGGCAGCTATGCGTTCCGCAGTTGCTCCTCCCTCACGGCAGTGACCATACCCGAGGGAGTAGCTACCATCGGAAATTACGCATTCGGATACTGCTCCTCCCTCACGGCAGTGAACATCCCCGCCAGCGCAATTAACATTGGCAATTGGGTGTTCGACGCATGCACAGCACTCACTCAAATCAATGTAGCCAGCGGCAACACCGCCTACTGCTCTGAAAACGGCATCCTGTTCAATAAGGACAAGACCACATTGATATGCTATCCTGCCGGAAAGCCGCAACTCGAATATACCATTCCAAGTAGCGTGACCGTCATAGGAGAGAATGCGTTCGCCTACTGCGATGCACTCACGCAAGTAACCATACCCGCCAGCGTGACAAGCATTGGAGAATGGGCGTTCGACGGCTGCACGGCACTTACGGAAATGACCGTGCTTGCCACCACTCCGCCGACAGTGGGCAGTATGGCATTCAATAGCGTCAGCCGCACCATTCCCGTATATGTGCCCGCCACATCGCTGGCAACCTACCAGGCAGCAGCCGTTTGGAATGGATTCAATCTGCAAGCCATAAGCACTACCGGCCTGCCGGCGGCAGTTATGCCGGAGAGCATACGCATGCAGGGCGGCATGCTGCACAACCCGCAAGGGCTGCACCTGACCCTCTACGACATGCAGGGACGCCAGGTGTATAGCGGCACCGCCGCCACCCTGAGCCAGCCCGCAGGCGTATATGTAGTGCGTTGCGCAGGCGCAAGCTGCAAGATAGTGTTCTAAAACCATTCGGAAAGGACACCCGCCACCCCAAAGGGATGAATAGAATGGGGGCAGTGGTGGCGGGAGGTCCTTCCTCCAACAAAAACGGACAAGATGAAAAAAGCCTTATTCACATGGATATTTGCCCTGCTGGCATCAGCAAGCGCATGGACACAAACATTTATTACCGTCGATAACCTGACCTACATGCAGATAGACCCGACGGCCAACACCGTGCTGCTGACCTACTACGAAACCGCCCCAACAGGTGCACTGGACATTCCTGCCACCGTTACGCACAACGGCCGCACATACACCGTGACAAGCATCGGCGAACAGGCATTTGCCGGGTGCAACGCCCTCACGCAAGTTACCATCCCCCGCAGCGTGATACACATCGAAACCAGGGCTTTCGACCAGTGCCCCGCACTCACGCACATCTATGTGGAAAGCGAAAATACAGCCTTTTCTTCGGAAGACGGCATATTGTTCAACCCAAATCGGTCATTAGAGGCTGATTATTTGTGGTCTTGATTGTAATGCGCTGATAAACAATGATTTAAAATCTCATTTTTCTAATGACCGCCATTAGAAAATCAAGATTACAATATATTCATTTTCAATGCCTTACAATCAAGACCACGAAAATTGGATATTCTAACGACCGATTTGGGTTCAACAAAGACAAAACCATATTGTTATGCTATCCCGCCGGCAAGCCGGACACGGCCTATACTCCACCCGCCAGCGTAAGGGAGATTGGCAACTCGGCCTTCGAAGGCTGCAACCGGCTGGCACAAGTAACCCTGCCCAACACGGTGAAAAGCACGGGAACCAGGGTGTTCTATGGCTGCTCCGCGCTCACACAGGTGAATATATGCAACGGCATAACAAGGATTGAAGGCCATAGCTTTCACAACTGCACCGCACTCACGCAGGTAAACCTACCCGAAAGCCTGACCTTTATCGGCAGCAATGCGTTTACCGGTTGCACAGCACTCACACAACTGACACTGCCCAACGCAGTGAACAACATAGGAAGCTATGCGTTTGCCCATTGCACCGCACTCACGCAGGTAAACCTACCCGAAAGCCTGACAAAAGTCCAGTTCAACTGCTTCGAAGGATGCTCCGCACTCACAAAAGTCGATATACCCCAAAACGTGACCAATATAGAGAGCGACTGTTTCAAGAACTGCACAGCCCTCACGGAAATGACCATACGGGCCATTGTGCCACCCGCCATAAAAACGGATGCGTTCAGGGGCTGCCCCAGAATATCCGTGTATGTGTTTGCCGAAGCCATAGCTGCCTATGAGAATAGCTACGAGCATACCGACATCTGGTTTCATTTCGACCTGCAAACCATCCTATGCACCGTCTATGGCCTGAAATATGAAATTACGGACACGAAAGCCAAAACGGCAAGGCTTGCCGGTTATGAGATCGAACCGGCAGGCAAGCTGGATATGGCCGATACCATCAATATCGAGGGCACGACCTATACCCTGACCATCATCGGGAAAACCGCGCTCGCTTTCTGTCCCGACCTTACGGAAGTGAGCATTCCCGCCAGCGTGACCAGCATTGAAAACGCCGCATTTTACAAATGCATTTCCCTCCGGCAAGTGGACATACCCCACAGCGTAACTCATATAGAGGAGCAGCTGTTTACCTATTGCTACGCCCTCACACATATCCATGTGGACAACGGCAACACGGCTTTCTGCTCTGTGGATGGCATATTGTTTAACAAAGGCCAGACCACATTGTTGCGCTATCCCGCCGGAAAGGCGGAAACGGCCTACATTCTGCCCGAGAGCGTTACGAGGATTGATATGGAGGCATTCGGCCATGTTGCCGCCCTTACGCAGGTGTGCATAGGCAGTCGCGTGACACACATAGGCAGATTCGCCTTTTCCGGCTGCACGGCACTCCGGCAACTGACCGTGCTGGCACCCGTGCCCCCCATGCTCGAAAAGGGCGTTTTCAACAAAGTGAACCGCGGCATACCCGTATATGTGCCGGCCACAGCATTGGAAGCCTATCGGGCAGCCGAGGGCTGGAAAGAATTTACCAACCTGCAAGCCATAAGCGACACAAGTGCGTGAAAAACCAAGCCCCGACCAAAAGTTCTCTTTCTGCTACAAATTATTTAGCAAAAAAGTCGTATTTTTGAGGCCTTATGAACAAACAAGATATGACTGAACATGAAGACAATAACGACAATCGATATGAGGAGAACCGTTTTTACCATCACTCTTGTCCTGCTCACGGTAGTGGGCGTGTGGGCACAACGCTTTCAGAGCGCAGGCCTGTATTTCAACATTACCGACGAAACCGCCCAGACGGTAGAGGTAACCTATGAAGTAAAATCCTCCGGCAGCAATTACAGCTCCCTTTCCGGCGTGCTGGGCATTCCTGCTACTGTAACCTACAACGAAGTGGAATATAGTGTAACCGGCATTGGAGAATATGCCTTTCGCAAATGCTCCGCACTCACGCAGGTGACCCTTCCTAACAGCGTTACAAGCATAGGAGAGAGTGCTTTCCGCGAATGCTCCGCACTTGCGCAGGTAAACATTCCCGGGAGCGTGACCGACATAGGGAACTGGGCGTTCAACGAATGTGCCGCCCTCACACACATCACTATTCCCGACGGGGTGACTGCCATTGGTTATGGAACCTTCCAAAACTGCTCCGCACTTGCACAAGTGACCATAGGTAGCGGCGTGACCACCATTGGAGAATATGCTTTCTACATCTGTTCCTCCCTCACGGAAATGACCATTCCCGACAATGTAACGCGCATTGAAAGCAACGCATTCAAAAGCTGTTCCTCCCTTACGGAAGTAAACATCGGCAACGGACTGGCCAGCATGGGGGCCGGGGCGCTTGCCAACTGTGAGTCGCTCACCCACTTCAATGTGGCAAGCGGAAACACGGCCTATTGCACCGAAGACGGCATATTGTTCAACCAAAACAAGACCACACTGATACAATATCCTGCCGGCAAAATTGAATCGGCCTATACCATACCCACCAGTGTTACACACTTGGGTACAGAAGCATTTTACGGCTCCTCCAGCCTACTTACGCTGCATTGCGGAACGGCAACACCACCTGTTTTGGGAAGCAATTGCTTTAGAAATTCCGGCATCACCACTGTGTATATTCCCGCCGGTACATTGGCAGCCTATACCAGTGCATGGGGCAACAGCTATACCTACATAGAAGAATGGGAACTGACCGTACATGTGGAAACACCAGGAGGACTGGAGGCTGCCCTGGACGGCCACAGCCCGTCGATAATTACCAAACTGACCATTACCGGCACGCTCAACGAGACGGATTTCAACCTTATCAACAACGACATGACACGTTTGTATGCCTTGGACATTTCAGGCATTACAAACACCACACTGCCCGATGAAGTCTTTGCCGTAAATACCACCCTGTTGCAGGTTGATTTGCCTTCGCAACTTACGGCCATACCCGTCTGGGCGTTCCTGCGATGCAAGATATCTTCCATTACCATTCCCAATACGGTGACCAGCATAGGAAAGGAAGCGTTCTACAAGTGCACCGCCCTCACGGAAGTGACCATTCCCGAAAGTGTGACCAGCATTGGAGACCGGGCCTTTGCCAACTGTTCCGCACTCACACGGGTGACTTGGAACGCCATACATTGCGGGAACTTTGTATATGACAGCTCTACCATAACCTATCCCCCTTTTTACAATAGTCCTATTACTGACTTCACATGGGGTGAACAGGTGGAACATATTCCTGCCTTTGTCTGCTACAAAATGAACAGACTCACGAAGGTGAGCATACCCGAGAGCGTGACCAGTATGGGCGACATGGCCTTTGCCCACTGTACCGCACTTACACAGGTAAACTGGAATGCCGTCAATTGCGGGGACATTGCAAACAACAGCTCCGGCAGCTTTTATCCTCCTTTTTACAATACGTCTGTCACTCACTTTATTTGGGGCGAACAGGTGGTACATATTCCGGCTTACAGCTGCTATGGCATGAACAGACTCACGAAAATGACTATTCCCGAAAGCGTGACCAGTATCGGAGAATATGCGTTTGGCCATTGCAGTGCGCTCACGGAAATGACAGCATTGGGCATTGTGCCACCCACCGCAGGAGATTTTGCTTTTGAAGCGGTGAGCCGTGAAATCCCGGTGTATGTTCCTGCTTCAGCTTTGGCCGCATACCAGACAGCAGATACCTGGAGCGAATTCATCCACCTGCAAGCCATAGGCACTACCGGTCTACAAACGCCAACCTTGCCCGAGAACATCATCATAAACGGGGGTCAACTGCACAATCCGCAGGGTTTGTACGTAAGCCTCTATGATATGCAGGGACGCCTGGTGTATAGCGGAAACGACACTGTCATCAATCAACCCACAGGCGTATATGTAATACGATGCGCAGACTCAAACTGCAAAGTGCTGTTTTAAACGAGCCCACATTACCTCTTAATGACCATATAGAGCCAATACGGAGATTAAACAAGCTTCGCACTCTCAAAATACGCATACAATATTTTGCAAATTTGTTTTTCGGACAAAGCAATCGGATTACAGAACTCTATTCGCGGCATTTTCCTTACCTTTGCCGACAAAATTTTAAGGTATGAAGATAGGTTCTGTTTTTACGCCAGTAGGCAAGAAAGCCCTGCTGTGCGGCAGTGGTGAACTCGGAAAACTGCCACGCTGAAAAGGTACTTTCCACCCACTCCTGCCAACCAGCCCAAACCTACAATCCTTACATTCCCAAAGCACTATGTCTGCACTTTGGGAATGTGTTTTTTTTGACTACCTTTGCACATCTTTTTTCCGGTACAGAAACGCGTTTTTCAATGAACAACATAAGAAACTTTTGCATAATAGCACATATCGACCATGGCAAAAGCACCTTGGCCGACCGATTGCTAGAAACCACCAAAACACTTGAGGCCAAAGACCTGCAGGCACAAGTACTCGACAATATGGATTTGGAAAGAGAGCGTGGCATTACGATTAAAAGTCACGCTATCCAAATGAACTACCGTCACAACAACGAAGACTACATACTGAACTTGATTGACACTCCGGGACACGTGGACTTCTCCTATGAAGTATCCCGCTCCATTGCCGCATGTGAAGGCGCATTGCTCATTGTTGATGCTACCCAAGGCATCCAAGCCCAAACCATTTCCAACTTGTACATGGCTATAGAGCATGATTTGGAAATCATTCCGGTGATGAACAAGATGGATGTGGACAGCGCCATGCCGGAAGAAGTGGAAGACCAGATTATTGAGCTATTGGGATGCAAACGTGAAGAGATAATAAGAGCCAGCGGCAAGACCGGCATGGGAGTGGAAGAAATACTACAAGCTATTGTGGAACGCATTCCTGCTCCTAAAGGCGACCCGGATGCTCCACTGCAATGCCTGATTTTTGACTCTGTATTCAATCCCTTCCGAGGCATCATTGCCTATTTCAAAATAGTAAACGGCACCATCCACACCAACGATTTGGTAAAGTTTGTGGCTACCGGCAAGGAATATGATGCTGATGAAATCGGCATTCTGCGTCTGGACATGTGCCCCAAAGACTCTCTTTCTGCAGGAAATGTGGGTTACATCATATCCGGCATTAAAATATCCAAGGAAGTCAAGGTGGGCGATACCATTACCCATGTGAAACGTCCCTGCGAAAAAGCCATCGAAGGTTTCGAGGAGGTAAAACCCATGGTATTTGCCGGCGTTTATCCCATCGAAACGGATGAATTTGAAGACTTACGTGCTTCATTGGAAAAACTGCAGCTGAATGACGCATCCCTGACTTTTGAACCGGAGTCGTCCGTAGCACTCGGTTTCGGCTTCCGTTGCGGATTTTTGGGAATGCTTCACATGGAAATCGTACAGGAACGTCTGGATCGTGAGTTCAACATGAACGTTATCACCACCGTTCCAAACGTTTCTTACAAGGTATATACCAAGAAAGGAGACTGCCTGGAAGTGCACAACCCTTCCGGTTTACCCGAAATTACCCTTATTGACCGTATAGAAGAGCCCTATATCCGTGCTTCTGTCATTACCCCTAGCGACTATATCGGACAAATCATGACGCTTTGTCTCGGCAAGCGCGGCGAATTGGTCAAGCAGGAATACATTTCCGGCAACCGTATGGAAATCATTTTTGACATGCCTTTAGGTGAAATCGTGTTTGACTTCTACGACAAACTGAAGAGTATATCCAAAGGTTATGCATCATTTGATTACCACATGCACGATTTCAGACCGTCCAAACTTATCAAGCTGGATATATTGTTGAACGGCGAGTCGGTCGATGCCCTTTCGTCGCTCATCCACATTGACAATTCGGTTTCGCTCGGACGACGCATGTGCGAAAAGCTGAAAGAGCTGATACCACGCCAACAGTTTGACATTGCCATCCAGGCGGCCATCGGCGCCAAAATCATTGCCCGCGAAACCATCAAGGCAGTACGCAAGGATGTTACGGCCAAATGTTACGGCGGCGACATCAGCCGTAAGAGAAAACTGCTGGAAAAACAGAAAGCCGGTAAAAAACGTATGAAACAGATTGGTAGTGTGGAAGTACCTCAGAAAGCATTCCTGGCGGTATTGAAACTCGACTAAAAACATAAATAACTTCTTAATAGAAACAGTATGCTATCCTTCTTTAAGACCCAAGAAAACAGCATTATCGCAGTAGGACATTCCGAAGCCTTCACAACGGAAGACATTAACAAACTCTGCTGGCTATTCGGTAATGCCACTTTACACGAACAAGACAGTTTAAGTGGAAAATTTGCAGGTCCGCGCAGGGAAATGATTACCCCATGGAGTACAAATGCGGTTGAAATAACCCAAAACATGGGCATCCAAAACATTCAACGCATCGAAGAATTTTTGCCCATGGAGCAAAACAATATCCAAATTGACCCTATGCTCCAAAGGGAATACAACGGTCTGAACCAAGACACATTTACCATCACCAAGCAACCGGAACCGATTGTCTATATTGATGATGTTGCAGCCTACAACGAGCAGGAAGGACTGGCACTGAGCAAGGACGAGATTGACTACCTGAATCAGGTAAGCGAGCGTTACGGCAGAAAACTGACCGACAGTGAAGTCTTCGGTTTCTCACAAGTCAACTCCGAACACTGCCGCCACAAAATATTCAACGGAATATTCGTTGTCGATGGAGAAGAAAAGGAATTGAGCCTGTTCAAACTCATCAAACGCACCTCTGAAACCAATCCCAACTCATTGATTTCTGCCTATAAAGACAATGTAGCTTTCAATGACGGTCCAATGATTGAGCAGTTTGCACCTGCTTCTGCTGACAAACCGGATTATTTCCAAACCAAACAAATCAAATCGGTCATTTCTTTAAAGGCCGAAACACATAACTTCCCAACAACCGTAGAACCGTTCAATGGTGCTGCTACCGGTACTGGCGGTGAAATACGCGACCGTCTGGGCGGCGGTAAAGCCTCGTTGCCTATTGCCGGGACAGCCGTCTATATGACCAGCTATCCACGCAACAAACAACAGGCTCCTTGGGAAACCAAATTGGCAGAACGCAAATGGCTCTACCAAACACCGGAACAAATTCTGATCAAGGCATCGAACGGTGCTTCTGATTTCGGAAACAAATTCGGACAACCACTTATCTGCGGTTCACTGCTCACATTCGAGCATGAAGAAAACAACAAGAAGTTCGCTTACGACAAAGTTATCATGTTGGCAGGTGGTGTAGGTTATGCCAACCAACGCGACGCCATCAAAGGCGAACCGCAACCCGGCGAAAAAGTCGTAGTATTGGGTGGCGACAACTACCGCATCGGTATGGGCGGTGGCGCTGTGTCCAGCGTAGAAACAGGACAATATAGCAGCGGTATCGAATTGAATGCCGTGCAACGAGCCAACCCCGAAATGCAAAAACGCGTGGCCAACGTTATCAGAGCTTTGGCAGAATCAGACGAAAACCCGATTGTTTCCATTCACGACCACGGAGCAGGCGGACACTTGAATTGCCTCTCTGAATTGGTAGAAGCAACCGGTGGACATATTGACCTCGACAAATTGCCCGTGGGCGACCCCACCCTTTCTGCCAAAGAAATTATTGGAAATGAAAGTCAGGAAAGAATGGGACTGCTTGTTCCCGAAGAAACACAAGACTATATTCGTCGTATTGCCGACAGAGAGCGTTCACCGATGTACTCTGTTGGTGAAACGACCAATGACATGCGTTTCGTATTTGAACGTGAAAACGGTGAAAAGCCTATCGATATGGCATTGGAAGACTTCTTCGGAAAAGCCCCCAAGACATACATGCACGATAAAACCGTTGAAGAACATTACCGCCAGGAGGAAACTACAGACGAGAAACTTCAGGAATACATTGAAAATGTACTCCAACTGGAAGCCGTTGCCTGCAAGGACTGGCTCACCAACAAGGTGGACCGTTCCGTTACAGGCAAAATCGCACGCCAACAATGCCAAGGCGAACTGCAGCTGCCTTTGAGCGACTTGGGAGCCGTTGCATTGGACTACAGAGGAACATCAGGCATTGCCACTTCCATTGGTCACGCACCACAAGCAGCCATGATTGACCCAGCTGCCGGCTCTGTATTAGCCATTGCAGAAAGCTTGACCAACATCGTTTTTGCACCATTGAAAAACGGCATTACAAGCATATCTCTCTCAGCCAACTGGATGTGGCCTTGCAAAAATGAAGGAGAAGATGCCCGCCTCTACAAAGCAGTTGAAGCATGTAGCAAGTTTGCATGCGAACTGGGCATCAACATCCCGACCGGCAAAGACAGCTTGTCCATGACCCAAAAATACGGACAGAAAAAAGTATTTGCTCCTGGCACTGTGATTATTTCCGCTGCAGGCGAAGTAAGCGACATTAAAAAAATTGTCAGCCCTGTTGTGGTCAACAACCCGGCATATCCTATTTATCACATTGACTTCTCGTTTGATGCGTTCAAATTGGGCGGCTCGGCACTGATGCAATCTCTCAACAGCATTGGCGAGGAATGTCCGACTGTTACCGACAGCGAATATTTTGCAGATGCGTTCAATACCGTTCAACAGCTGATTGAAGAAGGACAGGTTGTTGCCGGACACGACATCTCAGCCGGTGGTCTTCTCACTGCCCTTTTGGAAATGTGCTTTGCCAACACCAAAGGCGGTTTGGACGTTACTTTAGATCAATTTGGCAAAAACGGTTTGGTCAACATATTATTTGCTGAAAATCCGGGTATTCTCCTACAGGTGAAAGACCCTAAACATTTTGAAAAGACCTTGCAGGAACAAGGAATCGGATTCTGCCGCATAGCTATTCCTGTACAGGAACATTATGTGAAAGTAAGCAAGGACGGCAAAAGCCACCTGTTTGACATTGACCGCCTACGCGATTTGTGGTACAAAACCTCTTATCTGCTTGACCGTCTGCAAAGCGGAGAAAAATGTGCGGCACAACGCTATGCCAACTACAAACGCCAACCGCTCAACTATGCATTTGCACCAAAATTCAGCGGCAAGCTGTCACAATTCGGCTTGTCTGCCGACCGTCAGCCTAGCGGCATAAAAGCAGCCATCATCCGTGAGAAAGGAACTAACGGAGAACGGGAAATGGCTTATTCTCTCTATTTAGCAGGCTTTGATGTGAAAGATGTACACATGACTGACCTTGCATCAGGCAGAGAGACCTTGGACGATGTCAACATGATTGTTTTCTGTGGTGGATTTTCCAACTCCGACGTTCTCGGTTCAGCCAAAGGTTGGGCAGGCGGTTTCCTCTATAATGAAAAAGCGAAAAGAGCTCTTGACAATTTCTATAAACGCAATGACACTTTGTCGCTCGGTATCTGCAACGGTTGCCAGTTAATGGTGGAATTGGGCTTGCTGACACCGGAACACACGGAAAAGCCACGTATGCTCCACAACAATTCACACAAGTTTGAATCCAACTTTGTCGGACTGGATATTCCTGAAAACCATTCTGTAATGTTCGGTTCTTTAGCCGGCAGCCGACTGGGTATTTGGGTGGCGCACGGAGAAGGAAAATTCCATCTGCCCAAAGCAGAAAACGAATATCATATCGTAGCCAAATATGCCTACGAAGGTTATCCTGCCAACCCTAACGGCTCTGACTATAACGTTGCGGGTATCTGCTCTGCCGACGGCCGCCATTTAGCCATGATGCCCCACTTGGAACGCGCTATCTTCCCATGGCAATGGGGCTACTACCCGTCCGACAGGAAAAATACTGACCAAATCACTCCATGGCTGGAAGCATTTGTCAATGCGCGCAAATGGATTGAGGCACAGAAAAAATAAGTATTACCCCACAAAAAGGAAATTTATTTCATAAAAAACAAGGAAGACCCCAAAAATGCAATGTAAATTAGGGGTTTTCCTTATTTTTTTAGTACATTTGCAACGTTGAAAAATAGTTATGTATTAAACCTTTAGTAACAACGTAAAGTATGGAACAATTTTTAATGCCTGCATGGGCAATGATTCCGTTCGCAATCATGTTGCTGACCATTGCGATTGGTCCACTGGTTGCTGAGCATTGGTGGGAAAAAAACACCAATAAGCTCATTATCTCGTTTATTTTAGGTGTGCCCACAGCTATTTACTTAATTGTAAATGGGTTGGAACACAACCTAGAACACCAATTGCTGAATGATTATCTGCCTTTTATCATTCTGCTTTGCTCCCTGTTTGTCGTTACAGGTGGCATACACCTGAGTGGCGACATCAAGGCAAAACCTATCATCAACACTGGCTTTTTAGGCCTCGGATGGTTGTTGGCATCTATTATGGGAACCACTGGTGCTGCCATGTTACTCATCAGACCTGTTTTAGCTACCAACTCACAACGTAAGTACACAGCCCACACAGTATTGTTTTTCATTGCACTTGTAGCCAACTGCGGTGGACTTCTTACCCCACTCGGTGATCCCCCCTTGTTCCTGCTTTACTTGCGTGGAGCTGAATTTACTTGGTTCCTGCACCTTTTACCTGAATGGGCACTAACCGGTATTCTTTTATTGGTTATCTATTATATCATGGATAGCCACTATTATAAGAAAGAGGATTGGACCAAACTTTCTGCCGACACCAGAGAAGTACAACCATTACGTATTACCGGTAAAATCAACTTGCTCTATCTTTTGGGTATTGTAGTAGCTGTTGCGTTTGTCAACGCTGGATACATCCATAGAATGGGTGACGCCGATGCGCCAATCTGGATTAAATATTTACGCGAAATCATCTTGATTAGCCTTATCCTTCTCTCTTTGTACACCACCAAAAAGAAAGTGCGCGAAGACAACCATTTTGCTTGGGGACCGATTATTGAAGTTGCCGTTGTGTTCCTTGGTATATTCACGACAATGACACCTGCATTGATCTACCTGACACAAAATGCAGCATCACTCGGATTAACTGAGCCATGGCATTTTTATTATTGCACTGGAGCTTTAAGCTCATTCCTCGATAATGCTCCTACAGCTGTAGCTTTCCATGGTGTTGCATCAGGACTTCCTGAATCTATCGCAGCTACAGAAGCTGGCATTGTAGATGGCATACATAACGGCATACCTTTCGTAGCCAGTATACCAGAAATATTACTGAAGGCCATCTCTATTGGTGCTGTATTCTTTGGTGCCATGACCTATATTGGCAATGGTCCAAATTTTATGGTAAAAGCCATTGCAGAGCAAAGCGGTGTCAAAATGCCAAGCTTCTTCGGATATATGATTAAATTCTCTTTGATCATTCTATTGCCGATTTACATCATCGTACAACTCATTTTCTTTTAAGAGTACGTACTAAACAATTATTCATTTACGTTATATAAGCATATGTAATTCAATTGAGTTACATATGCTTATTGATGTCTTAAGGAATTTACTGAAATGGAAGAAAGAAAAGAACTGAATTTATTTGATTTGATTAGAATGTTTTTCAACTGGTTGGGACGGATATTCAAAAACCTGTTCAAAGGCCTGGGTAACTGCCTACAGTTGACATATCAATATTTTTGGTTAGTCATCCCCATAACAATTTTAGGCTTGGTAGCCGCTTTCTTCTATTCACAACCATCCAACAGAATCTACAAAATTGAAGGAATGGCTATGCTCAACGGTCCCACATCCTACCTGACTAAAGAAATAGCCAAACCCTTGGAATGGGCCATGCCTAAAAATGTATATGAGAACCAAAGTTTCGGAACTCTCTGTAATCTACCTGACTCCATAACGCATAATATCCGTCGCTTTCAAACTTTGTATGTCATTGACTGCTTGAATGACAGCACGCCCGATTTTATTGACTATAAGCAAAATCACGACCTTTCCGATACAACGAATGTAAGAATGCCCAATTATATTTATTTTACATACCGTACTAAAAGGGTGGACCAGATTCCCGCCGTTGAAAAAGGGTTGCTTCACTACTTCAATACACATCCCCTCATGCAACAATGGAATGTGACATACAGAAAGAATCTAAAAGAAAATATCGAGACATACAAGAACCAATTGGCATATCTCGACAGTTTAAGCAAACGCTCCTATTTGGAAGCCCCAGTCTCTGCCCAGTTGAATCTGAAATATAACACCCTATTGATTGGAGAACAGGAAAAACAGATGTTTCATGAAGATATTGCCATTTTACAGCATCGAAAATATACATTGGAGCAAGATTTGGTACGTGATACGATGCCAATGATTTTCACCACTCATCTATCAGCTAAACCCCAAGCAATCAACAGCCGTCTTAAGAGCTGTGCATTAGGTCTGATTGGAGGGTATATACTGGCCATTTGCATTGCACTTTTAGTAAAGTACAGAAAAAATATCCTCCATTATTTGGAAACAAAATGATAAAAAGCCAGATTAAAAGTTTCAGAAACGCTTTCTCAGGCATTACACAAGCGTGGAAAACAGAAGGACATTTGCGTTTCCATTTCCTTGCAACAGGAGTAGTCATCTTATGCGGCTTCCTCTTCCGCATTTCCTTGACAGAATGGCTGATATGCCTTTGCTGCATAACATTGGTTATTGCGGCAGAACTTATCAACACAGCCATAGAAAGCGTTGTTGACCTTTGTTCACCCGAAATGCATCCTTTAGCAGGCAAAGCCAAAGATGTGGCAGCTGGCGCTGTTCTTGTCACCGCCATTGGTGCCGCCATCATTGGAGCAATCATTTTCCTGCCTAAAATAATCACAGCAGCCCAACACCTTTTCCTGGCCTAAAATGACCATTCCGAAAATTTTTACATATTTGCTGGATTTATTTTTTCCCAACAATTGCATTTGTTGTTCGCAACCATTGGTAGACGGAGAATCCTACTTATGCCTACGTTGTCTGTATGAATTACCTCGCACTAACCTACATCTAATAGCAGACAATGAAGTGGAACAACGCTTTTGGGGCAAAATCCCCGTGGAAAAAGCTACTTCGTTTTTCTACTATTCCAAAAACTCTCCATTCAAGCGAATACTATACCAAATAAAATACCACGGCTACA
The DNA here is from genome assembly GCA_944321155.1 of uncultured Bacteroidales bacterium. Taxonomy (GTDB): domain Bacteria; phylum Bacteroidota; class Bacteroidia; order Bacteroidales; family Paludibacteraceae; genus Gallipaludibacter. The sequence continues at coordinate 814 of CALUKG010000017.1, read as the reverse complement.
AAGAGGCGGGATATGTATTAGGAAAATATGCTGCTGCCGATTTAAAAAAGAGCCATTTCTTTGAAGGTATAGACCTAATCATTCCAGTGCCTCTACACAAGAAAAAACAACACAAAAGAGGCTATAACCAATCTGAATGGATTGCAAAAGGACTATCTGAAATATCTGGGATTCCTTATGACAGCTTTTCCGTCAGCAGAATAGTGAACAACCCCACACAAACACAAAAAGCCACCTTTGAACGGCATCTCAATACAGACGGCATCTTCCGTCTGAATCCATCGCACCACCTCGAAAACAAACATATTCTGCTCGTTGACGACGTATTGACTACCGGTGCCACCATAGAAGCATGTGCCAGAGCCATTCAAGAAGCAGCCAATACACGCATAAGTGTTTTCACACTAGCTGTAGTACATTGACGCTTTTACTCGCTTAGTATCTTTGCACCGATATAGCTTTGAAATAGGTCTCTATAGCTATCTGATACGGGAATCCGTATCTTACCAAAAATAATCTTGTTTTTTTCAACCTCCTTTATCTTATCTGTATGTACAATGAATGACTTATGTACACGCATAAACTTATCAGATGGCAACATTGCCTCAAAAGCCTTCAAAGTCATATGTGTCATAAGAGGCCTTGAATCATCCTCCAAATAAATCCTGATATAATCCTTAAACCCTTCAATATATAAAATCCGTCTAATTTCCAAACGCACCAGTTTATAATCCACCTTTACTACTGGTGCGATAAAATCGCATTAGTTTTAAATATCATCAAATAACGAGAGTTCTTTGACATTTTGGTTTGA
>CALUKG010000016.1 GCA_944321155.1 uncultured Bacteroidales bacterium | reverse complement strand
GGTTCGTCCAAACAGGTAGTGTATTTTCAAGACTTGAAACCCGGAGAAACAGAAATCAAATTGCCGGAAGTGAAAGCAATAACTATCCGTCCGGAGGACAAGATTTCCATCATCGTAAACAGCCGAGACCCACAGTTGACAGACCTGTTCAACCTGCCTATCATGTCCCGACAACTGGGGCAGGCTATGCGTGGCAGCGGAGCTTCGACCGGGTCCAGTCAAGGTGTTTCCGCCTATACGGTAGATGCCAATGGCGAAATAGATTTTCCAGTGCTTGGAAAAATATATGTGGCAGGGATGAAACGGGAGGAGATAGCCACATATATCAAGAACGAGTTGGTCAAGGAAAATTTGGTGAAAGACCCGGTGGTGACCGTGGAGTTCGCCAACCTGTGCATCTCGGTGCTGGGGGAAGTGAACAATCCCGGACGTTTCAGCATCGACCGTGACCGACTGACCGTATTGGACGCATTGAGTATGGCGGGTGATTTGACCATTTACGGGAACCGCTACAAGGTGATGGTGCTCCGGCAGGAAGGCGACATGCAACGAGTTTATGGGTTGGATCTCACCTCGGGCGAGCATGTGTACTCGTCCCCGGCCTACTACCTGCAACAGAACGACGTGGTATATGTGGAACCCAACGCAGTAAAGGCCCGTCAATCCACTGTGAATGGCAACAACGTGCGGTCCACATCGTTCTGGATATCTTTGGCTTCCCTGCTCACTTCGGTAGCCATACTTATTTTCAACTGATTCATTTCTCACTTAATTATCATATAACGTGGCAACTCAAAACAATATGGCATCCAAGCCCAAACAGACAGATGACTTCCTGCGAATCCAAGACCTCTTTTACCTGTGCCTAGGCAAATGGTACTGGTTCATCATCTCCTTGGTGATAACCCTCGGCGTGGCAGTCTTTTACTTGCTGACTACCCCGCCTGTATATACCCGCTCTGCCTCCTTGCTCATCAAGGAGGATTCCAAAGGGAATTCAGTGAGTGATGCCGCCGGGGTATTGGGTGACATTGACATCTTCCAGAGCAGCACCAATGTGAATAACGAGATACAGTCGTTGCAGTCGCCCTCGGTGATGTTCGACGTGGTGAAACGCCTGCACCTTGACATCAGCTATTATGCCGATGGCGGGTTTTACAAAAAGACGTTGTATGGCAGCACCTGCCCGTATGCGGTTTCTTTCAACGACTTGCAAGACAATGAAAACGTAGCGTTCACTATCGTGTCTGATGGGAAAGGGCAAGTGAAACTGACAGATTTTTCCTGTGGTGGCGAGGAAGTCGAGGGGGAAGCCACGGCCAAGCTGAACAGTACCGTGGATTCGCCTGTTGGGAAGATAAGCGTAAAAGCCACGAATGATTCCATAGCCTATGATGCTCCGGCGGTCTATGTGTCTCGCATAGGATACCAAGCGGCCACAAGCTCATACGCCTCACGCCTTTCGGTGGCGTTGAGCGATGAGAAGTCCAGCATCATCAACCTAACGTTCAACGATGTATGCATCCAACGGGCGGAGGACGTGCTGAACACGGTGATTGCCGTCTATAATGAGAACTGGATTAAGGACAAGAATCAGATAGCAGTGAGCACTTCGGCTTTCATCAGCGAACGTTTGGGGGTAATCGAACAGGAGTTGGGCAATGTGGATGAGAACATTTCTTCCTACAAGAGCGAACACCTGTTGCCCGACGTGCAGGCGGCGGCCAACATGTACATGACGCAGAGCAGTGAAACCAACGCGCAAATCCTTGCCCTGAACACGCAATTGTCAATGGCACGGTATATTCGCAACTATCTGACCAATGCCACCAGCAAGAACCAGTTGCTCCCTGCCAATTCGGGCATAGATAACCCCGGAATCGAGGCACAGATAGCCAATTACAACACTGCCCAGTTGCGACGCAACGACTTGGTGGCCAACAGTAGCGAGAAGAACCCGTTGGTGGTGGACATGGACCAGTCGCTGGACAATATGCGCCATGCTATCATCACCTCCATCGACAACCACATCACTACGCTGAACACCCAGTTGCGTTCTTTGCAACAGAGTGAGCGACAAACCACGGAACGGATTGCCGCCAATCCTTCGCAGGGCAAATACTTGTTGTCGGTAGAACGCCAGCAGAAAGTGAAGGAAGCCCTTTACCTATTCTTACTCCAAAAACGTGAGGAGAACGAATTGTCGCAAGCATTCACGGCCTATAATACCCGAGTTATCACGCCGCCGACCGGCAGCTTTGTGCCGACCGCCCCTGTGAAGAAGAACATACTGCTGGTGGCCATCGCCTTGGGCATACTCATTCCCGTGGTCATCATCTTCATCCGCGAGAACATGAACACCAAGGTGCGTGGACGTAAAGACTTGGAGAACCTCTCGTTGCCGTTTGTGGGCGAAGTGCCGATGGCTGCGGACAGCAAAAAGTCGGAAGCCAAGGAAACAAAAAATATCATTATCAAGCAAGGGAACCGCGACATTGTGAACGAGGCGTTTCGTGTATTGCGCACCAACTTGGAGTTCATGCTGGAAGCCAACGACAGTGAACAAGTAAGTGTCACGCTATTCACCTCGTTCAATCCCGGCAGCGGCAAGACGTTCCTGACAATGAATACAGCGGCAGCTTTCGCCTTGAAAGGCAAACGGGTGCTAGTCATTGACGGTGACCTTAGGCATGGTTCGGCATCGGCCTATTTGGGTAAGCAGTTCAAGGGACTGAGCGACTACTTGGGCAAGCGGGAAGATGATGCGGAAAAGCTCATTCAGGAAAAACCGGAGATTCCGGGATTGTACATATTGCCTTCCGGAACCGTGCCACCTAACCCTACCGAATTATTGGGTGAAATCCGTTTCAAGGAGCTCGTCAGACGACTGCGCGGTGAATACGACTATGTCTTCATCGATTGTCCACCCATCGACATCGTGGCCGACACGCAGATTATCGAAAAGTTGGCCGACCGTACCTTGTTCGTAGTCCGTGCTGGCCTGTTGGAACGCGATATGCTACCCGAACTGCAACGCATGTACGATGAAAAGCGTTTCAAGAACATGGCTGTCGTGCTGAACGGCACGGAAGGCGGCACCGGTCGATATGGATACCGCTACGGATACAAATACGGCTACCAGTACGGTTACGGAAACAAAAGTTACTACGGCAGCAGCAAAGAATAAATAAGTCCTCAAACAGGTTATTCAAATGTGGCCGTTCCGCAAGAAACAGACTTTGGAAGAAAGCGGATTTTTCCGTGACTTCATCGACTGGCACTGCCATATCCTCCCCGGCGTGGATGACGGCGTGCAGACGATGGACGAAGCCTTGCAAATTCTTACAGAATACGAACAACTGGGAGTAAAGGAAGTGTGGCTTACCCCACATATCATGGAGGATATGCCAAATACGACGCAGCATCTGAGAGAACGCTTCGCTGAATTGCAAGCCGCTTACCAAGGTAATGTGGCATTGAACCTTGCTTCTGAGAACATGCTGGACAATCTGTTTGAGGAACGGTTGAACAATAACGACCTGTTGCCTATTGGCAAAGAGGGCAAGCATCTATTGGTGGAAACCTCTTATTTCAATCCACCGATGGGCTTGCAGAATATCCTGCTCCGCATCAAATCAAAAGGCTATTTCCCGATACTAGCTCATCCTGAACGATATCTGTATATGAGAGAAAGTGACTATCAACAGTTGAAATCTATGAACATATTGTTCCAACTTAACCAATTCTCGTTCTTTAGTCTATATGGCAAAGCGGCTCAAAAACGAGCTAAGCTACTCCAAAAGCAAGGAATGTATGAGTACATTGGTACAGACATGCATAAAATAAGTGTATTAAAAAAGTTATTGCAAATAAAGATACGCCTATGCCAGTAACACAACAAACCATTAGCAGTATATATTTCAAGGAATTAAAAGGACTGAAGGATCTTGAAATAAGTTTTTCTGACAAATCTGTAACTGCAATTTTAGGGAAAAATGGTTGTGGCAAATCAACTATACTACACGCATTAGCTTGCCTATACAATCCCATTACAGATATAGGTGAAAAAAACTATTTTACAAGATTCTTTAAGAGAGTAAATGGTTTTTCTTGGAACAACAGCTCAATGGTAGCAACTTTTAATATAAATGGCCATACCTCTCAGCAAGAATACTCAAAGGGGGCTGACCGTTGGAAACCAAGAACAGATAGACGCCCCAATCGGGATGTTGTATATATAGGAATAGACACTTGCGTTCCAGATATTGAAAAGATAGCTCCAAATCTTACGAACCTAATAATGGTGGATGACCAAGCTGTTGAGCAAGCCCAAAGAATAATAAGTAGTGCTTCCCTAATAATGAACATCAATTATAGCGAATATGTCAAAAACCATCGTGGTAAAAAGATTTTTAGTAAAGTCACTACCAATAATGGGAATGGCTATTCTTCTCTTTCAATGGGAGCAGGTGAACAAAAACTATTTCAAATCCTTGAGATATTGTATGCAATGCCTCCGTATTCTCTTTTACTTATAGATGAACTTGATTTGACATTGCATACTTCTGCTTTAGTGAAATTAATAGCAGAAATGGTTCGTGTTGCAGATAATAAACATATGCAGATTGTTTTTACAACACATAGGGAAGAGGTAACGACATTAGAAACAATTAATATTCGCCATATATGGAACGCTCCTGATGGAAGTAAGTCTTTCGTTCTCAATCACACTACCCCAGAATGTTTGGAACGACTTACAGGAAGTCTGAAGAAGCAACTTGAAGTGTATGTAGAAGATAATCTAGCTCAAGCCATCGCAAGACAAGTTGTACTTGATGAAGGAATGTTGCGATATGTAGCTTTCCATCAATATGGTGCTATAGAAAATGCTTTTGTTGTAGCTGCCGGACTTGACATTCAAGAGGCTGATGCTGGAAAATGTATTATATTATTGGATGGAGATAAATATCAATCCGAAGATGACAGAATGAAACAGATGAAAAAATGTTATTCTGGTACAGAAGATTATAGAGAGCAACGACGAATACGAGCACTTTCTCATATAAAACAATTCATACTTCCAGATAGAAAACAGCCAGAACAATATCTTTGGGAACAGTTGAAAATGACAAATGGAGAACTATCTACATATGCTAATGAATTAGTTCCATACAATGATGATAAACATCGTTTTCTAAAAGATGTTTGTGAAAAAAGCGGTGATACTGAAACCAATTTCTATAACCGCCTTACATTGGATTTGCATAGTGAGCCATTTTGGAATAATTATGTTGTAGAACTTCAAACATGGCTTCGCGAGAAAAAAGGCATATTAGGCCTATAAATTTTGCTCAGACGGGGAACATTCCACATTCCCACAGGCGTTTAACGCCATGATTAGAACGAAGAATAGTTAAAATATCTCTGAGGAATTATTGAATTTAGAATAATAATAATTGTAAGCAAATGAAACAATTTACCGATATCAAGATAGCTGTGGCTGGAACAGGTTACGTTGGACTTTCGATTGCAACGCTGTTGGCACAGCACCACCAAGTGACGGCGGTGGACGTGATACCAGAAAAGGTGAACCTGATCAACCAGCGTAAGTCGCCTATACAGGACGAATACATTGAAAAGTATCTGGCTGAAAAGCCATTAAACTTGACGGCTACATTGGACGGGGCAATGGCATACGCTGACGCTGATTTTGTGGTGATAGCTGCGCCCACCAACTACGACCCGGTGAAAAATTATTTCGATACCAGTCATGTGGAAGAAGTGATTGAACTTGTAAAAAGTGTCAATCCAAATGCCATCATGGTGATAAAGAGTACCATTCCCGTGGGCTATACTGAAAGCATTCGCAAGAAGATGAATACAGAAAATGTCATTTTCTCGCCAGAGTTCCTTCGTGAAAGTAAGGCGTTGTATGACAACCTTTATCCCAGCCGCATCATAGTAGGTCGTCCCGAAAATGACACCCGACTTGTCGAAGCCGCGCAGACTTTTGCTGTCTTGTTGCAGGAAGGAGCTATTAAGCAAAACATCGACACGCTATTCATGGGTTTGACCGAAGCCGAGGCGGTGAAACTATTTGCCAACACCTACCTCGCCTTGCGCGTGTCTTACTTCAACGAACTTGACACCTACGCCGAGATAAAAGGACTTGATACCCGCTCGATAATCAACGGCGTGTGCCTTGACCCACGCATTGGCACATTCTACAACAACCCGAGTTTCGGCTACGGCGGTTATTGTCTGCCCAAGGACACCAAGCAGTTGCTTGCTAATTATGCCGACGTGCCGGAAAACCTGATACAGGCCATCGTAGAGAGCAACCGTACCCGCAAGGACTTTATTGCCGACCGTGTGTTACGCATGGCCGGTTACTACGACTATTACAACCGTGGCGACTTCAACCCGTTGGAGGAGCGGCGGTGCGTCATCGGCGTTTACCGTCTGACCATGAAGTCGAATAGCGACAACTTCCGTCAATCGTCAATACAAGGCGTGATGAAACGCATCAAGGCAAAAGGCGCAGAAGTTATAATCTACGAGCCTACTCTCGAAGATGGCAGCACTTTCTTCGGTAGTCATGTGATGAACGATCTCGCTGCTTTTAAACAGCAGAGCCAAGCTATCATCGCCAACCGCTACGATGTCTGCCTCGATGACGTGAAAGAAAAAGTTTACACCCGTGACATATTTAGACGTGATTGATGAATGGCAAACAAAGGTTAATGGGGGGTAGAATAGAGTATATTGACTGTATGCGTGGGTTTGCCATGCTGCTGGTCGTATATTGCCATGTAATTTACCTTGGGTTCGACATGAACTTCACGTCGGTAGCGAGGATTATTGTTAGGTTTCACATGCCTCTATTCTTTTTTATCAGTGGCTTCATGTCATATACTCAAAATCCCAATAAGCAATGGCTGTCCACCCGACTATGGAACAGGCTATTGTCCCAATATGTTCCAGCATTAGTGATGGGGTGGATATATACCATGTTTAAATGTCAAGACTTTTTTGTGTCCATGTTATTAGATACCGCTAAAAACGGCTATTGGTTTACGCTTGCCTTATTTGAAATTTTCTGCTTATATGCCATATTGGTGTACCTTTTGAATAAAGCCAATTTAGGGAAAGTGTGGATTTCCATTGCTTCTGTTTTGATAATATTGAGTACCCATACGATTGAAACCTATTTATATAGCACTAATGCTTCCATTGTAAATTCCGATTGGTACATCATATTGTGTGGGCGCTATATTTTACTATATACAAAATTTTTCTTCATTGGCGTATTGGCAAAAATGTGGTTGCGACAATTTATGAAGATTGTAGAATCCAAGTTTATAATGGCAGTATCTGCCATAGCATTTGCCACTCTTCATATAGGTTTCGAGGGACATCATTCCCGTTTGCTTTTGGGTATATTGGGAATATTGATCGTCTGGAATTTTTTCCACTATTACCAAAATTACTTTTCGAGCAAGACAAGGGTTGGCCGTATTTTGAGTTTCGTAGGAAAGAATACACTGCAGATTTATTTCTTACACTATTTTTTCATCGTGGGTATGACCAACTTGCAAAGCACTAGCTTTGCACAGATTCTGATAGGCAATTGGTTTGTTGAGTTGTTGGTCGTTATTGCAATATCAATAGTGATAATCATTTGCTGCCTATTGGTTGACAAATTTGTGCGTTCAATCCCATGGATACGTGTGTTGATGTTTGGCCCAGAAATTAAAAAAACATGACAAAAAGACGAATATTATTTATCCATAGTAATTTAGGAGGTGGTGGAGCTGAAGGGGCACTGATAGAGGTGCTGAACCATCTTGATTACACTCACTATGATGTAACCCTGTTCTTGCTTTATCGGTTGGGTGATTTTATCGACCGGATTCCTCCACAAGTGCATTTCAAAACTGAACAGTTTGGACAGTATTTTCCCGGACATAAAGGCCGCCTGGCTATTCGCTTCGGATTACGTAATTGGATGTTACATCGTTGCGCAAGGCGAGTCTTTGCCCATGAGCACTATGATGTCATCGTGTCATTTATGGAAGCCGGCCCGGCAAAGTTTCATAGTTACATTCTCGGGAAAGGCAGTAGAAACGTGACATGGGTACACTGTGACCTACTGAATAACCACTATTCCACCGCTTTCTTTCATCGGCTTAGCCAAGAAAAGAAATTTTATTCTCGCATGGACGAGGTGGTATTCGTATCGGAAGATGCAAAGAAAAACTTTGAAAAGTTATTCGGTATGGATAAAGGATGTGTCATTTATAATATAATTGACCGCCATGCCATTTGCAAACGTGCTAACGAGGTTGCGAATGTTCCCGAGCATCGCACGTTCACTTTTGTGAATGTAGGGAGTCTGAAAGAAGTCAAGCGGCAAGACAGGATAATTGAAGTTGCTGCAATATTAAAATCTCATGGTTATGATGCCGACTTTTGGCTAATTGGGAAAGGAATTTGGGAAGAACGGTTGAAAGAGCAAGTTGCATATCTCGGTGTGGAAAACATGGTGCATTTCTTGGGTTTCCAACCTAATCCATATCCTTTTATTGCCGCTGCCGATGCTTTCTTGATGACATCGGACAGTGAAGGCTTTCCGCTTGTAGTAGCCGAAGCAATGTGTTTGGGTCGAACCATAATAAGCACACGCATCACTGGACCAATGGAGATGCTAGATAATGGGCGTTATGGTTTTCTTACTGGTTTCCAACCGGCGGAGATAGCGGATGCTGCAACTGCCCTTATAAATGACCCACAAATGCTGTCAAAATACCAAAGCCTTGCATTGGAAAGAGCAACAGCATATTTCGATGTAGAAAATGTGATGACTCAGATAAACGAGGTTTTAAACGGTTGATGTCAATGGTATGTGGAGAGATTTTGAAGTCCTATACTATATTTAAAACAAGGGGATAAAAATTTTAATAACTAGATGAGCAACGATACAGCTACAGAAAAAAATAAGCTTATTGTTAAAAATACGCTATTTATGTATGGAAGAATGTTAATACTTCTTCTTATTTCGCTATTCACGGCAAGAATTATTTTTAATACGCTTGGTATAAATGACTATGGAACATACAATCTTGTTGCAGGTATCATCGTATTCTTTACTTTTATTAATAAAGGCCTTTCAACAGCTACAAATCGATATATAACAGCCGAGCTCGCTAAAGGAGACGACCAGTCTGCAAGCCATACTTTTTATATATGCATATTAGCTCATCTTTTTATAGCTGCAATCATTCTAATATTAGCTGAAACCATTGGATTATGGGGCGTCAATTATATACTCAATATCCCAGATGATCGGATGCCAGCCGCCAATTGGGTCTATCAATTATCTGTTATAACAGCTGTGCTAAACGTCATACAATCACCGTTTGGTTCTGTAATAGTAGCTTATGAAAAGATGGGTATATATGCCTATTTTACCATTTTTGATGCAATTGCCCAACTTGCTATAATTTATTTAGTTCAAGCCATCAATGGTGATAAACTTATAATTTATGCATTGCTGGTATTTGTAGTATCTATCGTTAATATGCTGCTGTACCGAATATATACGTATCAGACTTTTCCCATATGTCGTATGAAGCATCGCAAGAGTGACAAAGCTCTATTAAAAGAAATTTTCGGATTTATGAGCTGGAGTCTTACAGGACAAGCAGCGGTGGTAGGTACAAATCAAGGTGTGTCTGTGCTAATCAATATTTATCATGGCGTAGCAGTCAATGCCGCGATGGGTATCAGCAATTCTATAACTAAAATAGTTAACGGATTTGTTTCAAACTTTCAGATGGCTTTTAATCCGCAAATTGTAAAAAGTTATGTTTCAGAGGACTATTCTTATTTACAAAGCTTAATATTACGTGCCTCAAAAATATCCAGTTATTTAGTGATAATATTTCTGGTGCCTTTAATGTTTGAAACAGGAAATGTCCTTTCAGTATGGCTTGGTGAGTATCCTCAATATGCAGTAGAATTCTGTGTATTTACATTAATTTCTATCTATGTTGAGGCAATATCAGCTCCCTTATACATGACTGTTTATGCTCAGAAAAACATTAAATCATACCAAATTGTGATTTCAATGGTTTATTCGCTAAATTTTTTTCTCGGATGGCTTGTTTTATATTTAGGTGCAGTTCCATATTCTGTTATTATTGTTAGAATTTTTGTGTTCATTGCATTAATGGTGATAAGGCTATATTTTACTAAGAAAATTTTTGCACAGTTTGCTATACGAGGTTGGTTTGCTAAAGTATTTTTAAATAGCTTGCTGATATTTTCTGCCGCGTCATTGGTAACAGGGTATGTTGCTTCCGCTATTGAATGTGGAAAATTGTTGCACATTATTTTTACAACATTTGTTTCGCTATCTATTTCTGCGCCAATGATATATTTTATTGGATTAACACAGAGAGAACGTCTTTTTATAAAAGAAAAGATAATAAAAGTTATTCGCCAGAACAGATAATCTGTAAATTATGAAATATAAACTATTGTCGGTAAATACCCCTGGTATTAGAATTAACATAGGTGATTATATTCAAGCGTTAGCTTCTGCTCAGTTTCTTCCTCGCATAGACGGTTTTGTTGATAGGGAAGCTCTTGACAGTTACAATGATGAAGATACCAAGGTAGTGTTGAATGGATGGTTTATGCACAAACCTGAGCATTGGCCGCCATCTAAATGTATTGTCCCGTTGTTTATAGCATTTCATTTAAACCCTTTTACTAATGGGAAAATGCTGACATCCACAGGTCTCGAATACTTTAAAAGCAAAGAACCAATTGGATGTAGAGACACATACACTCGTGATTTGCTTTTGAAAAATAATATCAAAGCTTATTTTTCAGGCTGTGTAACTTTAACATTAGGTAGAAATTTTTACACGAATAATAAAGAAGATAAGTGCTACTTTGTTGATCCAATTGTTTCTATCAAATGGAATAAATTAGGCTTACTAAAAAATCTTGTATTATATTTTTTCTTGAAGTATAAAATAGACAAACTTTCGCCTAAAATTTCTTTTGGGAAAAGAAATAAAGGAATTAGAAGGAAAGTAAGATTGGTATCATTTTATCTTGAATACTCGAAATATTTTACGGATGATACTATTTTTAATGCTGAATATATAGAACATGAAAGTGTTGACTTTAGTATAAAATTTCCTTCAGATGAGATGTTGCTGCGGGAAGCAGAAAATTTAGTTAGAAAATATTCCAGGGCAAGATTGGTTGTAACGTCCCGTATCCATTGCGCACTACCTTGCTTAGGATTAGAAACGCCTGTCATATACATAGATGGTATTACAGACCCCAGAAGTGCAACTCGATTGGATGGGCTTAAAGAGTTATTTAATGTGTTAAAGTGGGATAAAAATCATCTATGGGCAGATTTTAATTTTACAAAAAAAATATCGATATCTAACCCGCCGCAAAATAAAAAATCTTGGAAACCTTTATGTGACAATATCGCACAAAGAATAACTGATTTTATATCCCAAAAATAAAGTACTTAATATCAGTTCAATTACATGCGATTTGTATTAGTATTATTTCTTTATAATGTTCGACATAGTTATCGCTTCTGACAGCAATTATTTACATTTGGTTTCGGTCTGTGCCGTTTCACTATTTGAAACGAATCGAAACGAATCCTTTCATATTCATTTATTGAGTAATGGAATCGAAACAAGGAAACTCAAACCGTTGGAGTCAATTGTGGATGAATATGGAGGACAATTATCGGTTTATCACATCGAGAACTTGCGTGATATGCTTGCCGTGGAAGTGCCGCATACCATTTCTATTACCTCGTATGCGCGTCTGTTTGCAGGATCAATATTACCGGCTAAGGTGGATAAGGTCTTGTACATAGATTGCGACATCATGTTCAACAGTTCCATAACAGGATTGCGTGGTATTGATTTAGGCGATTGTCTGGTTGGAGGAATTTTAGACCCGTTGATTAGTCGTACCTACAAGAAGGAAATCAGAATTCCTAAAGATGAACCATATATCAATGCTGGTGTTTTGCTTATTCCCTTAAATCGATGGCGTAGTGAGGGTATGGAGCAAAAGTTCATCAATTACCTGATAGAGAGAAAAGGCAAAGTCCATCACCATGACCAAGGCATCATTAATGCCGTATGTGCCAGTAGGAAAAAAATACTGCCACCACAGTTTAATGTCATGTCAAACAGCATTTGCTATCCCTGGCGGGATTTGCGGAAAATAAATACTCCATTTTACAGTCGCGATGAATATGAAGCCGCAATAGTTGCACCGGCAATTATCCATTTCACGGGTGCTATTCTCGGCAGGCCGTGGGTTGAGGAATGCACACATCCATACGCTAAAAAATTCATGCAATATAAGGCGATGACAACTTATAAGAATATCCCTTTGAAGCCCAATAACCAATCAATATTGCATAGGCTGGAGGGAGCATTATATCGTCGATTGCCATTTTGGCTGTTTAAGTTGTATATGCAGTCCATTTACCATCTAAGTTACTTGAAACATTCTTTCAGAATATAGTAGGCCATATGATGAACATCAATAATAGAATCGTAATTATCTGTCCGTATCTATTTCGCTTAACACGGGGTGTTGAGCGTTTCTGCATTAGCCTTTCAAAGGCTTTTATAGATAAAGGATATGAAGTTATCATATATGCGTGGGGTTGCAATAAAGAGGCATCCTGCGGTGCCATTGACAAGAGAATTAGAATAAGAAAAGTTCCATACTTTCGATGGTATCAAGAAAAAATAGCTGTTTTCTTTTATAGGCTATGGATATGGATAGACAATCCCAAAGCAACCATTCTGAATTTCTTATACCATGGGGAAACTTGCCTTCCGCGCAAAAGAAAGTATTTGTATGTACTCCACAGTCCGGCGTCACAGATACCTGCCAGATATGAGTTTATCAAGAAACAAATTGGAAGATTCGATAACATTCATGTCGTGGCAATATCCAAAATGGTGGAAGATGAAGCAAAACCTTATATTGGAAGGATTCCAATGAGCCTGATTTACAATGGAACAGACACACAGTTGTTTCAACCCTCCACTCAAAAGCTACGGAACGGAAAACTTAATATCATTACTGCTGCCGCCTTTGAAGAACGTAAGGGAATGCATTATATCATTAAAGCTTTGACAGATTTCAAATATCGTAACCAAATCAAATATGACATTTATGGATCAGGTGATGAGCGGTATGCCTCTTACTTGGCGGAATTGATAAAAAGCAATAAACTGGAGAATATAGTTTCGCTGAAAGGCAGTGTGGGCAATATCGCTGAGCTATTGCCGCGATATGACCTGTTTGCCCTACTCAGTAAGGGTGAAGCTTTTGCTTTGTCACCCATAGAGGCAATGGCTTGCGGGTTACCAATATTGGTTTCAGATTGTTCTCCATATCCTGAGTTTGTAAAACCGAGCTTTGGCCGAATGGTAAACAGGGAATCCACTAATGAGATACAGGATTTCTTGGCAGAACTGATTGAAAGTAAAAACCTGCTTATTCAATTGGGTGACAGTTCTCTCAAAGAGAGTAAACGGTTCTCATGGGATAGCATTGTAAATCAATACATAGAATTGATTAAATAGTAAAATATGGCTGTGTCTGTTTTTATCTGTACATATAACAGGGGGAACTTGATAGATGGTACTTTACACGCTATTATCAAACGGCAAACAGTGTTACCCGATGAGATAGTCGTAGTAAATGGTGGCGGAACTAATGACTGCCATGCTACCCTTGAAAAATGGCAAAAGGAATTTCCTAATCTGTTGGAAATCACGACCTTGAATGTAAACCTTGCCACCAGCCGGAATATAGGTCTGCCACAATGTAATGGCGACATTATCCTTCAGACAGATGATGATGCAGAACCATTTCCCGATTGGATTGAACGCCTTGTGGAAGAGCACAGGCGACATCCTGAAGCTGGGGTAATAGGTGGTAATGTGGTAGATGCCTCCGGCAAAGGCTTGTTGTTTAAAATAGCAGATGCAACAACATTCACCCATTTCCAAGGCAGTAGTTATGTTGAAGCAAGAACAGTTCCCGGCGTAAATTCTTCATACAAACGTGAGGCTATTAAGAAAGTCGGTGCGTATGACACCGAAATGTTCCGTGGCGAAGATGTAGATTATAACTGGCGTTGCATCAAAGCGGGATACAAGGTTTTGTCGTTTCCCGACATCAAGGTGTATCACCACCACCGAGCCACATGGAAAGGACTCTTTAACCAACAGTATATGTATGGGCGAGCTTATTTGCTGGTGCGGCGTAAATGGAAAGATATGTATTGCTGTTACCCTCATGGCATCCATAGCTTTCGTGACCTTGCCAAGTTCTGTTATTTCTGCATTGTTCCTTTCATTGACCAAGCTCACAAGTTAAAGCACGTCAAGGGATTATTCAACAAGTTGGCAGCCTACCCCATTATGGTGGCAATTGGGTACAATTGGCACCGGGGAGTGGCCGTGCAATACTTTAAAGAACTCAAGAAATGAATCTGAAACAAAATGGCAAGACGGTTTACGTCTTCTCAAACTCTTATAAACCCGTATTGGGTGGTATTCAAACCGTAGCTTCCCAGTTCGCTGAAGGATGTAAATGCCGTGGATTTCATACAATGGTTGTTACTAATCTGTATCCCCGGCATCTCAAAGTTTTTGAAATAATATCGGGAGTGCCAGTATTGCGGTTACCATTTGCCATTCCCAACGGGCATATACGCAATATGCTCATGTTCGGCATTTCACTCATAGCACTTTTCTTCCTGTTCCTATATAAACACCCCGATTATGTATATGTTCATTTCCCATTGTCGCAATCGTCCTGCATAACCACATTGCATAGCATATTCAAATTTAAGATAATCGCTTGCTTCCACGGACACGACGTGTTACGCTATGATGAAGGTTATTCAAAAGATTCAAAGCAATACAGAGCCCAGAAGGAATTGCTGGCACAATCTACCCAAGTAACAGCTTGCTCGGGTTATTTGGCTCATTGCGTCCAAAGGACATTCGGCTGTAAATATGTGCTTGCGGTTTACAATGGCGTGGACTTGGCACGGTTTGACAGCCGCAAACCCCGTCCTGCGGCGCAAGAGAATTGTCCGTACCTATTTGCTTGGGGACGATTGGAGGAAATTAAAGGATTTGATTTACTCATCAAGGCATTTGCCAAATGTAAAAAGACTGATGGGTTGAAACTATTGATAGCCGGGGAGGGAACGCAGCGAGATCCGCTGCAACGAATGATTGACGGGCTTGGTTTGAAAAATAGTGCAGTGCTTATAGGTCGGCTGTCGCCCAATGAAGTCGTCCTATATGCGCAGAACAGTGAAATCAATATAATCCCCTCAAGGAGAGAACCTTTCGGTATTGTAGCATTGGAAGCCATAGCAGCTAAACGGCCTATTGTTGCCACAAATGGTGGTGGGTTGCCGGAAATCATGTCGGATAAGTACGGATTGACAGTACCCGTCAATGCTGAGGAAATAAAGAAAGCCATTGACCAGATTCTAAGCGGCGAGGTAAACTTCGACTTTTCCGACGCTACTAAATATCTCGGCCATTTCTCTATTTCGCAGATGGTGGAAAAATACATTTCACTTGCAAGATGATAGATAATAATATATCTGCCCAGATCTCGCAGAAATTCAGGTTTGTTTCAACCTTGTCGATGATTGCGGTGGTTTTCATCCATGCAAAATTCATCATGTCAAGGTGGAACGCTTGTATGGATACAGATACAATGATGGGGCGAATATCAGACATTGTGCAATTTTCCATCAGCGAAATGCTTTGCCGATTGGCTGTTCCTTTATTCTTCATCATTTCAGGATTCTTTATGGCATATCACAATGATGGCAGTATCCAGACATATATCAACAAAGTGAAAAGCCGAGTAAGAAGTCTTTTAGTACCCTACCTTATATTTTCGGTACTCTGGCTTGTAATTTCAATGTGTACCAATCGAATTGAGGTCAGAGGTATTATGGATTTTATATTGCACATATTCGTTTCACCGATTCCTTTCCAATTTTGGTTTCTGCAGCATTTGATGGTTTTGGTGCTAATTTCCATTTTGCTATATCGGTTAATAAATCATTTTGCCATTCCCATGATGACTATATTGGGTATCATTTATTTGTTGGACAGTGATATCCGCACAGGGTTTGGCGGAAGTTTGTTCTATTATGGTATGGGAATGAACTTGTGCATAAATCCATTGAAAGAACATTTAGGCCATAAGAAGACTTTTATCTGCGCATCCGCCGTCATGTTTGTTGCGTGTGTCGTGGTTCGATTCTTTGAATTTAACATAGACTATATCCTCTACGGTATAGCAAATAAAATAATGATATTCTTTGGGGTATGTTGGTTTATGTGGTGGATTCTTTTGGACACGGCCACATTCAGTACTCCCAAATGGCTGGCAATGAGTTCCGGGACGAGTTTCCTCATTTTTTGCCTGCATGAACCATTGCTCAGCTTCTTGAAGAATATGTATTTGCACACATTTTCGGCTCAATATGAAATACTTGTTGGGTATTTTATCCTTCCATTAGTGGCAGTCTTGCTATGTTTCATTGCTGACCATATCGTCAAAAGAGCAAGTCTAAAATTATACAAAATACTGACAGGAGGAAGATGATGGCCAAGTTGAGAATCAAAGAAACCATATTTCACATCTGTTAAATAGACAAGAACATGAAAATCGCATATTGTATATCGGCTTATACGGACTCTCTACAATTGGCTCGATTGGTAAGGTCATTGCACCCTGATGCTCATTACTTTATTCACATAGACAAAAATGCTGATATTGAGCAATTTGTAGATGTTTTAGGGGGGGGTAAATATTCATTACATAAAGCAGTTATACATAAGGTGGGCAACCCTTTCCCAAGTGGAATACCAAATGAATTTGCTTCAAGCGGCAATTGACTATTCGGATGAAAAGTTTGATTATATTTTCATGTTATCAGGATTCGATTACCCCCTGTGGTCAACCAATCGGATAACAACCTTTCTAGAACAAAACAAATGGGGAAACCACCTATGGGCAATGGCTGTAGAAACTACATATTACTTGTGCGACCTACAGCGCGAAATACGACCCGATTTTGAGATACGATGCTTAGGACGGTTCTGTAACAGAGCTTTACGTGCGGTTTGTAGAAAGGTGTTTAAAGTACTACAATTTAAGAAACCAAAGAGGTTAAAGGTCGAAGGACAAGAATGGTTGGTTTATAAAGGTAGTGACTACTTTTGTGTTTCATGGGAACTGGCAAAATATGTAGTAACGATGTATCGCAGCCATAAAGTCATAAAGAAATATTTCAAACACACATTCGCACCGTCGGAATGCGTAATTCATACCATAGCTTTCAATTCGCCTTTTGCAAGCAGTTGCACGCAGATTTGCGGTGAATATAGAGGGCTGGCCTCATTGACACCTCTCCATTATATCGATGGATGCCACATAAAAGTGTTGGAAGAAGAAGATTTTGCAAAACTAATTGCTTCAGGTAAGATGTTCGCCCGGAAATTCAGGACAGGAACAAGTGAAAAATTGATAGCATTACTTGATTCCAAACGAGCGTCGGAATAAATATTACGAATGTATGATTTTGAAAATACTGTTGGTTATTGGACTTTTCCTGCTCTACTTTGTTATGAAAGCAAGGGGAAAAGAGAAGGAATACTTCTACCTGACCATAATTATGTTAATCATGCGTGAGATGAGCGTGCCTGTGGTCGGATCCATCACGCCTTCAACGATTATGATAATTGCTATTCTCACGGGGTCGTTCTCCAAGTTTGGCGGCTATCTGAATAGGCAAGCAGCATATATTATTGTGCTTATGTTTGCTGTTCTATTAGGATTGTTGACAACCAATTTTGCCTTTGCGCGTGTCACAGAATGGGCTTTGCTCGTGTCCAGTGTTGTAGTGATAAGTTCACAATGCCAATATTTCATCCAAACGGAAGAAGAATTAAGGAATCTGACGAAATGCATTGTAGCCGTCTGCTTCATATTTTCATTAACAACCATAATGGCTTATCATGGCTTTGCCGATGGAACTGTCATTTATAGCGGTGTTGATGCATCGAATGTAGATAATTATCATGCATCACGCATATACGGTATCACATTTTCAAATTTGGTACAAATCATTTCTGTCATTACCATTTGCTTGCTACCATCGCTTAAGATAAAGAAGAAATGGATGGAGTACCTGATAATCATTGTTTTCGTCTATGCGGCTCTTATTACCCTCAAGCGAATGACGTTTATAGCAATGATATTTGCGCTATTATATTATTTAAGGCGGCAAGTTGAAATAAAGAATTTCAAGGTTATATTGATTGTTACGACATTGTGTGTAGTAATGATATATATGTGGTGGGAACCACTGATGTACCGCTTTGGTATAGCTGGTTTTGGAACGGGGGAAATTACCGACCATTCCACGCAGTCTCGCTTTGATCGAATTGGTTATGCAATCGATGCATTCAAGAAGTCGCCAATATTAGGTATGGGGGCAGGATATGTTACGTATATTCATAATGGATTCTTCGAGATATTAGGGAATTGCGGAATCATAGGAATTGCCATATTGTTCTTTAAATTTATACCTAAGGTTAGTGATATGTATCGTGGCAATCCATATGCTGTTGCTACAATTTTATATGTTGTAACTTGCTTCTCCTTGGAATCTGCTATAAACCATGCTCAGACAATCTATTTCTTAGGATTCTTCTTAGGAGGATACTATGTTTCAAAAGAAGTTGAATGGATGAATGAGGTAGAACAAAGCGAACTTAGTTGATTGAAGCGTATTTTAATAAAAAATATTCAATGTAAATATGATTGTATATCGCAAAGCACAGCATGATGATTTATACAACATCGCTAAAGTGCATGTGGAATGTTTCCGTGATTATATGATTTCCAAATTAGGGAATCGACTTGTAGCAAATTACTATAAAGAATTTCTTGAGGAAGATGATCTTTTTGTGATTGCTGAAGAAGAAAATAAAATTGTTGGTTTTTGCATGGGATATATAAGAGGTTCACATGCAAGAGAAAAATTTGTTGCCAATAATCGCTCCCAATTGATCAAGCGCTTATTATGGCTGTGTTTTCGCCTTGATACATTAGCCATTTCTAAAGGTTTTTCGTATTTCAGGGGGAATCTTTGCAAAAAAAAAGAACCCCACCAATACAAACCAAGATAAAAAACAAATTTCCAAGCAAGGAGATTTACTTTCTATATGTGTAAAAAAAAATAAACGGGGAGGCGTAATCGGAGTAAACTTAGTAAATAAGTTTGAAATTCTTTTACAAAAAAAGGAATAGTCGAATATACTCTTACAGTTTACAAAATGAATATCCGCGCTATCCGTTTTTACGAAAAATGCGGAATGACACTTGTAGGAGAATCGAATAAGGAATGTAAGTTTTATAAAAAGTTACAGGCATTATGAAGAAAAACAGATTGACGGTTATAATCCCTACTTTCAATGTGGAAATTTATTTAGACCAGCTTTTGCATTGCATTGAAGACTGGGCTGACGAGATAATAGTATGTGATTCATTCAGCACAGATCGAACATTGGATATTGCCCGAAACCATAAGGTTAAAATATTACAGCATGAATATATCAATTCTGCAAAACAAAAGAATTGGGCTATACCACAGGCAAGCAATGAATGGGTGATGATAATAGATTCAGATGAGAAACCTGAAGAAGCATTGAAAAAGGAGATTTTAAAATTTCTTGATTCTGTACCCAATGATGTGGATATGGCATACATTCCAAGAAAGAACCTCTTTTGGGGCGAATTTATGGGAAAAGCTTCGGCCTATCCAGATTATCAGTCGCGTTTATTCCGTAGAGAAAAAGGACGTTATCAAGACAAAGAAGTGCATGCACAAGTTGAGGTTCCTGGCCGTAGTGTGCATTTGCAAAATGCATTGATGCATGATGATTTTACCGACATCTCTTCATGGTGGCTCCGTAATAACCGTTACTACCGATATGAACTTGAAGAATGCATTAAGAGAGGGAAAAAATGGGGATTTAAACTGCAAATTGTAAAACCAATATATGTGTTCTTGTTATTTTACGTCCGTAGGGGAGGTTTCATGCATGGATTCAGAGGGCTGTTTGTTGCCATGCAATGGTTCATCTACCACTTCATGGTTGGAGCAAAACTGTATGAATACGAACTATCGCAGAAACAAAAAATAACACATAAATCTGCCAATTCGAAATGATAGATTGAAATAGTCATACTATACGCCTATCATGATTTGAAATGGGAAGAGGATTACATACTATGATTTTTATCAAAAACTTGATTTATTTCAATAGGATACCGTTAATTTATTGGTTTACATGCTTCTTTGATTTATTGCATATATAAGATTCAATTATTTCTTGCTAATGAGCACTGTTGTCTCTGGCATATTGACGTGAGAACACATACATAACCTTAGTACGCAACATTACAAATAAAAACAACATGGTTATTATCAAACGAATTAAACAATTGCTAAGTGTTACACGGGGCTATTTGTTCAAATGGAGATACGATATAATCGGATTTGATAAATTGCCTAACCTTCACCTCTCTGACAATACTCCACAGTTGATTGTATCATTGACTTCTTATGGAAGGAGGGTAACGAATGTGGTTCCTTATACTTTGGTCTCGTTATTGAAGCAAAGCAGGTTACCCAACCGAATTGTACTATGGCTTGACCAAGAAAGTTGGTCACCTGATAGTCTACCACAAAAAATTAAATTTTTGGTCAATCATGGAGTCGAAGTACGCTTCTGTAAAGATGTTCGTTCTTATACCAAACTTCTTCCTGCATTGCAGGCTTTTCCAGATGATATAATCATTACGGTAGATGATGACATTATATATAACGCGAATATAATTGAAAGTCTGTATAAAGCTCATTTGGATAATCCAACCAAAATATGTGCCCAAAAGGCTCGCTATCCATCAGTAGATTCGGAAGGTAACGTAAGGCCATACGATAATTGGCATACCCCGCCCAGTACTTATTATTGGTTAATGCCATTAGGGGTGTATGGTGTATTGTATCCTCCTCACTGCTTGCATCCAGATGTTTGCAAAGAGAAACTATTCCGTGAACTGTGCCCATTAGCTGATGATATTTGGTTTTGGATAATGGCCCTCAGACATGGGACAGGACATATTGAAATTAATCCCAACCGGAGTGTTGGCTATAGCTTTGATGACCTTTATCAGTTTTTGCATAAAGGGTCTAATTTGACGTTTACTAATCGGAAAAGGGGCTATAATGATAAACAATTAAAAAATGTCTGCCAATATTTTAAGTTCAATATTAAATCTGTGCCTCCAATAAAATCCCATAGGCGATATATCGAATAAGGTTAAGATTACTGGCTGTCAGGAACACAGTTCCTAATCCAGCATAAACTCTAATATAACAATCTTTTTATGCAAGACTTTGGATTGGTAAGCGTTATTACACCTACTTACAACTGTGCTCGTTTTATTGAAGAAACAATCAAGAGTGTTCAAGCACAGACTTATATGAACTGGGAGATGTTAATTATAGATGATTGTTCCACCGATAATACGGCAGAGATTGTCTTGGAATATTCGAAAAGGGATAAACGCATCAAATATCACCAATTAGAAAAAAACTCAGGTGCTGCCATTGCACGAAATATGGCCTTGCGTATGGCTCATGGGCGGTGGATGGCATTTCTTGACAGTGATGATCTATGGCTTCCCAAAAAATTAGAGTCCCAATTGAACTTCATGATTCGGAACAATTACGCATTTACTTATCATCGCTACATTGAAATTTCTGAAAACGATGAGCCCTTAGGTATATCTGTCGGAGGGAAAAAACGGGTCAATTTTTTTGATATGTACTCATGCTGCTGGCCAGGATGTTTGACGGTCATATACGACACCAATATAATAGGGCTTATACAAATTCCAAATATTAAAAAAAATAACGACACAGCTTTGTGGCTGAAGGCTATAAGAAAAGCGAATTGTTACTTTTTAGATGAAAGTTTGGCGAAATATCGCCGTCGGAAAGGGTCGATTACTCCACCAGACATTAAGACTAAAATAAGCTGGCATTATACATTATTTCGCGAAGTTGAAAATTTGAATCCGTTGCTGGCTAGTTTTTGGGTGTTCATGAATATCATTGACAACGGTTTGAAAAAAATATTTTTTGTGAAACGCTATAATACTTGATTATAAGATGAAAAAAATTCTTTTTTCGCCGCCAGATATCAGCGAAGCTGAAGAGGCGGAAGTGATTGAGGCTTTGCGTTCCGGTTGGATTACCACAGGACCGCGCACAAAACAGTTTGAAAGCCTGATAGCAACTTTCTGTCACACTCGTAAAGCTGTGTGTCTTAATTCTGCTACGGCTTGCATGGAAATGATTTTGCGAATTCTCGGTGTAGGGCCTGGAGATGAAGTTATAACTTCAGCCTATACTTATACGGCTACGGCAAGCGTAATAGCCCATGTTGGAGCAAAAATCGTTTTGGTGGATACCAAGCCGGAGTCATTTGAAATGGATTATGACCGTCTATCAGAGGCTATTACTGAACGGACAAAAGTTGTCATTCCTGTTGATTTAGCTGGCATTATTTGCGATTACGGCAAGGTTCGTAAAATAGTCGAAGAGAAAAAATACCTGTTCGCACCTTCAAATGACATTCAAAAAGCTTTTGGCAGAATCATTATCTTGGCAGATGCGGCACATGCTTTTGGATCCTCAAGGCAAGGAAAAATGTGCGGCGAAATCGCAGATTTCACTTCGTTTTCATTTCACGCAGTAAAAAACTTGACTACTGCTGAGGGTGGAGCCTTGACTTGGCTTCCTATTCCGAATGTTGATGATGAATGGCTATACAAACAGTTCCAATTGCTCTCATTGCATGGACAGAATAAGGATGCCTTGGCTAAGACCAAACTTGGTGCATGGGAATATGACATCATAGGTACTTGGTATAAATGTAATATGACAGATGTTGTTGCTGCCATAGGAATCCAACAGTTTAACAGATATCCCAAGCTATTATTACGACGTCGTCAAATTATATCCAAATATGATGAGGCTTTTAGTGATTTGCCAATTAAAACACTCGAACATTATGGCTCCAATCATGTATCAACCGGGCATCTCTATTTGGTACGTCTTATCGGAAAGGATGTTGCTGAACGCAATGCAGTAATTGAACGCATGGCAGAACAAGGTATAGCCTGTAATGTTCATTATAAACCATTGCCGATGATGTCAGCATATCGTAATTTGGGATTTGACATAAAAGATTACCCCAATGCTTATAACCAATACCGAAATGAAATCACATTGCCTCTGCATACACTTCTGAGTGACGAAGATGTCCAGTATGTGATTGATAATTTCAAAAAAATTGTTTCGCATCATTGATATGTTAAAACGTTTTCTTGATATAACAGTAAGTGGGTTAGGCCTTCTGTGTCTTAGCCCACTGTTTGTAGTCTTAGCTATATGGATAAAATACGATTCTCTTGGTCCGGTATTCTATCGGCAAACACGTGTAGGCCGCCGAAATCGTGATTTTCAGGTATACAAATTTCGTTCCATGCAAGTAGGTGCAGATAATAAAGGGCTCATTACTATTGGCGGGCATGACGCACGCATTACTCATTCAGGTTACTATATCCGTAAATATAAGTTGGATGAACTTCCGCAATTAATCAACGTGTTTCTTGGTGATATGAGTCTTGTTGGTCCTCGTCCAGAAGTTAGGAAATACGTTGATTTATACACGCCAGAGCAGATGCATGTGCTTGATGTTAGACCAGGTATTACGGATTTGGCATCTATAAAATATAGGAATGAGAACGAATTATTAGGGGCAGTAGATGACCCAGAACAATACTATCAGAATGTAATCCTTCCAGATAAACTCCGAATCAATCAGGAATATATCAAAAAATCATCGTTATTATTTGACATAAAAATAATATTCAAGACAGTAGTTACCATTTTTAAAAGTTAAGAGATGAATGTTCTTTCGTGGTATTTTACAAAAAAAGCATTGCCTTATTGGTGCATTTTGTCGCTGGATTGTATAATTATTATCATATCCAATTTTTTAGTTCTAATGCTCAACTATGGAATTAGTTATGTGGCATCCAATATAACCTCATTAATAAGTACAATTTCTGTCTACTTATTGTGCTATATCATTGGATTCCGAGTGTTTCACACATATTCCGGAATAATTCGTTATTCTTCTTTTGTTGACTTGCAGCGTACAGGCTATGCTATATTATTGGGTTTGGCCCTTATTGTTATAGAACGAATAGTATTTACTGAATATACACTTATAACAAGCGCACGAATGTCCGATGTTGTTTTGTCGGCCATGCTTTCTATCCTTTTCTTGTGGGCTATCCGGATATTGATTAAGTATTTATATGATTCTTCCTTTCATGTAAACCAGTCTGAGCGAATATTTATTTATGGAGTAAAGCAAGGTGGCGTAGGACTTGCAAAAAGCATACGAAATCAAGATCCAGCCAAGTATATTCTTATGGGATTTGTATCCGATGAATCAGACATCAAGAATAAATCATTGATGGGTGTGTCTGTTTACCCGAATGACGAGAATTTGGTAGATGTAATGAAGAAAAAAAGTGCGAAATACTTGTTTGTATCTCCCTTGAAGAGTGAAAGTATCAGAGAGGATCCTGAGATGGTAAATAGGTTGGTGCAAGCAGGCATTAAAATTTTTGTAATGCCAAGGGCTCAAGAATGGGATGGAAAAAGCGACATTAGTCATACTCAATTAAAAGAGATAGAGATAGAAGATTTATTGCCACGCGAAAAAATTGAAGTTGATATGGTGGCTATAGGTGAACAACTGCGAGGTAAAAAGATTCTGATTACGGGAGCTGCTGGTAGCATCGGTAGTGAAATGGTGCGTCAAATTTCTGTCTACACTCCTGCGGAACTTGTATTAGTTGATCAGGCAGAAACTCCCATGCATGATATTCGCTTGATGTTGGAAAAGAGTTTTCCAAACACAAAGGCTTTTACAATTGTAGGGGATATTACCAATAGAGTCCATATGCGTGAAATCTTTAGTGCTCATACGCCCGATTATGTATTTCATGCCGCTGCTTACAAGCATGTGCCAATGATGGAAGATAATCCATCCGAAAGTGTGTGGAACAACGTAGAAGGAACACGTATCGTTGCAAACTTGGCTGTAGAATTTGGAACAAAAAAGTTTGTAATGATTTCTACGGACAAGGCTGTGAATCCGACAAACGTGATGGGTTGTTCTAAACGAATTTGTGAAATTTATGTACAAAGTCTCGATAGTGCAATTAAAGACGGGAAAGTAAAAGGGAAGACTCAGTTTGTTACTACTCGTTTTGGAAATGTCTTGGGGTCGAATGGATCAGTGATTCCATTATTTAAAGAACAAATCAAGCAAGGAGGTCCAGTAACGGTTACCCATCCCGATATTATTAGATATTTCATGTTGATATCTGAAGCCTGTAAATTGGTTCTTGAAGCCGGAACAAAAGGGAACGGTGGGGAAATATTTATATTTGACATGGGGAATGCCGTCAAAATTGTCGACTTGGCTCGGCGGATGATAAAACTCAGTGGTGCCGAAAACATAAAAATTGAATTTACAGGACTTCGTGATGGAGAAAAATTGTACGAAGAGGTATTGAACAATGCAGAAACCACATTGCCTACTTTTAATCCTAAAATTAAAATAGCCAAAGTCCGCAAATATGATTATGAGGAGGCAAATAAAGAAATCGATGAATTGGTAGGTAGCAGTTACATTAAAAATGATATACAGGTTGTTGGTATAATGAAAAAAATTGTTCCAGAGTTTAAGAGCCAACATTCTAAATATGAAATTTTGGACAACCAAACCGTTCAAGTAATTTCTTAATTAAAAATAAGTGAGTGTTCAGAATTAGTTTGCATCATTATCAAGTACGAAACCTATGAATCATCAAAATAAAAACATTAAACATGTGGTGATGTTTCATGAAACTATTTTTCTAATTAGCATGTTTTATCTATTATGGCTTACGCTCTTACTTACAAGAGATTAAGCCTAAGGTGAATTAGCGAACATAAGGAACGTATTTGAGTGTAAAGCTAATATCACTCCCAACCGTCGTTTCAATCTATTATATGCAAACAGGGAAAATTATTCTCATATCGGCTCCACCTGGATGTGGAAAATACAATATTATCAATAGGCTACTCAGCCAACATCCAGAATTTAATCTCAAACGACCGATCCCTACTACCAGCAGAAAACCAAGGTCAGGGGAAAGGGAAGGTATAGAATATTTCTTTGTTACAGCAGAAGCATTTAAAGAAGGGATTAGAAATAATTCCTTTGTCGAATACGAGAAAGTGTATGAGGATATTTACTATGGTACAAGTCGTTCTCAAATAGAGCAATCACAGACTAATTGCATACTGGATATTGACAATCATACAAATATTCATCTTGTTCGTAAAATCAAACAATACTACGGGGAAAGAATATTAACAATTTTCATCAGCCCATATTCCATTACAGAATTAGAGAAGAAATTGCTGACCCGATATTCCCCAGAAATAGTTAAGGCTAAAATTGAAAATGCAAAACTACTTATTTCATTTAAACAAGACTTCGATAAAGTAATTACATTCCATCTGGGCACCGAACCTCCAGTAGAGGAAGTAGTAGATGTTATGCGTTCATTTTTGTTAGATGAAAAGTTTTGTTTTATAGACACTTGTTTGTCTGGTCTAAATGCTATTGGATACGTCTTGCAAAAATTGACTACTCTTTGTAAACCGCCTTCCTCTTATATTTATCGAGGTATAACAGCATATTATCCTAGCCTAAATTACAATGTTGATAGTCATATTATTCAATCTGGCTTGAATGTACGATTAGAACATGCTTTAGGCGAATATAGCGAGGATGACTACTCGAATGAACTTAAAAGATTAATTAAAATAGCTAGAAAAAAGTTTCCACAGATTTATCAATCATGTGATTTGAATGTTTTAGCCGATATACAACATAATGGAGGTGCTACCTGTCTAATTGATTTTAGTAAGAATATTCTAACCGCACTTTGGTTCGCCTGCCAAAATGAGTTTGAAAAATGTGCTTACTTGTATTGTTATAATATATTGCCAGATTTGTCCAAAAATACTTTAATACGAATAGAAGACGAAAATTCTATGAATATAGAATGTGTCTTCAATCTGGGTAATATTATAAATAACCATTCTGCTAATAACTATAAACACTATTATATATGGGAACCATCTGGATTTAACAACCGAATTATAAGACAGGATAGCATATTTTTATTGGGGAGAAACCCTTTTATGGTTTCTGAACATGATGTTATTACCATCTTGATACCAGCTCCAATCAAACAATCCATAAAGGAAGCATTAGACACTTACTTCAATATATCTGAAAGTACTATATACAATGACACTATTGGTTTTGCCATTGCAAACGGAAAAATGAAACCAATATCTGTCAGCATTAAAAAGCATAATAACAACAATAACTCATAAATGATTGAATACATCTATCGATTCTGTCATTGTACGGGAACTGCAACGACAGGGACATACGAATATCATTACTCGTACCCACAAGGAACTTGACCTGACCTTGCGGAAGTGGTTGAATGCTTCTTCGCTGAGGGAAATCGGAATATGTCTTATTTGCTGCCGCCAAAGTGGGTGATATTATTGCCAACGAATCAGCTTTTCGCGATAGAAATAATACGTATATATTTGTTTTGTAAGCATTCGTCCAACTACAGGTATTAAACCTTTATTTACAACAATAGCGACTGTCACTATGAACCTAATAGTAGCAGTCGCTATTGTTTTGTTGAACCTGTATGTTACAGCTTGTATTAGTTACTAGATTCCTCCTTTTGTTTTGTCAGTACACATTCCGGATATTTCTTTGTAAGCATTTATTCAAATGCTTACAAAGAAGTGTGAAGTCAATATATGTAGTAACATTAGAAAATCATTTGATTCTTCCCCCAAAATACTAGTGAAAAAATTCCATATATGAAAATAATTTAGTATATTAGTATTCTGAAATTCAAATTATTATGGGATATATTATATTGATTGTACTGGGATATTTTCTGCTTAAATTCTGTGGGAAAATACTGCGAAAGGTCTGCTCGGCAGAAACCACCGCACTGTGGCTGGCCGTGCTGTTTTGCTGGCTCATATTGGACTGGTTCTGGGTGGGTGCAATCATCTTGGCGTGGCGTTACATCTTGATACCGGTAGCCAAGTATCAAGAG
>CALUKG010000015.1 GCA_944321155.1 uncultured Bacteroidales bacterium | reverse complement strand
ATTCGTAACTTATTGAATATAAGGCGATTATGACTGAGACCACAAAATAATAAGTTCTAATGACCGATTTGGGTTTATCGGACAGCAATATATCGATATATTATGATGTTCCTTTATTTTATGTAACCAACAGGGTGGTTAAGCATCGGAATTTGCTTGTCGGTAAGCTGCAAGGCTTGTTGGATGGCTGCTTTGTCCATTGTTCCGCGTGCTACTGTTGCCAGATTGGATGCTGTGCAGTAGAGGTAGATGTTTTGTGATACATAGCCAGCATCCATTGCTCCTAAAAGTGTGGTGCGCTGCGGGTCGTCAAATGGGAATTTGGTGAGGTCGCTAACGAGAATGATAGAAAGAGGTGCTGCGGCAGCAAATTCCTGAGTGCTTGCTACGGGTTTGCGCAAATCGGTTGTACTCACAAGCTGTAGTGCATGTTTTTCGGGCAGGTAGATGAATGTGCCCAAATCCATGGTGACATAAAGAACTATGTCTTGTGCATTGACAGCTGATGGAGCGGTGCGTTTGCCATTTTCAGGACGGTTGATTCCGTTAGCAGCCCAAAGTAGGGTAGAGAGTGTCTCGTTGTCGAGTTGTGTTTCTGCATATTCCCTGATGGAGCTTCGGTGTGCGAGTGTGTGCATGAGCGAAGCGGTAAGTGTGGTGTCGGGTTGCACTAAATGTATAGTGTCATTCACAACCTGTAAGGGTGTGGATGGTTTCTCTGGTTGTTCCACAACGGTAGTTTGTGTGTTGTTTTGTTGGCATGCTGCAAAACATGCTGCCATGAGGCAGAAAAGAAAAATCTTTTTCATATGATATATCATTAAAATTGTTTGGTAATTTTAGATGGCAAAATTTTCTGGTTTCTTGCCAATCTTGTCTTTGTAAAAATTTTTGATGTAATTGATGTCATGCTGCTCATTGCCTGTTGGGTAGAATGTTTCCTGAATGCCGACCTCCTTTTTGGCATAGTCAATGTAAGCTAATTGTATTGGTACATTGGCTTTGATGGCAATGTAGTAAAACCCCTTTTTCCAATCAGGATTTCTCTTGCGTGTTCCTTCTGGAGTAACGGCAATCTTAAAATTGTCTGACTCCTGGAACTTATGTGCCATTTGGTCGGTGATGGATGTTTTTTTGCTTCTGTCGACAGGGACACCGCCTATTTTGCGGAAAAACACTCCTAAAGGGAAGATAAACCATTCCTTTTTCATGAGGAAGGATGCATTTTTTCCAAGCGCAGTGTAATATAGCTTTCCAATAACAAAGTCCCAGTTACTGGTATGAGGAGCAACACAGATGACGCATTTCGCTACGTCACCTGCATTGTTGATGAGTGTCCAGCCTAATTGGTGCAATATCCACGCAGAAATTTTCTTCATTCCGTTATTTGTTGTTTTTGTTGTTAGGTGCGGTTGCATTGGCCGGTTTGGCAATGGCATCTCTCATGGAGGTGTCAGCTTCGATGTTCTTCATGCGGTAGTAGTCCATGATGCCGAGGTTGCCGTTGCGGAAGGCTTCTGACATGGCTTGTGGCACTTCTGCTTCGGCTTCGATTACTTTGGCGCGTGCTTCTTGTGCCTTGGCTTTCATTTCCTGTTCGAGAGCGACAGCCATGGCTCTTCTTTCTTCGGCTTTGGCCTGTGCGATGTTCTTGTCGGCTTCTGCCTGGTCCATTTGCAGTTGTGCACCAATATTTTTACCTATGTCAATGTCAGCGATATCAATGGAGAGGATTTCAAATGCAGTTCCTGCATCCAGTCCTTTGCGGAGTACAAGTTTGGAGATGGAATCAGGGTTTTCAAGCACAGATTTGTGAGAATCGCTTGAGCCGATGGATGAAACGATACCTTCGCCAACACGGGCAAGTACGGTATCTTCACCAGCACCACCAACGAGCTGCTTGATATTGGCTCTTACAGTGACACGTGCTTTGGCAATTAACTGGATACCATCTTTGGCCACGGCCGTCACAGGAGGTGTATCGATGACTTTCGGGTTGACCGACATCTGTACAGCTTCAAACACATCACGTCCTGCTAGGTCAATGGCTGTTGCCATCTGAAACGAAAGGTCTATGTTGGCCTTGTTGGCAGAAACGAGAGCGTGAACCACCCGTTCAATATGTCCGCCTGCCAGATAATGTGCCTCAAGTCCGTCGCGTTTCACTTCACTGATGCCTGCTTTGTGTGCTTCAATCATGCAAGCCACGATTTTGTGTGGGGGCACCTTACGGATGCGCATGAGGAAAAGTTGGATGAGCGAGATGCTTACACCTGAAACTTTGGCCGAAATCCACAAAAGGAAAGGCACATAATAGAAAAAGATGATAAGCAGAACTGCGATAATCGCAAAAAAGATGATTTCAAATAGTAGCATATTGTTTGTGATTAATTGGTTAGATTTCCTTTACAGTGGCTATATTGCCCTCAATGGCGATAATGACTACCGCTGTGTTTTCAGATATGAATTCACCTTGGGAACGTGCTTCAAACGGTTTGCCGTCAATGAGTATTTTTCCCATGGGTGCCAACCGTGAGAGCGTTGTACCTTGTTGTCCAACTTGTAGATTGTTTTGTATAAGGTCTATTTTGTTGTCAATATTGGTTTTGAGTGCCATCTTGTCGAGTGTTTTGCTTTTGAGAAAGAAATAGATGGCAAGTGCAATGATAATAATGTTGGCAAAAAGTGTGATGTGTCCTGCTACAACTCCTATTTGGGCATAGGCCAGATAGACGGAGGCAGCCATGGATAAAGTAGCGGCAATACCGGCAATGGATATGCCGGGAATGAGGAACAGCTCGACAATGAAGAGCAATAGAGCTGTAAGGACGAGCAGTGCGACAATGATGATGAGCATAGGTTGTGATTTTAAGTATTATCCCTCCAAATTTATAGATTATTTCCGGATTTTGCAAATCGGCTTTGGTTATGGCTGTGTAGTGCTGTCGATAGCCTGGTTTTCTAATTGGCGGATTTGCAATTCTGTTTTCTTTATCTGCTGTCTGATGTCCAGTGTCTGTTTTTCCAATTGTAGGATTTTTTGTGTGGCAGTTTGTTCGTCATGTGTAAATTCACTGCGTAGTTGGTTGAGCGTATGTTGGGTTTTGCCAATGGAATCATTGAGCGAAAGGTAGTGGGCAAAAAGCTGTTTGGCTTGTTCTGATTGGAAGTCCTCAATAGAGTGATAAACTGTTGTGGCATTAATAGGAAAATTGAGTTCCTGCTCTTGTTGAGGCTTGGGCTTCGAAGACTCTTTTTTGTTGGTCGATAGGATTATTTTAGGCGTTCCCGTCTTGTAAACGAGTAATTGGGCTGCTTTGCGGAGGTATTCCTCGTCGTTGGTTTTGATATACTTTTTTTCGGTTTGTGGAATAAAGCTATACACAATGACTTTACCTTCCGGTTGCCGCCTGTCTGTGGCAAACCATCCTATGTTATTCACTTCATCTATGGCTAGCATGTAATCGTTATCTGGTGAATTGACAGGCATACCTACGTTTTCTGGATTAAGATATGAGTCGGTAGCACTGTTGTAACGGGTAATGTAGATGTCATATCCTCCCATGCCGTCATTTCCGCCGTCAGTGGCATAATAGATGGTGATACCGTCTGACATAACGAAAGGATAGTTGGCATTATGGGTATTAATGTTTTTGGGAAGCGGCATAGCCTTGCTCCAACTGTCAAGCAGTTTTTGTGCAGACATGATGGAATAGGTGGAATCCTTGAGCACGGAGAAGTGCTTTCTGTCGTTCCGTTGGTTGGTATATGTTATTTCAGTGGCGTTTTTATTGGCCGTAATTTTTCCTGCTTGAGTGGATAACTTGTACGCATTGAGAAAGTCCTCTTTGTCTATGACAATGCTGTCGACAATGGTAATTTCAACTGTGCGCTGTAAGTAATTGTTCAGTGTGGCAGCTTTTTGGATATTTTGTTCAATGAATGCATGGCGTGAGTCATCTTTGTCTAGCTTGACTTTATATTTATTGTAGGCATCTATAGCTTCTTGAAAACGATAGGCATATATATATAGTTCTCCAAGGTAGAAATTTCTTAATGGATATCGTTCTCCTGCTTTTTCAAATTGTATGATGGCTTCATCTAATTCTCCGATTTCATAAAGGCAACGTGCATATCGATAGCGGTAGAGGGCACTGGAGGGCGTTTTTTGCACCAATTGTTTGTAAACTTCAAGTGCTTCACTATATTGGCGTTTGTTAAAGAGATTGTCTGCTTCGGATGCACTTTGTGCTTGGGCATTACAGAAAAAAAAGAGAATGAATGATATGAATAGAATGCTTTTGAATGCGTGTGCCATGTATATAAGTTGTTTTGTCTGTTATTTTCTAATGCAAATATAAAGAATATTGTGCGTATTACCAATTGGTGCATGGCATTTTCTGTCAAAATGCGGGAATTTTTTATAGGATGGTTTTGACGCTCTCCAAAAGGGGAAAATGGTAGCAGAAAATAGTGTGGATAGTGAAAATAGTGATAAAATAATGTTGGGAATTTGTGTATCCGATAGTTTTGTATATATTTGTCGAAAAAATATAGCATTATGGAATATGTTGCAGTGAAATTCAGTTTTTCCTTTCGCGAAGAATTTGCTTCAGATTTGTTTGTGGCTTTGTTGGCAGATAATGGGTTCGAGAGTTTTGAGTGTATAGATGCTGGTGTGGTTGGTTATATACCGAGTCCGCTTTTTGATGAGGCGCACCTTTATTTGTTGGTTTCTGATTTTGAATACGACGGTGTGGAAATTAGAGAGATAGTACATATAGCAGACCAGGATTGGAATGAAGAATGGGAAAAAAACTTCTTCAAGCCGATAGTTATAGGGGATGAATGTGTCATACACAGTTCGTTTCATACCGATTTGCCCCAATTGAAATATGATATATTGATAGACCCTAAGATGGCTTTTGGCACAGGGCACCATGCTACGACAAGTCTGATTGTGGGTGAATTGCTCCATGCCGATTTGAAAGGTAAGTCTTTGCTGGATATGGGCTGCGGTACAGCGGTGCTGGCCATCTTGGCTGCCAAGCGTGGCGCCGGACCGATAACGGCTATAGACATTGATACCTGGTGCGTGGAAAATGCAGAGGAAAACATTGCTCTGAACGGTTTGTCAGGCATAGAAGTACAGTTGGGTGATGCACGCTTGTTGAGTGGTCGTCACTTTGATGTTGTGTTGGCTAACATTAACCGTAATGTGCTGATGGCTGACATGCATGTGTATGCAGATTGCTTACCGGTAGGTGGGGATTTGTATTTGAGCGGTTTTTATATTGAGGATACGCCTTTGTTGGAACATGAAGCAGGAAAGTATGGATTGATACTGGAGAATTGCAAAGAACGGGATAATTGGGCAATGCTTCATTTTATAAAGAAATGAGGATTTTTTGCTGAATGGTAATTTTTGCAGATGCTTGCAATAGAGCGGTTTATTGATCTCCTAGCTAAGGAATGAGAAATTTTTTGAGAAAAAGAGGTGTGAAATTTTGGTAGTTTGAAATATTTCTCTATCTTTGCACCCGCATTTGGCAATGAATGCGTAGGTCGCGGAAATAGCTCAGTTGGTAGAGCACGACCTTGCCAAGGTCGGGGTCGCGGGTTCGAGTCCCGTTTTCCGCTCAAGGCGAAACAGGCGAGTTTCGCCCCTTTTTTTAAAAGGGAATGAGTTGCCCAAATGGCGGAATTGGTAGACGCGCTAGTTTCAGGGACTAGTAACCGAAAGGTTGTGCAGGTTCGAGTCCTGTTTTGGGCACAGACGCGTAGGTGGTGAAATTGGTATACACGCTACTTTGAGGGGGTAGTGGTCGCAAGGCCGTGTGAGTTCGAGTCTCATCCTACGCACTGGTGAAGTGAGGAAATGTCGAAAGATGTTTCCTCACTTTTTTTGTGCTGTCTGATTTTGGCGTTACCTTATTATTTATTAATTTTGCAACTTAATTTGTGAGTTCAGATGCAAGTATATAAGCTATTGTTGTTTGTTTTTATAATCACAGGCGGATTGACTTCGTGCATTACTTCCCGTCGTGTGAATTATATGCAGTCGCCCCGTTCTGGTATTCCGTCGTATACAGATACGCTTGTCTTTACCGATTATCTGCTTCAGAAAGGTGACAGACTTTATGTGCGTGTCTATACACCGGATGAAAAGACTAATATGATGCTGAATGGTGGCACGTCTTCTAATCTGATGACACAAATAGGCAGCAATAGCTCTAGCACAAACGTGGACTTATATACCTATTTGGTGGATGATAATGGTGAAATCAAATTTCCGCTGGTAGGTATGTTGCCAGTGAGAGGTAAAACAGTACGTGAAGTGAAGGTCGATTTGGAAGAACGGCTGAAACCTTATGTGAGTGCTGCCTCTGTGGAGGTGAAGGTTGTGCAGCGTTTTTTTAGTGTGATAGGTGCGAATGCTTCCGGTCGATTCCCGATAACAAAGGAGAAAGTGACTATTTTTGAAGCTTTGGCAATGGCTGGTGATATCAGCAATTATGGTGATAGAAGCAAGGTGAGAATCATAAGAGAAACAGAAGAAGGAACGGAAGTGAAGATGTTTGATGTGAGGAGTGAGGATATTATCAACAGTGAATATTATTATGTGGAGCCGAATGATGTGATATACATTCAAACTTTGAATGAGCAGTTCTTTAGCATGACATCATTGGCATCTGTGATTTCTACTGTAGCCACAACATTGTCGTTTGGTATTTTTATCTATTCGTTTATAGATACTTATATCGTAAAACCATTAAAATAGTCGAGCATGATGAACAGAGCAAAATATAAAATATGCATGGTTGTCTGTGTGTTGTTTGTCATGCAGTCGTGTTATAATTATCGTAATACGGGTTTACTCCAAACCAACAACAAATCGCTGCCGGAATATGAAAAGGTGAAATATGAACCTTACCGCCTGCGGATAAACGATGAATTGATATACCGTTTGATTACGACCGATGAAACTTTGGCAAAAGTGATAGCAGGTAATTCAAGTTCATCTTTGACATATGTCAACTCGTATCGCGTAAATGAAGATGGAACGGTTGATTTACCTTTCCTGGATTCTATTCCTGTTCAAGGATTGACCTTAGAAGAAGCGGAAATGGTGGTGCAAAACGGATATCAAGAGTTGATACCGGATGCAGAAGTGAAATTGGCATTGGCTAACAAGACGTTTACTGTGATAGGCGATATAGGCAGTGGCACATATCCTATATACAAAGAGAAAATGACCATATTCCAGGCTTTGGCAATGTCTGGTGATTTGGCTCAATCAGGCGACCGGAAGCATGTGAGGATAATAAGGGAAGTCGATAAGAAACCGGTGGTACTGGAGTTTGATATACGGCCCAATAGTATTATTGAATCAGAATATTATTACATATATCCGAATGATGTGATATATGTGCAGCGTTCGCAAGGCAGTTTTTATAAGATGAATACATACAGTGCCTTTATTGGATTGATAACCTCGTCTTTGTCTTTGCTGATAACGGTATTGTATTATGTAAAGTAAAAATAGATTAGACTCAACAAAACATATGGAGAGACAAGAAAACAGCAGATATACTTCCGATAATCCTTATTACGGCAATCCGTATGGCTTGAACAATGGATATTCAAATGCCGCGTTTGATAACAATGACAAGAATGACAGCATAGATTGGAAAGAGTGGGCGTTAAAATTCTTGCGTTATTGGTATCTGTTTGTCATAGCAATATTGATAGCGCTGTTTGCTGCTTATCTTAAAAACAGGTCATGGCTTCCTACCTATCAGACAACGGGTACCATATTAATTGAAGAATATGGCAGTAGCCGTATGTCATATGGTACACAGTCGCTTTTACAGGGTTTTGGTGTGGATCCGGGATATCGTAATATCAATAATCAGGTGATAATGCTTGGGTCTTATGACCTGTTGTGTGAAGTGGTTGACAGTTTGCCTTTCATGGCGGTTGATTACATGACGATTGGACGATTTAAGACTCGTAATATTTATACCAATACGCCTATATTGGTAGAAACTACAAGGATTCATCCGGATGCTTACAATAAAATATTTCACATCAAGTTGAATCCTGATGGCACATATGAAGTATCCATTTTTGAAGATGAGGAGAAAAACGATTTTCTTGTCAAAGGAAAATATGGAGAGCCAGTCAATAGCAGTTTGATGGATTTTTCAGTATTCCCTACACAGAATATGCTGTCAAGCGGGCAATTGTATTTCCGTTTGCGTTCCAGAGAATCTTTGGTAGCTGATTTCTCATCTCGTTTAACAATGAGTTTTCTCTCTGAAGGCTCTTCCGTTTTGGCCGTGTCACTGGTGAGTGCAACCCCTGCGCGTGACAAAGACTTTATTGACAAACTGTTTGAGGTCTATTTGGCGGATAATTTATCCCGTAAAAATGATGTGGCCAACAACACGATTAAGTTTATTGACTCACAATTAGAGGTGATTGCAAAGGCATTGGAGGTATCAGAGAGTGCAATGACCCATTTCCGTCAACAGAATCAAATAGTCGATGTTTCCAGCCACGCCGGAGATATATTGGGCAAGGCGACGCAATATGATGCCAGTATGGCGGATATCAGACTGAAAGAAACTTATTTGGATTATCTGACGGATTATTTGAAGACCAATTTGGAAAATGGTTCAGTGGTAGCGCCATCTAGTTTGGGATTGAGCGAACCAATGTTGATGACGCTTATCCAGCAGTTGAACGATTTGAACATGCAGCGCAATGAGTTGTCACAAAAGAATGTCTTTTATGAACAATATTCCAAGGATATGGGCAATATTAAGAAAGCCATTATGGAGGTTGTGAAAAATATGCGTGTATCATTGGATATTGAGAAGGCGGATTTGAACCAGCGCTATAATGCAGTTAAGAAAGAAATAGAATTGCTTCCGGAAAAAGAACTGGAGATGGTTGCCATTGAACGTGCTTATCGGATTGACGATAACTATTATACGTTCTTCTTGCAGAAAAGGGCAGAAGCAGAGATACAGAAAGCCTCCAATACTCCCGACAACAAGATTTTGGACAAAGCCCGTACCTTGTCTGTCACCAATACATCGGCTCGGCGGAAGGTATATACAATGTTTTTGCTGTTAGGAGTGATATTGCCCGCCTTGTTTGTTTTGTTGAAGGAGTTGCTGAATCCGAAAGTGAGAAGTGTCAAGGAGTTGAACAGATTGTCTGACTATCCGTTTTTGGGCGGAGTTCGTCATACACGTTCCCAAAATCCCGTATTACCCGTTGAGAATCCAAAATCTTCTTATGCGGAAATGTTGCGGGCCATACGTACACGTATAGAGTTCATTGTACAACGGAAAGACAAGATTTCCATATTGGTATCTTCTTCTCAGTCTGGCGACGGAAAAACGTTCTTCTCCTGTAATTTGGCTACTATCTATGCAATGACAGGAAAGAAGGTGATATTGGTTGACATGGATATTCGTAAACCGGATGTGGCTTCGAAATTGCAGATGGAGGGAGTGAAGGGTGTTACCAATTACCTGATAGGTGAGGCCACTTTAGAAGAAGTGATAAGAAAAAATGAAAAGGCGGGATTTGATGTGATTTTTGCAGGGACTATTCCTCCCAATCCGGGTGAATTGGTACGTTCTGCCAAGTTGAATGATATGTTTACGCATCTGAAAGAGGAATATGATTTCATTATCATCGATACAAGTCCGTTAGGTTTGGTATCCGATGCTTATCCGTTGATTGAACAGACGGATGTAAATCTCTTCATTGTGCGCAGTCATAAAACCAATAAATCCATCTGTCGCTATACATTGGAGCAACTGCAGACCGACAATGTTAAGCTTTATACGGTATTTGTGGACATGCCAATAGATGTGGGTCATTATTATGGAGGACGTTATGACTATTATAGCAAGAAAGAAGCAAAACAGTATACGCATTATTATCACGATGATGATGTAAAATAAAAATAATTACTAGTTTATTATATATGACAAAGAAAGCACTTATAACAGGAATTACAGGTCAGGACGGCTCATATCTAGCGGAATTTTTGTTGGAGAAAGGTTATGAGGTCCATGGTATTTTGCGCCGTTCCTCGTCTTTTAACACGGAACGTATTGAACATTTGTATCTTACGGAATGGGTGCGTGATATGAAGCAGGCAAGAGCTGTCAATTTGCATTATGGTGATATGACAGATTCCAGTTCTTTGGTGAGGATTATCCAGTTGGTACAACCTGATGAAATATACAATCTGGCTGCACAAAGTCATGTAAAGGTAAGCTTTGATGTGCCGGAATATACCGCAGAAGCTGATGCCATTGGTACTTTGAGATTATTGGAGGCTGTCCGTATCTTGGGTATGGAGAAAAAATGTAGGATATATCAGGCCTCCACTTCTGAGCTGTTTGGTAAGGTGCAGGAAGTGCCGCAAAAGGAAACGACACCTTTCTATCCGCGTTCGCCATACGGAGTTGCCAAACAATATGGCTTTTGGATAACCAAGAATTATCGTGAATCGTATGGCATGTTTGCCGTAAACGGTATTTTGTTTAACCATGAAAGTGAGCGCAGAGGTGAAACTTTCGTAACACGCAAAATTACATTGGCTGTTGCACGTATTGCAAATGGAAAGCAGGACAAGCTGTATTTGGGCAATTTGGATGCAAAGCGTGACTGGGGTTATGCCAAAGACTATGTGGAATGTATGTGGCTGATTTTGCAGCATTCAACACCCGAAGACTTTGTTATCGCAACAGGAGAGATGCATTCGGTGCGTGAGTTCTGCACATTGGCGTTTGCCGAGGCCGGCATACAGATAAAATGGGAAGGCTGTGGCGTGGAAGAGAAGGGTATTGATGTTGCTACAGGAAAAGTTTTGGTGGAAGTGGATCCGAAATATTTCAGACCGGCTGAAGTAGAGCAATTGTTGGGTGACCCTACAAAGGCCAAAACGCTGTTGGGATGGAATCCTACCAAGACCCCTTTTGAATCGCTTGTCAAATTGATGGTCAAGAGTGACATGGAGCGTGTCAGAAAGGAGATAATGACAGAATGAAAAAAGACGATAAGATATATGTAGCCGGACATAAAGGACTGGTGGGTTCGGCTATATGGAAAATATTGGAGAGTAAAGGATACACCAATCTGATAGGCCGCACACATCAGGAGCTTGACTTGCTCGATGCTGTAGCTGTCAAGCGTTTCTTCGACGAACAACAGCCTGATTATGTGGTGTTGGCTGCCGCATTTGTCGGGGGCATTATGGCCAATAATATTTATCGCGCTGATTTCATCTATAAGAATTTGCAGATACAGCAAAATGTGATAGGTGAGAGTTTCCGACATTCGGTAAAGAAATTGCTTTTCTTGGGGAGTACATGCATTTATCCGCGTGAAGCGCCCCAACCGATGGGAGAGGATTGTCTGTTGACTTCTCCGCTGGAATATACCAATGAACCTTATGCCATTGCAAAGATTGCAGGCTTGAAATTGTGTGAGAGCTTTAATTTACAGTATGGTACGAATTACATAGCTGTGATGCCTACCAACCTGTATGGCCCTAACGACAATTTTGATTTGGAAAAAAGCCATGTCCTTCCAGCTATCATCCGTAAGGTGCATTTGGCTAAATGTTTGGAAAACAATGATGAAAAGGCCATTCGCCGTGATTTCAACAAATATCCGGTAGAAGGTGTAGATGGTAAGGCCGATTGGAATGCCATTCAGGAAAAGCTGGCAAAATATGGTGTCAAACGTGAAGGAACGGATGTTCAGGTGGAAATATGGGGTACGGGAACACCATTGAGAGAATTCCTTTGGAGTGAAGATATGGCAGCGGCTTGCGTGTATTTGTTGGAGAATATTGATTTTGAAGATGTCAAGAAGCTTTCTGTTGAGCCGGGAAGCAAGGAGATACGTAATTGCCATATCAATATTGGTACAGGTAAGGAATTGACAATAGCCCAATTGGTTGACCTTGTTATCCATACGGTCGGTTTCAAGGGTAGGGCAGTATATAATACTTCCAAACCAGATGGGACCATGAGAAAATTGACCAACCCCTCCAAATTGCATGCCCTTGGTTGGAAACATACAGTGGAGATAGAAGATGGAGTTAACTTGCTATATCAGTGGTATTTAAATAGGTGATATGGAAGAATGGACAACAGTAATCAAACCTAAGAATAAGCTTCTTAGCGTTGATTTTAAGGAGATTTGGCAATACCGTGATTTATGGAGCCTGTTTGTCAAGCGTGATATCATTACACAATACAAACAAACCATTTTAGGCCCGCTGTGGTATGTTATTCAGCCATTGATGACAACTATCATGTACATGGTGGTTTTTGGTGGTATAGCCCAAATCAGTACGGACGGACTGCCGCAACCTTTGTTCTATTTGGCTGGTATATGCATGTGGCAATATTTTGCTGATTGCCTGAACAAAACATCCGCTACTTTTACGGCGAATGCAGCCATATTTGGCAAAGTGTATTTCCCACGCCTGATTGTGCCTTTGTCAACGGTCACATCTAATTTGGTGCGCTTTGTCATCCAGTTCATGCTGTTTTTTGTTGTGTATATATATTATGCCTTGTTTACCGATGTGGTTCTTCACACCAATTGGTATGCTTTGCTTTTGCCGGTATTGGTGATTATGCTGGCAGGTCTGGCATTGGGATTTGGCATTTTGTTTTCATCCATGACTACAAAATACCGTGATTTGACCTTGTTGCTGACATTTTTTGTCCAGCTATGGATGTATGCGACACCGGTTATTTATCCATTGAGCACCATTACGAATGAGAAATTGCGCCTGCTGATGTCTCTCAATCCTCTGACTCCGATTGTAGAGGCGTTCAAATATGGCATGCTGGGAGTGGGTGAATTCAGTTGGTGGGCCTTGGGATACAGTTTCCTTTTCATGACATGTCTGTTGGGCTTGGGAATTGTTATTTTCAATAAGGTACAAAGAAGTTTCATGGATACAGTATAGAAGTTGGCTATGCATACAAAACAGGAAAAACTGGATGCTTTTTCACGCATCCTCGACATTCTGGACAGATTGCGTTTGGAATGTCCTTGGGACAGAAAACAGACTTTTCAGTCGCTCAGATGCAACACGATAGAGGAAACCTATGAATTGGCTGATGCTATCATCAAGCAGGACATGCAGAATATATGCAAGGAATTGGGCGATGTGTTGCTTCATGTGCTCTTTTATGCAAAAATCGGTAGTGAAACCAATGATTTTGATATTGCCGATGTTTGCAACAAATTGTCCGATAAGTTGATTTTCAGACATCCTCATGTTTTTGGTAATGTTGAAGCATCAACTTCAGAGCAGGTGGTACAAAATTGGGAAGAACTCAAACTCAAGGAAAAAGGGGGCAACAAAACCATATTGGCCGGTGTACCAGATGCTTTGCCGGCGCTAATTAAAGCGCATCGTATTCAGGACAAGGCCCGCTCTGCTGGTTTCGATTGGGATGAGCGCTCACAGGTGTGGGACAAGGTGAAGGAAGAAATATCTGAATTTCAGGCGGAAATAGAACATAAGGATGAAGACAATATGGAAGCCGAATTTGGCGACCTTATGTTCAGTCTGATAAATGCGGCGCGGTTGTACAATATAAATCCGGAAAATGCCTTGGAACGGACGAATAAGAAATTTATCAGACGATTCAATTACATTGAGAAGAAGGCAGCAGAACAAGGGACATCGTTGAAAGATATGACCCTTGATGAGATGGAGCAATTATGGTGTGAAGCTAAAAGCATGGAACATCAGCG
This sequence comes from uncultured Bacteroidales bacterium, assembly GCA_944321155.1. Lineage (GTDB taxonomy): Bacteria > Bacteroidota > Bacteroidia > Bacteroidales > Paludibacteraceae > Gallipaludibacter. The sequence continues at coordinate 17,176 of CALUKG010000015.1, read as the reverse complement.
GAAATAAGTTGAATGGTTCATTTTGATACAAACATTCATGGTAAGGCGATTTACTTGGTAAAGCCCTTATCGTGAATGTTTTTATATGATAGAATGCTTTTATGCCTCTTTGTTGTCAGGTGCCGGACAACCGATAAACTCCACAAAGAAAGTAGTTCCTTGACTGGACGTTTCAAAGCGGATGGTGCCGCCTGATTCTTCCACAATCTTTTTGGTTATGGCAAGTCCCATTCCCATTCCCGTGCTCTTTGTGGTAAAATTAGGATTGAACACTTTTTCGCGTATGTCTTCAGGTATGCCAGGACCGTTGTCATGAATTTTTATCATCACGGTTTCCGGTAATTCTTCCAGACTTACCTCAATTAGCCCGTCGTGTTTGTTGTGCAAGGCTTGAATAGCATTCTTCAATAGATTGCTGAACACTTGTATGATTTGTTTCGAATCGCTCATGGCCCAAACCCCGCTTTGCAGACCTTTATACACAATTCGGACTTGGTCGCCAACTTCACTTTTATATAAACTAATTGAGGTGTATAGCTTTTCAGCCATATCCACTTCCTCAACTCTCATTTCCGGCATTTTGGCGAAATAGGAAAATTCGTTTGCAATGAGTGTCAGATTGTCTATCTGCTCAATCAACAGTTCGGTCGAGCGCGTGAATGTTTTTTCAAACAGTTCAGGATTGATACTTTTCATGCGCTGTAACTGCTGGATGGTGAGCTTCATGGGAGTGAGTGGATTCTTTATTTCATGTGCTACTTGTTGCGCCATGGTTTTCCATGCGTTTTCCCGTTCCGAACGCGCCAGCATAATGGCACTTCTTTCCAGCTCGTCCACCATTTGGTTGTATTGTGTCACCAGCAATCCGATTTCATCATGAGGTTTATAGCTGATTTTTTCGTTGTGTTGGTCAATTTGCAGTTTTCTCAATTTTTCTCCCATTGTAATGATAGGAGAACTGATTTGCTTGCTGATAAAAGAAGTAAGGATAATGCTTAGTAGCATAATGCTCAAATAAATAGGTAGGAGAATTCCTAAGAGGTTATCAATTTCGGCATTGATAATATCGCTACTTACAAAGAATGGTACAGCTATATATCCTATTGGGGTATAGTCACCGTTGACAAAGTCTGTATATGCAGACAGATACTCAAGGCTTCCTATATGTTCATATTGGGTTATATTTGTGTTTTCTGAGAAATAAGGTTTGGGAGACATGCGTAAACTTAATAGACCCAAATCAAAAATGATAGGTTGCGAGCTACCGACCAGACGCCCGGATAAATCATATACATGTATATCCGTCTTGTATGTATACGATAAGTCTTTCAGATATATGTTCAATGAAGCCGTGTTGTAGCGGTTCAAATCGCGGCTCCAGAAATAGGTATCTTGCAATGCTTTCTGGATATATTGGGTTTTCTGTTGCAGACCGGTCTTTTGGCGCAGTTCATAGTTCTTGCGGATAAAGTCGATAGAAACCAACAATACGATAAAGAAGCCGATTAATACAATCAATGAAAACAATGATTGAAACTTATAACCAATACGTAGATTTTTAAATCCTTTTGCCCGATAGATGATGTATGCCATCCATAGGATGTATATCAAAAACATCAATCCGAACAAAAGCCCATATACTCTGATACGGTTTTGTGACATGTATCTTCTTTCCTGTTCACTTGTGCCCGTGTCAGTATTAAATAATGGGGTATAACTGAATGTTCTGAGCAGTTGGCGGTCAATGGCATTGGCTATATCTGATTTGTTTTGCATATCGTCTTTAGACAGTTTGCATAACGAGAACAAATATTTGCCATCCGGATCGTGTATTTTACCTATGGAGTTTTGTTCGTCAAAGCAGATGTCCAGATTATCTGAAGCGTCGAGGAAGTCCGCAAAATTGTTTACAAGGTAGCGGTTTTCAATACGGAAATCATATTTGATGGCAATTACACTTAATATGACATAACCTTTGCCTACATTGACACATCGTACTACACAATGTGCGTTGCCAAAATGGTAGTAGTGCCATTCGTCGTAGGTACCATAATTGATTTCATTTACGACAAGCCAATTATCGGACCAATATATCAGGTCACCTTTATAGAATACCATATAAAGAATATCCTTATCAGCATCTGCAAATGTATATTCAGGAAGTCGGTTGGCTTGTCCGCGCAACAATAACGAAGACATATCACTTACAACTGTTTCGGAAGTATGCATAGCGGACAACAGGCGGTTGTTGAACCGTTCTACAGAACGGCTTTCGCCCATCAGGCTAATTGAGCAAAATAGCAAAAGGACAGAAATAAAACAGGATTTTAAGCGCATTGTCAATAATATTTCAGCTATACCATATCTTTATATTGCATTTCAAATCCCCCAAAGATAATTGATTTTTCCATCACCTGCAAACAGAAAAACTTACTACTAAAAAAACAAAAAATATCCCTTGTAACTCTTGTTTATGTCATAAAACTTCAGTAACATTGCATCGTTTTTTGAGAGGCGGAGTAAAGCCTAATCAGATGACAAAACCATTTTAAAATAACCTTATAACACAAAAAGCCATGAATGTAGAAAAACTCATGCAAGATTTAGCTGCAAAGCATCCAGGTGAAAAGGAATATTTGCAGGCCGTACACGAAGTACTTATGACAATTGAAGAAGTGTACAACCAACATCCTGAATTCGAAAAAGCAAAAATTGCTGAAAGATTGGTTGAACCAGACCGTATTTTCACTTTCAGAGTGCCCTGGGTAGATGATAAAGGCGAAGTTCAAGTAAACATCGGTTACCGCGTACAATACAATAATGCTATTGGCCCGTACAAAGGCGGTTTGCGTTTCCACCCATCAGTTAACTTGTCTATCCTTAAATTCTTAGGATTCGAACAAACATTTAAAAATGCTTTGACTACATTGCCAATGGGTGGCGGTAAAGGTGGTTCTGACTTCAACCCACGTGGAAAATCTGACGGTGAAGTAATGCGCTTCTGCCAAGCATTCATGACTGAATTGTGGAGAAACATCGGTCCTGATACTGATGTTCCTGCAGGTGATATAGGTGTTGCCGGTCGTGAAATCGGTTACCTCTATGGCATGTACAAAAAATTAGCTCGCGAAAATACAGGTGTTCTTACTGGTAAAAACCTTGAATTCGGTGGTTCTTTGATTCGTCCTGAAGCAACTGGTTTCGGTGGATTGTATTTCGTAAAACAAATGCTTGAAACTGCTGGCCATGACATCAAAGGCAAAACTATTGCAGTGTCTGGTTTCGGTAACGTAGCATGGGGTGCTGTAACTAAAGCTACTCAAATGGGTGCTAAAGTTGTTACTATCTCTGGTCCTGACGGATACATCTATGACGAAGCTGGTATTTCTGGCGAAAAGATTGATTATATGCTTGAATTGCGTGCAAGCTGCAACGACGTAGTTGCTCCTTATGCAGAAAAATTCGGCGCTAAATTTGTTCCTGGCCGCAAACCATGGGAAGTTAAAGTTGATATCGCTATGCCATGTGCTACTCAAAACGAGTTGAATGGTGACGATGCAAAACAATTGGTTGCTAACAACGTATTGTGTGTAGGCGAAATCTCTAACATGGGATGTACTCCTGAAGCAATCGATACATTCATCCAAAACAGAGTACTCTATGGCCCAGGTAAGGCTGTAAACGCTGGTGGTGTTGCTACTTCTGGTTTGGAAATGACTCAAAATGCTATGCACTTGAGCTGGTCTGCTGAAGAAGTTGACGCTAAATTGCATACTATCATGAGCGATATCCACGCACAATGCGTGAAATATGGTACTGAGGCTGATGGCTACATCAACTACATGAAGGGTGCTAACATTGCTGGCTTCATGAAAGTTGCTAAGGCTATGCTTGCTCAAGGTATTGTTTAGTCTGAAATTACAGTATAATGGATTACGGCTGTGTCAAGAGTGTTCTTGGCACAGCTTTTTTTATACAACACAAGCTAACAAATTCTTCCGACAATTTAACCTTGCACTTATCCAATTGTGTCTTGCTTTGTTGACATTTATTCTTTGTTTTCAAACCGCTTCTTCACAGAAACCGATATTTTTCATACCTTTGCGCAAAATCCGTAATTAAATAGCAAATGAATAAATATCTCAAAGTTTTAGTTGCACTCATTTTTACCGCTTGTTTTGCTGTAGATATTCATGCGGAAGAAATCAAAACAACCTACAGAATAGAAGCTGGCTATATTCAACCTTATCAATTTGGTGAAGGATATAGAACTACCTATTTTCACGGTGGAAAAATAGGTGCTACAGTTGACTTCGATATCAAATATGGAATGTCCATTCAAACGGGTGTGTATTATCTGATGGCTTATGGAACCAATTCACAGAGCTATCCGCATTTGAGTGAATATGTTGATTATTCTACCACAATGTATCAGTTGGATATCCCCGTAAGATTTTCCTATACAATCAAAATATGGAAAGACTTGAGTCTTTTCGCATTCGCTGGACCTACTTTCAATATAGGATTGGCAATGCCAGAAAAGGCAGATGCACATCTCTCGCAGATTACAGAGCAAATGACAGGTATCCATAGCGGAACAGTTAATCTTTATAAGGATGAAGTCTTGCCTTTCAACTTTATGTTAGGAGCGGGTGGGGGAATCCAGTGGAAAAATTATCGTTTGCAAGCTGGTTACGACTTTGGAATGCACAATATCTATCGGAATCCCTATAATCACGTCATGAAACAGTGGAATTGGTTCACTTCGTTCAGTTATGCATTTTAAGCAGCTTTTCAGATACTGCCCTGTCTGTTCGCACAATCGTTTTGTTGAGAATGATGAGAAATCAAAACGTTGTGAAAAATGCGGTTTTGTGTTTTACCAAAACCCATCTGCTGCAGTGGCAGCCTTTATACTGAATGATAATAATGAATTGCTGGTGTGTAGGAGAGCACGCCAGCCCTTTATTGGAACGCTTGATTTGCCGGGAGGGTTTGTCGATGCCAGTGAAACAGCAGAACAAGCAGTAAAAAGAGAGATAAAGGAAGAGACAAATCTGGATGTTACAACCTTGAATTATCTGTTTTCGTTGCCCAATATTTATCCATATTCCAACCTTGATATTCCTACGCTTGACTTGTTTTATGCCTGTAAATGTACAGACAAAGAAAAAGCCCGACCTTCAGACGATGCAGCCGAGCTTTATTGGATACCTGTAAGTGAACTGAATCCAGCACAATTTGGACTTCAGTCTATCCGGAAAGCGATAACACATTATATTTCGACTTGTTAAAGTTCCACTTCTTCACCAGCTGATGGAATGGAAATATGTTTCCAACCATCTTCGCGTAACTTCTCTTTGAATGCTTTTTGCGTCTCAAGTTCACCATGCACAAGGAAGACACGTTTCACCTTATGTTTGTCCTGATAGTCAAGATAACTTATCATTTCCTTGTAGTCACCATGTCCCGAAAATCCTTCGATTTTTTTGATTTGAGCCTTTACACTATGCATGATGCCGAAAATGGAAATCTCTTTCAGACCTTTTTGTTGAATGCGCGCGCCTAAGGAGCTAGGAGTACAATATCCCACTATCAAAATCGTATTCCTGCTGTTTGAAACATTGTTGGCCACATGGTGTTTGATTCGTCCAGCCTCCATCATGCCCGATGCTGAAATGATAATGCATGGTTTGTTGTAGGAGTTCAAGGCTTTCGATTCGTTTTGGTCCTTGATGTAGTGGAGGGAATTGAAGCCAAATGGGTCCTTGTCGGTAATCATGGTGATTTTGACATCATCGTTCATACTGTCTGCATAGAGTCGGAAAATGTCAGTAGCATTCACAGACAGCGGGCTGTCAACAAATACGTCAATATATTCCGGTAGTGCGCCTTGATTGTATAATTTGTTCAATACATAGACAATTTCTTGTGTTCGTCCGATAGAGAAAGACGGAATTATCAGTTTGCCGCGACGCCTCAGGCATGTGTCCAATACAATTTTGAGCAATTCCTGCTCTGTCGCTTCGTCTTCTTCGTGCAGACGGTTACCATAGGTCGATTCTGTAATCAGATAGTCACATTCGATATATGGGTCGGGTGCTCGCAGAATACGGTTGTGTGGGCGTCCAATATCGCCGGTATAGGTAATGTTGACCGTACGTCCATTTTCTTTTATGCGGATGTTGGCAGCTCCACTGCCCAGCATGTGCCCGGTATTGGTAAATTTTACGCTAATGTCGTCGTTGATGTAAAAGCGGCGGTTATATCCGACACTGATAAACAAATCCATACAGCGTTCCGCATGCACTACGTTATAGATGGGATGAATTAATGGGAGCCCCTTCCTGCTTGCCTTTTTATTGTACCATTTGGCATCCAACTCTTGAATGTGGGCACTATCCGTCAGCATAATGGAACATAAGTCCCGGGTTGCGTGAGTGCATATGACAGAACCTCTGAATCCCATTTTATACATATAGGGGATAAGGCCGGAATGGTCAATATGGGCGTGGGTGAGGATGATACAGTCAATTTCTTCAGGATTGAATTGCAGGTTTTTGTTCATTCTGTCTGTTTCAAGTCCTTTACCTTGAAACATTCCACAGTCCAATAAAATCTTTTTTCCGCTATCTGTGCAAATTAAATGCTTGCTGCCTGTCACTTCTTGTGCGGCGCCAATAAAACGTATGTTCATAGTATTGATTTTATTGCGCTAATATAGGCATAAGCAAACAAAAAACGACCACAAAATGCGGCCGTTTTTTGTTTTTAACGTTTGTCGGTTAAAACAGTTTGTTGAAAAATCCTTTTTTCTGAGGTTTTTCTTCGTCTGCTGCTACATTGGTTTCTTCAGGAGTTTCTTCTGTATTGGCAGCAGCCATACGTTCGTTATATTCGCTACGGGAAATGATAGGTGTTCCTAATTCTCTTTTAATGAAACCGATAACATCTTCCAAACCTTCGCTGAATTGTTCGAAATCTTCCTTGTATAAAAAGATTTTATGTTTCTCGTATGATACTTGAGGGTCTTCAGTACCTGTCATACGTTTTTTACTCTCTGTAATGGATAGATATAAATCCTCATTACGGCTTTTCTTAACATCCAAATAATAAATCCTCTTCCCAGCCTTGATAGCTTTTGAATAGATGATGTCGTTCTCTTTTTTTTCCATCTCGATTTTACTTCTTTCCTTTTCCGTTAGTATTATTCAAATAAGCTAAAACAAAGGATTACACTTTGTTTTCGGCTACAAAAGTAGCAATCTTTTATGGATTTCCAATTTTTTAAGCCTCTTTTTTTGGGTGCTCTGTGAAAAATCGGGACGAAGCTTGGCAAAAACGGATGATAATGGCCAAATAATGAAATATATAAGGTGTTTTTTGTGGAATGTTTTTTTCGCCATTTTCTGTGTTGCCAAATCGAAACATATTTATATAAAATCGGTCTTTCTCGCAACAACTTTGACAGCTTACGAGTTGTCAATCCTCTAAAAACAGAGTAGGAATACCGCTTTTGTTTTTGTGCCATCTTGAAATAATGAAAAAATAATGTACCTTTGCATCCATAAAAAGAGTATATTTTACATTATGATTAATCGGACAATGCTTCGTATCCGTGTTGTGCAAATTCTGTTTGCTTATTATAGCAGCAATACGGAAAACCCTAAAATGGGTGAAAAGAATTTGGTAAATAGTTTTCAGGATACTTATGACCTCTATTTCCAATTGTTGCTTTTGGCAGTCGAAATCACTCGATTGGCCCAGAATAAAATTGAAATAGGAAAGAGCAAATATCTTCCGACACAAGAAGAATTGTATCCCAACACAAGATTTGCAGAGAATTCTTTTATCCAACAGCTCCAGGAAAATATAGACCTTGCTTTCCATATGAAAGAAAACAAGGGTATTTCATGGGTTGATTATTCGGATGTCGTTGCCGAGCTCTACAAACAGATTCAGCAGGAAGATTTCTACAAGGCTTATATGGAGGCTGATGTGGTTTCCTATGCAGAGGACAAGGCTTTGTGGAGAAAAATTTTTTCCAAAGTAATAGACAATAATCCTATTGTTGAAGAAACACTTGAAAGTATCAATATATATTGGCCGAGCGATTTGAGTGCGGTATGCAGTTTCGTTGTCAAGACCATCAAGCGTTTTGATGCTGAAAAAGGTGCAAATCAGGATTTGTTACCTATGTTTACCGACAGTGAGGATGAAGAGTTTGCTTTGCAGATTCTTCAGAATGCCATTCAAAATCATGACCAATATAAGGCTATGATTGACGAACATACCAAAAACTGGGATGTTGAGCGACTGGCTTTTATGGATATCATTATCATGTTGGCTGCCATAGCGGAAATCATGTCGGTTCCAACCATTCCGATCAATGTAACGCTCAATGAATATATGGAAATCGCCAAGGAATACAGCACGGAAAAGAGTGCGGCTTTCATAAATGGAGTGTTAGATGATATTGTCAAGAGGTTAAAAAACGAAAAGAAATTAATGAAAGCGGTTTTATTATAGTCCGAATGGGAAAAAATAAAACTAACTTTGTAACCCACAATTAATTTAGAAAAACAACGAATATGATGTTATTGAATTTATTTTTACAGGCGCAAACACAACAGCAAGGTTCTGCATGGCAGACAATTCTTATGATGCTGCTGATTTTTGTAGTGTTCTACTTTTTCATGATTCGCCCTCAGACCAAAAAACAAAAAGAAATCAAAAAACAACGCGATGCCATGAAGCCGGGTGATAAGGTAATCACAGCAGGTGGAATTTATGGCAAGATTAAAGAAGTGTCAGAAACAACATTCCTTATCGAAGTTGCTGATAATGTACGTATAAAAGTAGATAAAAACTCTGTTTTTGCAGCAGCGGAAGACGTTCAACAAGCTAACCAGACTAAATAGATATATTTATGTCCGAATATCATCTTCCAATATGGTTTCGGAGTGTATGGAATAAAGTTAAGGCTTTCTTTGTAACAAGGGATGCCTTGACTTTTTTGGTGTTTCTGCTTCTGTCAACTGCTTTCTGGTTTGTCCACGCACTTGACAGGGTTCGGGAAACGCAGATTACTTTGCAATTGTCATATGTTGGCATTCCTGACAATGTTCTTTTTGTTGACCAGTCTCCCACTTCTGTCAACATCAAAATAAAGGACGAGGGCAAGAACCTTTTTGCCTACCGGAAAAATAAACTGCCGCTTATTGCTTTTGACTTGTCTGACAGCTTTACCGACGAACAAGGTAAGGTGGTTATAACCAAAGAAGAAATTAGAAAGAAAATCTCGATGCTTATTAGCGGAACAACCGATATATTGGCTATCAATCCGGATACAGTAGCATTGAATTATATAAAGCAGAGCCAGAAAGAAGTGCCTGTCAGAATAAAAGCAACTCTTTTGCCGGCACGTCAATATATGATAAGGGATACGCTTCTCCAGAACAAAACGGTTTTGCTTTTTGGCATGGCATCTCAATTGGCAGGCATACATGAAATAAGCACGCAAAATATCATCTATTCGGAAATTAAGGACAGTACCAATCTTTCACTTCCTCTTCAAATACCGAAGGGAATAAGAGCGGGGGCTGAGAAGGTGAATTGCATTGTTATTGCCGAAAAGTTTACCGAGAAGAAGATGAAGGTCAATATTGAGGCGGTAAACTTTCCGCCCGATATAAATGTTCGGATATTTCCGGCAGAAGCGGAGCTGACTTGCAATATCCCATTGAGTGAGTTCTCGTCGCTTCAACCTGACGATATAAAAGTGTTTATTGATTATCATGATGTTCAACCTAATACGGCGCAGGTGGAATTGTCGGCACAAACAGATAAAACTTATATTAGTAAAATAAAGATATACCCTTCTGAAGTGGAATTCCTTTTGGAAGAGAAGAATGAAATTAGTGAAGATGAAACAGATACAAATGGTTGATTTGCGCTCTCAGTATGACGCAATCAAAGAGGATATAAACAGGGGAATACAAAACGTATTGGATACTGCTACATATGTGAAGGGTGGCAAGGTAAAGGAATTTCAGCAGCATTTGGAGGAATACCTTGGGGTGAAACATGTTATCCCTGTAGGAAATGGAACAGATGCATTGCAGATTTCCCTTATGGCTTTGGGCTTGAAGCCGGGTGATGAAGTCATTACACCTACATTTACTTTTGCGGCTACGGCAGAAGTGGTTGCCTTGTTGGGACTTACCCCTGTGCTCGTTGATGTTGAGCCTGATTACTTTAGCATTTCCATTCAGGCCTTGGAAAATGCCATTACACCGAAAACAAAAGCGATAGTGCCGGTTCATCTTTACGGACAAAACGCCAATATGGATGAGATTATGGCCATTGCACACAAACACCATCTCTATGTTGTGGAAGATGCCTGTCAGTCGATAGGTGCCAAATACACGTTTAATGATGGTTCTGTCGGTCGTTCGGGCTGTATGGGGCATATTGGCTGTACATCATTCTTTCCGTCCAAGAATTTAGGATGTTATGGCGATGGGGGAGCGCTCTTTACAAATGACGATGATTTGGCAGCTAAAATCAGAGCCATTGCCAATCATGGCATGTCTGTAAGATACCATCATGACATTATCGGTGTCAATTCCCGTTTGGACAGTATTCAGGCGGCTGTACTGGATGTGAAGCTACAGCATCTTGACCAGTATATTCAAAATCGGAAGAATGCGGCACAGTTTTATGATGAGGCCTTAAAAAATCATCCCAACATTATTCTTCCTGCACGTAATCCTAAGTCGGAACATACCTATCATCAATACACCATCCGCTTGGTAGGTGTTAATCGTGATTTGGTGCAAGCACGTTTGGCAGAAAAGAATATTCCGGCTATGATATATTATCCGATTCCTTTACATTTGCAGAAGGCTTATCAGGATGTGCGTTACCGGAAAGGTGATTTTCCCGTGGCAGAGCAGTTGGCACAAACCGTTTTAAGCTTGCCGATGCACACAGAACTGACTGAAGAACAATTACATTATATAACAGATAATCTTTTGCAGATTCTTGACTCTGTAAAATAGCGAATCATTTTAGTAATATAATCTACATGCTGAAACAGGAGCAACAACTAAAATTACAGCAGAAACTTTCACCTGCTCAGATTCAAGTGATTAGAATGCTGGAATTGCCAACACTGGAATTCGAGGAACGCGTTATGCAGGAATTGGAAGAAAATCCGGTATTGGAAGAAGGGGCTGATGTGGAAGAAAGCACGCTTGATACATTTGAGAATGACAATGATTCGGAAGAACGGAATGAATTGGACAATGAAGATTTTAATCTGGACGACTACATTAGTGACGATGAAGTGCCTGAATATCGTCTTCATGCCAATAATCTCTCCAAGGATGACAAGCAGGAAGACATACCGTTCTCATCCGGAATGACATTTCATGAACATCTTATCAGTCAGTTGGGCTTGCAGAATCTGAGTCAGCAGGATTCTAAGATTGCAGAGTTTATCATAGGAAATATTGATGAGGATGGTTATCTGAGAAGGTCGGTTGAGGCTATTACGGATGATTTGGCATTTCAGGCAGGACTGGATATACAGGATTCTGATGTACAGCGCTTGGTTGCGGTTGTGCAGGATTTTGATCCCGCAGGTGTATGTGCCCGCGATTTGCAGGAATGCCTTTTGCTCCAGCTCAAAAGAAAGGAAAATAAGGATGCTACAGTAGAATTGGCCATTAGGATAGTCACCGATTTTTTTGAAGAGTTCTCCCGAAAACATTACGATAGAATTCAGCAGCGTCTGGATGTAACGGCAGAGAAGTTCAAGGAAGCAATAGATGAAATTATACATCTTAATCCGAAACCGGGCAGTGCATGGGCTGGTAATCTGTATGAACGGCACATGACTTCCTTGATTCCCGATTTTATTGTTGAAAACAATAACGGAGAGCTTTCCCTGTCGCTCAATAATGCGCACATGCCGGAATTGCGTATCAACAAGGAATATTCAGAACTGCTTCAGGAATATTCCACCAACAAGGCCAACCGTACAAAGGAAATGAAAGATGCCGTTACCTTTGTAAAGCAAAAGATTGATTCTGCCAGATGGTTTATTGATGCAGTCAAACAGAGAAACGATACCTTGCTCCGTACAATGACCGCAATTCTTGAGTTTCAAAAGGACTTTTTTGTGGAGGGAGATGAAACCTATCTCAAACCGATGATTCTCAAAGACATTGCCGACCGTACGGGTTTTGATATATCAACCATTTCCCGTGTGAGCAACAGCAAATATGTGCAGACGGAATTTGGGGTGTTTCCTCTCAAATTCTTCTTCTCCGAGTCCATGGTGAATGAGGCTGGTGAGGAAATATCTACACGTGAAATAAAGAAGATATTACAGGAAGCAGTTTCCCAAGAGAACAAGAAGAAACCGCTTACCGATGACCAACTGAAGGAGGTACTGAAGTTGCAAGGTTATATTATTGCCCGCCGAACGGTTGCCAAATATCGTGAGCAGCTCAACATCCCTGTTGCGCGTTTGCGTAAAGAAATATAGTTTATATGAAATCTGTAGCCACCATTATATCATATATATTTCAGCCATTGCTCATACCTTTATATGGTATGTTGCTTTTTTTCTATTTGTCCCCTTTTGCCCTTTTGCCCGTATCGGTAGCCTATAAGTTGCTTGCATTGGGTGGAACATTCTTTTTTACAGCACTTATTCCCGGCCTGTCTGTGTTATATATGATGAAGACAGGGCAGATTTCAGATATCTTTATTTCCAACAGAAGGCAGCGCACATTACCTTATGTATATACGCTTATATCCTATCTGTTTTGGATTTATTTTCTTTGGAAAACCATGCTTTTGTCCACTTTGCTTGTTGTGGTGGCGGCAGGTGCAGTAGTAGGATTGATATTGGTGATGTTTATCAACACGAAGTGGAAAATCAGCGCTCATCTTACTGGTATGGGCTCACTTTTGGGGGCATCATTAGGATTTTCTTATGTCTTTTTTCTTAACCCTCTGCCTTATTTCCTGATACTCTTGTTGCTTTCGTTGTCAGTCATGTGGTCGAGAATTTACCTGAATGCGCATACTCCCATGCAGGTGATTGGCGGATTTTATGTGGGAATGTTCACCACTTTCTTGCCCTGTATATTTTTCGCATTCTAAATGCTTATGTCCAAGAAAATAGTCAATATACAACTGCAGCAGGTTATTCCTTTCATTAATTGGACGTTTTTCTTCAATGCCTGGCGTTTGCCGGGCAATTACAGTGGCATTGATACATTGTGTGATTGTGCGGCATGTCGTGAAAAGTGGCTTTCTGGGTTTTATGGACCTGATCGCTTGAAGGCGGAAGAGGCTTTGCGCCTCTATAAAGAGGCAAAAGATTTGTTGGCGGCTTGGAGTTCACAGCAGGCTGTTTCCATACAGGCAGAATATGTGTTTCTGAAAGCACATTCCGATGATTCAGTCATTGTTGCCCAAGATGAAAACGACAATACACTTCTTATTCCTACTTTGCGCCAGCAGACACCCCGTGAGGATGGTTTTTGTTGGGCATTGGCAGATTTTGTTTCGCCCACAGAAGACGAAATAGGCCTTTTTGCGTTGACAGTCCATGGGGTAGAGCAGAAAGCGAGCGAGGCCAACGAAAAGAACGATGCCTATACCGCTATTCTTATTCAAACTTTGGGAACCCGTTTGGCGGAAGCAACCTCGGAATATTTGCATGACTTTCTTTTGAAAGGGCAGGGGATTCGTCCAGCATTTGGCTATCCTTCCTTGCCTGATTTGTCGCTTCTTTTTGATATAGATAGATATTTGCGCTTTTCTGATATAGGGCTTACGCTTACGGAGCATGCTGCCATGATGCCTTTGTCCAGCATTTGTGGCATGTACATCAAGCATCCTCAGGCGCGCTATTTTATGGTATCTGCCATTTCAAGACAACAGTTCGACTGGTATGCTTCCCAAAGGAACTTTCCGAAAGAACAATTGCCCAAGTTTCTCAATTTGGATATTCTATAGCCAGTTTGTGCGTTCTGCCGATTTGGTTTTGCGCTCCATTATTTCCTTTTCTACTCAAAACCCCAATACCTGATTGCTCATTTTGGCATAAAATATGTTATCTTTGCCATGTGTCATGGAACGAACTGACATTCTCCTTGTTTGCGAATATGACAGAATGTCATTTACAGCCCTTGGCACATAATATGTAAATAACCTAAATACAAACCCTAAAAACAATTCATTATGAAAAAACATTCATTCGTGACGATGGTCCTTTTGACCAGCGCTTTGGCTTTGGTTTCCTGTTCAGGAAAGAAAACAACTTCAGAAGAGCAAACCGCTTCTCCCGCTACTTGTGTTCAGCAATGCAATGCAGAAACAGAACAACAAGGCTGTGGGGCAGCTGTTCAACATACATGTCAGAATGCAGCTCAGGAAGAAGGCTGTGCAGCTAAAGCAGCATGTGCTGAGGCATGTACAGAAACCCACAATCATCAATGCTGCAGTCAAACAGACAAGGCTTCATGTGCCGAGAAGGCTAACCACGAATGTAAGCATCCGGAAGGTTGCCCAAGCAAAAAGGCAATGACTCCCGAACAGCTTTTCAATAAAGAATATAGCGTGGTGGCTATCAATGGAACAAAATTGGAGGTAGCTGCAGAAGAACAGCCAACAATGGCTTTTGATTGGGCAGAAAAACGTGTGGCAGGCTTTGCCGGATGCAATCGTTATTTTTCTCAATTTGAAGTCGGCGAAGGCACTCTTGCTTTCCAGCAGGCAGGTGCAACCAAGATGGCTTGTCCTAATTTGGAGTTGGAAGACCAGTTCCTTGCTGCTTTCAACAAAGTGAAAGCCTATGAATGCACAGCCAACGGACTCAGATTGTTGGATGAAAACAAAACAGTTGTGCTTCTTTTGAGCGCAAAATAATAGATATAACTTTATAAATAAAATAAGTATGAATATTAGACCATTGGCAGACAGGGTGCTGGTTAAACCGGCTGCCGCAGAAGAGAAAACAATTGGAGGTATTATCATTCCTGACTCAGCAAAAGAAAAACCATTGAAAGGCGAAGTACTTGCTGTTGGAAATGGTACGAAAGATGAAGAAATGGTATTGAAACCGGGTGATACGGTTCTTTATGGCAAATATGCCGGAACAGAACTCGAACTGGACGGAGAAAAATACCTTATCATGCGTCAGAATGACGTACTTGCAATTATTTAAACGTTGAAGATTTAGAAAGGAAGAAAGAAAATGGCAAAAGAAATTTCATTTAACATTGATGCACGCGACCAATTGAAGAAAGGCGTTGATGACTTGGCAAATGCCGTAAAGGTGACATTGGGTCCAAAAGGTCGTAATGTAATTATTGAAAAGAAATTCGGTGCACCTCATATTACAAAAGACGGTGTGACTGTTGCAAAAGAAATAGAATTGGAAGACTCCATGCAAAACCTTGGAGCACAATTGGTAAAGGAAGTTGCTTCTAAAACGGGTGATACTGCCGGTGACGGAACAACAACCGCTACAGTTCTTGCACAAGCCATCGTTAGCGTAGGTCTTAAGAACGTTACTGCCGGTGCCAATCCTATGGATTTGAAAAGAGGTATCGACAAAGCCGTTGCAAAGGTTGTAGAAAGCATCAAGGCTCAATCAGAAGTGGTTGGCGACAACTATGACAAGATTGAACAGGTGGCTACCGTTTCAGCCAACAACGACGCTGTAATTGGTAAACTCATTGCCGACGCTATGCGCAAGGTTTCTAAAGATGGTGTGATTACCATTGAAGAAGCCAAAGGAACTGACACAACCATCGATGTTGTGGAAGGTATGCAGTTCGACCGTGGATATATTTCTCCATATTTCGTAACCAATACCGAAAAGATGGAAGTGGAAATGGAAAAACCATATATCCTCATCCACGACAAGAAAATTTCTAACCTCAAAGAGTTGCTTCCAGTGTTGGAGCCAGCTGTACAATCAGGACGCCCATTGTTGATTATTGCGGAAGATGTAGATAGCGAGGCTCTTACTACATTGGTAGTAAACAGATTGCGTGCTCAGTTGAAAATCTGCGCTGTAAAAGCTCCAGGTTTCGGTGACCGCAGAAAAGAGATGTTGGAAGACATTGCTATCCTTACCGGTGGTATTGTCATCTCTGAAGAAAAAGGTATCAAGTTGGAAAATGCAACCCTTGAAATGTTGGGTACAGCCGAAAAGATTACTGTAACCAAAGACAATACTACCATTGTCAATGGTGCAGGTAGCAAGGACGCTATTGCTCAACGTACTGCCCAAATCAAGGCTCAGATTGCTGCTACAACCAGCGATTATGACAAGGAAAAACTGCAGGAACGTCTTGCCAAATTGTCAGGTGGCGTAGCTGTTCTTTATGTAGGTGCTGCTTCTGAAGTGGAAATGAAGGAGAAGAAAGACCGTGTTGACGATGCCCTCAGTGCAACACGTGCTGCAATTGAAGAAGGTATTGTTCCTGGTGGTGGCGTTACTTACATCCGTGCTCAAGCTGCTCTTGACGGACTCAAAGGCGACAACGAAGACGAACAAACCGGTATCGAAATCATCCGCCGTGCTATTGAAGAACCATTGCGCCAGATTGTTACCAATGCAGGTAAGGAAGGTGCAGTTGTTGTGCAAAAAGTACGTGAAGGTAAAGGCGACTTCGGATACAATGCACGTACCGATGTATATGAAAATATGCATGCAGCCGGTGTAGTTGACCCAGCTAAGGTAACTCGTGTAGCTTTGGAAAATGCCGCTTCTATTGCCGGTATGTTCTTGACTACCGAATGTGTAATTGTCGACAAGAAGGAAGAACATCCTGCTCCAATGCCTCAAATGGGTGGAGGAATGGGAGGTATGATGTAATCTAATCATCACACCATTATAAGAAAGGGATTGTGTCAAAAAAATGATGCAGTCCCTTTACTTTTGTTTTAAACGTCATACCGCACTCGATGCGGTATCCAGTTTCCCAGTTCATTGCGTCTGATTTTTAATGTCATTCCGCAGCAATGCGGTATCCAGTGGCAAGGCTTTCAGCGTCCGTTTCAAATATTTAGTCGTCCCTTAAAAATATGTTTATTTGCTGGTATTCATTAATTTAACCAATAAAACTCTTTGATAAATCTG
>CALUKG010000014.1 GCA_944321155.1 uncultured Bacteroidales bacterium | reverse complement strand
TCAAAAATTTACGGAATTAACAATTTAGTCAGATAAATCAACTCATGAAAAAATACCAATTTACCATTAATGGTAGCAAATACGATGTAGTCGTTAACGACGTAGACCAAGACGTTGCCGAAATAGAAGTTAACGGCACACCTTTCACTGTTGAAATTGCACGTGAAAAGAAAACAATCAATGTGCCATTGCGTAAGCAGGCCGGTAAAGTGGCAACACCAACAGTTGCAAGTGCTCTAACCACAGCGACAAAGGCAATAAGTATTAAGTCTCCTCTTCCAGGAAGCATCATGAAGGTGCTTGTTGAGGTTGGTCAGAAAGTAAAACGTGGAGATGTGCTTATGACGATGGAATCCATGAAGATGGAAAATAACATTATGACAGAATATGATGGTGTAGTTAAAGCTATTCATGTAAGCGTAGGTAAATCTGTAATGCAGGATGATTTGCTTATTGAGATAGAAGGTAGTGAATCGGTTCAGACTGTTGCTCAACCCGCAGCAGCTCCGGTTTCGCAACCTGTTGCCCAACCGGTAGCAAAACCAGCACCAAAGGCATCGGCAGAAAGTATCAAGGCTCCGCTTCCTGGAAGCATTATGAAAGTCTTGGTAACACCAGGCCAGGCTGTTAAACGTGGTGATGTGCTGTTGACCATGGAATCTATGAAGATGGAAAACAGCATTATGGCTGAACGCGATTGCACCATTAAAGCTGTTCATGTTGAAGTGGGCAAGAATGTAATGCAAGATGATGTATTGGTAGATATTGAATAAAAGGGTAAAAAATGAAAGCACTACGATTATTATGTTTCGTTCTCACCTTTGCTGCTAGTGCATTGATGGCAGGAACTGTATGGGCGGAAGATTCAACCGCAGAAGTACAGACAGAGCAGACTGCTTGCGCCAATGCATGTAATGGTGTAGAATCAGATGAATATATTGAGCCTCAATTGAACATTTCCGAGAGTCTTACAGACTTTGTAAACAGTACGGGATTTGCTCTGATTGCAGAAAACTGGCGAATTCTCGTCATGTTAGTAATAGCGTGCGTATTGTTTTACCTTGCTATTGTGAAGCAGTTCGAGCCATTGTTGTTATTGCCTATTGCATTTGGTATGTTATTGACCAACCTTCCTGGAGCTGGTCTTTATACACCTGAATTGTTTGCGGGTGGACATGTTCATTGGGAAGAGTTTGCCAAAGGGGCTGGTTTGATTGACTACTTGTATCTCGGTGTTAAATTGGGCATTTATCCGTGTATTATCTTTATCGGTGTAGGTGCGATGACTGACTTCGGTCCTCTGTTGGCTAATCCGAAAAGTTTGTTGCTTGGTGCAGCAGCTCAGTTGGGCATTTTTGCTACCTATCTTGGGGCCATTGCTTTGGGATTCATGCCAAACGAAGCAGCTTCAATCGGTATTATAGGTGGTGCTGATGGCCCTACTGCCATCTTCCTTACAACTCGATTGGCTCCAGATTTGCTTGGTCCGATTGCTGTAGCGGCATATTCTTATATGGCATTGGTTCCAGTAATTCAGCCGCCAATTATGCGTGCTCTTACAACTAAGGCTGAACGTGAAATACGTATGAAACAATTGCGTTCTGTATCAAAAAAGGAAAAAGTGATTTTCCCAATTTTGGTTACCATGATTGTTTCGCTGATGTTGCCATCTGCAGCTCCTCTGATTGGTTGCTTGATGTTGGGTAACTTAATGCGTGAATGTGGTGTAGTAGAACGTTTGAGCAAGACAGTTCAAAATGAGTTGATGAATATCACAACTATAATGTTGGGTATATCAGTTGGTGCAACTGCAACGGCAGACGCCTTCCTGAACCTCAAGACACTTGCTATTCTGTGTATAGGTATCTTGGCCTTCGGTTTAGGAACGGCGGGCGGCGTTTTGTTGGCTAAATTGATGAACGTCTTCTCAAAAGAAAAAATCAATCCGCTTATCGGTTCTGCAGGTGTATCTGCTGTTCCAATGGCAGCGCGTGTATCCCAAACCGTTGGCCAGGAAGCAGATCCAGGTAACTTCCTGTTGATGCATGCTATGGGTCCAAACGTAGCAGGTGTGATCGGTTCTGCTGTAGCTGCTGGTATCTTGATGAGTATGCTAGGATAAAATATAAATTATTATTAGTCAAAAAAGAGTCTGGTGTAATATACTGGACTCTTTTTTTATTGTTTATCTAATCCCTGCATTATGATTGATGCTTTGCCGTAATTGTATTATCTTTGCACAGCATAATAGGTAGAAAGTATGGAGATAAAGAATATCAGGCGTATTTGCGTGTTTTGTGGATCAAGTTCGCAGGTTAATACCCAATTGTTTGTAGAAGTGAAACGTTTGGGTGCTTGGCTGGCACAGCATGGCATTGAGTTGATTTATGGGGCAGGAAATGTTGGGCTGATGGGCGCTTTGGCAGATAGTGTGTTGGCTGCAGGAGGAAAGGTAACGGGGGTGATACCACGTTTTATGGTAGAGGCGGGATGGCATCATGAAGGTCTGAGTCAGTTGCTTATTACAAACACTATGCATGAGCGTAAGCAAATGATGTGTGATATGTCGGATGCAGTTGTTGCTTTTCCTGGTGGTATTGGTACTGCCGAGGAATTGTTGGAAACACTTACATGGAAACAGTTAGGTTTGATAACAAAACCTATTGTAATTATGAATGTGGCTGGTTGTTATAATGAACTGCTTGCATGGTTAAGTCAGATGGTAGATGACCATTTTATGAGAGAGGTGCATAAAAATATGTGGAAGGTTTGTACGGAAACAAGTGGACTGGCGGATGCGTTAGTGGAAATGCCGGCATGGGATAGTTCCGTGCGGAAAATAGCCGCCATCTAGGTCAAAACAGAATTGGAATGGAAGAGATTGTTTTGTCATCATCACCGCTTACGGAAAGTTGGCTCCCAATATTGCTGGCATTCCTTTTTCTGCTATTGTCTTTTTCATTTATGGTGCAGCCTTATAGCATAGATGTGCTGTTTCGTTTGGGGAAAGAGGATGATAGAAGCAACTTGTTTGATGACCAGAGCCGTGTGGATATACGTGCCGTAGTGAGTCAGTTGATTTTTGTGGTATGCACGTGGAGCTTGTGTAGCTATTTGTTGTTGTATGGTTTGGATAATACTTTCTCTTATTTGACCTATTTGAAATTGTTGTGTTGTGTGAGTCTGTTTTTCGCGGTAAAATATCTGATGCTGCTTTTGCTGGGCTATGTTTTTTTCGGGATGCAGATTTTTGTTACATATTTGCGTACTTATTGGCAGTTGCTGTTGTTTGTATCTATGATGGGTCTCCCTCTTTGTCTTGCCAATATTTTATTGCCTGATACATATGCTATCTATCCCCTGATATTGCTGGGTTTGTTACTATTTGCAGTTGTAATCTTGTTGCTGGTAGATATTTTTCAACTTTTTTTCCATAAAATGGTTGCGAGTTTTTATATATTGCTGTACCTTTGCACCCTCGAAATTATACCATTTTGGGGACTGTTTTTTTTATTGGAAAAAATAGTTGTATCTGTCTAACAATAAAAAATATAAGGTTTTGAAAGTCAAGAAAATTTTGGTGTCTCAGCCCAAACCTACGTCGGAGAAATCTCCCTATTATGATATTATGGCGAAATATAATGTCAAGATAGATTTCCGGCCGTTTATTAAGGTTGAACCGATGGATTCAAAAGAATTCCGTAAACAAAAGGTGTCAATTTTAGACCATACAGCCATTGTTTTTAATGCGCGACATGGTATTGACCATTTTTTCCGTTTGTGTGAAGAGTTGCGTATCACGGTT
Organism: uncultured Bacteroidales bacterium; assembly: GCA_944321155.1. GTDB lineage: Bacteria > Bacteroidota > Bacteroidia > Bacteroidales > Paludibacteraceae > Gallipaludibacter. The sequence goes on along the minus strand of CALUKG010000014.1, from coordinate 28,637 downwards.
CCTGAGACGATGAAATATTTCTGTGTATCTGAATCGGTTGCACTTTATCTACAAAAATATATTCAGTATAGAAAGCGTAAAGTATTTTTTGGCCCGACGGGTAAGATGCCGGATTTGATACCGACAATGACAAAACATTTGGATGAAAAATATCTGATTGTCGTTTCGGATGTTCATAATGATGATTTGATGGAGATGTTCCGCGCGAAAAAAATACAGATTGATAAAGCTGTAATGTATAAGACTGTAAGCAACGATTTTAGCGAGTCAGAGCCTTTTGATTATGATATGTTGGTGTTTTTCAGTCCGGCAGGAATTGCGGCCTTGATGAAAAACTTTCCTAATTTTGAGCAGGGCGAGACTGTTATTGGTTGTTTGGGTGCAACAACAGCGCGAGCAGCCAAAGATGCGGGATTGCGTTTGGATATTGAAGTGCCTTCCCCTGAATATCCATCCATGACAATGGCTATTGATGCTTATTTGAAAGAGAATCATAAAAGAGTGCGGAAATAATAGAGTTTCTGTAATTGAAGGATTTGTGAGCAATCTCGGGAGTTCGGATTTTTTCCTTACTTTTGGGGTTGCTTTTTTGGATTTAAATGGCCTATGTCTGAATTGGGTTTAAGCAAATCGAAACGTTTGAAAGGTGAGAATGCGGTGAAAGAGTTGTTTGCTAATGGTAACTCTTTTGTGTGTTATCCGCTTCGTGTCGTCTATATGTGCAGTGGGGATGAAAATAATCGGGTGATGTTTTCTGTGGCCAAACGCTTGTTCAAGCGGGCCGTATGGCGTAATACCTTGAAACGTCGTATGCGTGAGGCTTATAGGTTGCATCAAAAACAACTAAATGATTTGCCGGAAGATGTAAAGGCTCGTATCTGCTACTCTTATATTGCCCGTGAAGAGTTGCCTTATGCTGTTATTGAGAAGGCTATGATAAAATCCATGCGAAAATTGTGTAAACAGATAATGGAAGTTCGAGAACAAGCATGAACCGAATTCAAATAGCTATCCGTCGAGTGGTGCTGTTGCCGGTATATTTTTATCGTTGGTGTATTTCACCATTGTTTCCTCCCACATGCCGTTATACACCGACTTGTTCTGCCTATATGGTGGAGGCGGTTATGAAGTATGGGGTGCTGAAAGGAGGATGGCTGGGCATAAAGCGTATTCTGCGGTGCCATCCATGGGGTGGAAGTGGCTATGACCCTGTTCCTTGAGTTCCTCCGATTGAAATGTAATTTATAGAAAAGTATGCGAATAGATATTATTACTGCAGTTCCTGAGTTGTTGGAGAGTCCGTTGAATCATTCGATAGTAAAACGTGCCCGTGACAAGGGCTTGGTTGAAGTCGTAGTGCATAATCTGCGGGATTATAGTGAAGACAAACACAGAAGGGTTGATGATTACTCTTTTGGATTTGGTGCTGGTATGGTATTGCAAATTGAACCTATTGATAGGGCAATCACTGCATTGAAACGCGAACGAAATTATGACGAGGTAATTTATACCTCGCCAGATGGTGAGCCATTTACGCAGAAAATGGCTAATAATTATTCTTTAGCAGAAAATCTTATCATATTGTGTGGACATTATAAAGGAGTGGACCATAGGGTGAGAGAGCATCTGATTACACGAGAGATAACCATAGGGGATTATGTGTTGACTGGTGGAGAATTGCCTGCTGCTATCATGACAGATGCTATCGTGCGTTTGTTGCCGGGGGCTATTGGAGACGAAATGTCGGCTTTGTCTGATTCATTTCAAGACAATTTACTTGCACCCCCGGTCTATACGCGTCCTGTTGAATATAAAGGTTGGAAAGTGCCAGACATATTGTTGTCTGGGCATCAGGCTAAGATTGAAGCTTGGGAGCATGAACAGGCTTTGGAGCGAACCCGTATGTTGCGCCCTCATTTGCTGGATGAATGGGATTAGAGATATTGGCGATAGGCTATCTGACAGCCATCAATCTTGTCGGAGGAATATTGTTCTCTGTTGACAAATTGTTGTCAATTAAAGGTAGAAAGCGTGTGCCGGAGCGAACGTTGCATATGTGTGAAATGATGGGAGGGGCATTCTTAATGATGCCTTTGATGTATGTGATAAGGCATAAATGTAGCAAACCGGCATATTATGTGGTCAGTTGGCTGCTTTGGTTGCTATGGATGATTATGTTGGTCATGTGTCTAAAGTGGTGTAAAATAAATGTTTTGGATGCGTGGTTGCATTTTGCGGATTGAATAGAAATTGCTACCTTTGCACCCGCTCTTCGAGTAAGAGCATTTCGATAGTACTAATTTAAATATTTTACAAAATGGCAGTAAAAATCAGATTGGCTCGTCATGGCCGCAAATCCTATGCTTATTATCACATAGTTGTAGCTGACAGCCGCGCGCCACGTGATGGCAAATTTATCGAACGTATTGGTTCTTATAACCCTAACACTAACCCTGCAACTGTTCAATTGAATTTTGACCGTGCCATGTATTGGTTAGGCGTGGGTGCACAACCAACAGACACAACCCGTAATATCCTCTCAAGAGAAGGTGTTTTGTTGATGAAACATTTGATGGGTGGTGTAAAGAAAGGCGCATTTAGTGAAGCAGAAGCAGAAAAACGCTTTGCTGCATGGAAAGCTGAAAAAGAAAATGCTTTGACCAAGACTCGTGAGCAATTAGCTGCAGAAAAAGTTGCTGCTGCAAAAGCTCGTTTGGAAGTGGAACAAGCACAAAACAAGGCAAAAGCAGAAGAATTGGCCAAGAAGAAAGCTGCCGAGCTGGAAGCTAAGGCTGCCGCTGCAAAAGCAGAATTGGAAGCTCCAGCAGAAGAAGCTTCTGCATCAGAGGAAGCTCCAGCAGAAGCGTAATTTTTTTTGCGAAAAAAGTATTGAGCGAAGGTTTGAATTTCAGACCTTCGTTTTTTTGTGTCTTTCTTTTTCTAGAAGCAATTTTTTGATAAGGTGTTCGTTATTATTTATTATAGATTATAATACAAAGAGCGGTTATGTTAGAAAAACAAGTGAATGCGGCTATTCAGGTTTTGCCTACACCTAAAGATAGTTCTGTTCATCCTTATACAATTGTGGATGCGGCAATAGCAGCCATTAAGAGTACTGGTTTGCCATGTATGGTATGTCCTTTTGAGACTGTTGTAGAAGGAACCTATGAAGAGGTAATTAATGCTTTGCGTATGGCACAGGAAGCGTGCTATGAGGCTGGTGCAGCCAATGTGATTACAAATGTAAAAATCCAGACATCGTGTGAAGAAGATGTAACCATTGAGAGCAAGGTGGGCAAATATGAAGTATAAGCGTGAGCTGCATGATACGCTATGGCTTATTGCGCTGCAAGGACTAAACTATGTGATGCCTTTGCTGGTTTGGCCGTACTTAATGGTTGTGCTGGGCGCAGAGAAATTTGGCTATATCGGTTTTGCAACGGCGGTATGCCAATATTTGATGATAGTAGTGGATTTCGGATTTAATTTTACGGCGACAAAAGAGGTTGCTTTACATAAGAATGATAAAGAGGCTTTGACAAAGATCTTTTGGACAACATTGTATGCAAAAGGCTTTTTGCTTTTGATATGTATGATTCTTTTGCTGTTTCTGGCCTTTTGTGTGCCAGCGTATGAATCTTATAGATATGTTTTGTTAATTATGTCTGGGATGGTGATAGCTCATGCATTTTCTTTTGTGTGGCTGTTTCAGGGGTTGGGGAAAATCCGTTTGATATCAATTGTTAATGCAGGATCGAAATTATTGATACTCCCAATGACATTTGTATTAGTACATGGGCCAAGTCATTTTCTGCTTGCGGCACTCTTGCTATCTGTTGTATATATAATTGCCTCATTGCTTGGATTTCTGGTTATTATTCGAGAGAAATATGTAAAAAGTTTTACAAAGGTAACGCTAATTGAGGTAAAACAGATGCTGAAAAATAGTTTTCCAGTTTTTTTGTCGCAGGCGTCTACAACTGTTTATACGATGATGTTTGTTGTTGTATTGGCTTATTTTGTTGGAGCTAGTGATGTGGGACGTTATACTGCTGTTGAGAAACTGATTAGAAGCGTAGCTTATTTGTTTTTGGTGCCCATAGTTCAGGCTTTTTTTCCACGTTTGTCTTATATGTCGATAACTAACAAATCTCAGGCTTATAAGTTAATTCGTGGACTGTTGGTATTAATGACTGTTATTATGTTGATTGTAGGGTGTGTGTTCTTGTTTGGTGCAGAGTATTTATGTTTATTTTTAGGTGCGGATTATAAAGATTCAGAAAATCTATTTCAGATTATGAGTATGTTACCGTTGTTGATGGCTTTGGGTGGTATAGCTGGTCAGTTGGGCTTGTTGGCTTTGGGTGATGACAGGGAGAAACGTTATTTCAGGAATGTATATGTGTGGGCCGCATTATTGGCTTTGGTGATTATGTGTATTGCTATTCCATTGTATGGCGTACTTGGAACTGCTGTGGCAGTGTTAATAGTAGAAAGTTTTGTTTGTTTGGTAATGATGGGTATATATTTTAACCGATGACATTGCCTTTGCTTTGTATATTGTGTGGATTCTTTTTGCTTTTGGGGTATTTGTGCTCAAAAGAGTTTTTGTTAGCTCCGGCTGTTCTTGTGTCAGGGTTGTGGTTCGTATGTATATGCTGTTATTTGATGGTGGATCCGACGCCTCAGACATTAAGTAGTAAATTTTGTACAGCAATGGCCGTTTGGGTTTCCTGCTTTTCTTTGCTGGCATTGGCAGTCCAATCAATTAAAATCAAGCCATTCTTTGTGGACCTGATGCCAAGCCAGCCAGCAAGAGATATTTATTTCTATCTATCTTTATGTACCTTACCACTGTTGGTTTATGATGTATATTTGATTATTCAGGGAAGTACTGCTAGTCCGTTTAATGCGTTGAGAGATGCTAATGTAAGCGTGGAAGCCAATAGTAAGGTCGGGAGGACTGCTAATTTTTTTGTTGTATTTTGGTTAGTCAGTTATGTAATGGAGCTGTGTGTGTGGTCAAAGAAAAATAAATGGCGTGTGGTTTTGTTGGCTATAATGAATCTTTTTTACGCCTTTATTTCTATGGGAAAATCAAATTTTCTGATTTTTTTTCTTGCAACAGCTATTGTACTTTTGTATCAGAAACGGGTAAAAATGAAGTTCTTTATCATAGGTATTGTGCTTTTAGCTGGTGCTTTTGTTGGAATACAGAAGATGAGAGGTGCTTATACTAATTACAAGGAATTTGTTACGTTGTATGTTGCTTCAAGTATGAAAGCATTTGACCAATATGTACAGCCCAATACCTCGGAACAAGAAGGAGAGAATGTTTTTCGTTTGTATTATGCTGTTAAATCGAAATTAGGGCATTCAGAGAATTTTGTAGATCCGATATTACCGTTTGTTCAGGTGAAAATAGATAACAAAAAATATCATACCAATACATATACGGTTTTATATCCGTTTTATAAAGATTTTGGGTTGTGGGGTGTAGCACTGGGTGCCGTATTCTTAGGTATAGTATTTGGAGTTCTTTTTATGATGATGGGTTTAAAATCATATTGTGCTTTGACTGTTTATGCTTTATGGAGTGGAACATTGGTTATGCAGTTTGCTGGAGATACCTTTTTTACTATTCTGTCACAAAATCTTCAGTATTTGTTTTTTGCTCTAATACCTTTCATTATTACCAAATACCATTTGTTTGAAAAGAAAGTGTTACAATGATAGATATCTTAATGGCCACATATAATGGTGAGGATTTTATTCGGGAACAGGTGGAATCAATTATTCAGCAAAGTTTCCAAGGATGGAATTTGATAGTCCATGATGATGGTTCGTGTGACAAAACGATGGAGATTTTGATGGAATATGCATGTCAGGACCAACGCATTAGGATAATAGATGATGGAATAGTACATTTGGGAGTTGCTAAAAATTTCATGCATTTATTGGCTTATTCTCAAGCTGAGTACGTAATGTTTTGTGATCAAGATGATATATGGTGTGTGGATAAAGTACAGATGATGTATGATGCTATTAAAGAAAGAAATAACAGTGTTGCCCAAGCTGTATATTCAAATGCATATTTATGGAATCCAGAAAGGGGAGTGTTCTCAGAAAGGAATACGTTGACCTATCCGGATAATTTAAAGAAACTATTATTCTTGAATACTGGTATACAGGGTGCGGCTGCGATGTTTAATGCTGTATTGCGTGCAATCATGTTGGAACCATTAGATCATTATGCTATGCATGATCATGTTTTGATATTGTCTGCATTGGTGTATGGTGAAGTAACATATATAGATCGGCCGTTGATGTATTATAGACAGCATGATAACAATGTGACTGGTGCTGCGCCTGGTAGTATGTTTAAGAAAATGGTATGGGCATATAGAAATAGGCATGTGCCAGTCGTGGATGAGAATCATTATAAGGGAGTAAGAGCTTTTTTAAATCATCATGGAACTATGATGGGTTTTGATGACAGAAGGACAATGGCCATATTTCTGAGACTGCCATATGATAATTATGTTAAGCGGTTTTATGTTGTAATAAAGGAGAGATTTCAATTGTTTAACTCAGTCTGGTTGTTAGTGCTGAAAATGCTGCTCCGGAAATTTCATAATATGACTTTGAAAGGTTGAATGGATAGAAAAAAACGAATATTAATTGATGGAACAACCATTTCTGATAAGATGGATGGTTTGTCGCGTTATATTATTAATGTAGTCAGATTTTTTGATACCAGCAAAAATTATTATACCATATTAGTACGTCCAGCTCAATGCCCAATAAAATATGTGGAAGAGTTTAAAAAGAAAGGTATAAAAGTGGAATTTGTTGATATGGCTCCTATCGGACCGAAAAGGGATTGGCAGTTTTTTGGGTATCTTAGGAAACATAAGACAGAATTTGATATGATGTTTGCACCTTCCAATCAGTTTCCTGTTTTTGCAAGTACTCCATCTGTTTATACGGTACATGATCTGATTTATGAGCGTTTCCCATCTCAACTAGGAAGAATGGCTTTTCTGAAACGGTTATATTTGCATTGGGTTGTAAAAATGGGAGTGAGAAAAGCAGACCATGTGATTGCTGTATCACAATATACTAAAAAGGAAATATTGTATTGGCATCCCAATACATGCTCGGATAAAATTACAGTCATATATGAAGGATGTGAGCATCTGCAAGATAACATAGTTGTAGAGAGAAAAAAGGACCTTCCTTTTTCTACATATATGTTGTATGTAGGAAGTGCTAGAGGTCATAAGAATCTGTATCGGTTATTATTGGCAATAAATCTGATAAAAGACAAATTGCCCGAATATTATGGATTTATGTTAGCTGGAAATATCAGCCATTTGACAGAAAAACAACAAGAAATAGTCAACGAGATAAATAAAAATAGAAGCATTGTATATTTTCCTGGTTGGGTTGAAGAAGAAGAGTTGAATGCATTGTTTGCCAATTCATGTGCTTTTATTTTTCCTTCTTTATCAGAAGGATTTGGTATTCCTGTTCTTGAAGCGTTTTATAATAATGTTCCTTTATTGGTGTCAAAACAAACTTCTTTACCGGAGGTTGCTGGAGATGCTGCTTTATATTTTGATCCTTATAGTGTGACTGACATAGCAGAAACGATATTACATTTTATCCGCCATGAGAAAGAGATTTCTGCTGATTTGTCACAAAAGGGACGGTTACGTTTGAGACTTTTCAGTTGGAAGAAGGCGGCATCTGAAATAGAACTTCTATTTGCAAAGTAATGATGGAAAAAAGACCTAAAATCGCATTTGTAGGAAATAGTGCCAAAACGATGCTTAATTTCAGAATTAATCTTCTGAAAAACATGATTTTGTTTGGATATGATATAATTGTTGTTGCTCCTTTGGATACACTAGAGGATGTTTATCGGAAACATCGTATTCGTTTTATTCCCATTGTCATGGATTGTAAAGGGACGAATCCTTTTAGTGATTTGAAATATACGTGGAGTTTGTATAAACTTTACAAGAAAGAAAAGTTTGATTTTATCTTTCATTATACAATAAAACCGATTATTTTCGGGGCAATTGCGGCACATTTGAATCATATTAGGCATATATCTGTTATTACAGGACTTGGGTATACTTTTTTACATAAAGGTATATTGAACCGTTTTGTAACAAACTTATATAGGAAGGCGCTACGTTATAGTAATGAGGTGTGGTTTTTGAATCAAGATGACCGTCAACTCTTTCTTGATTTAGGGATATTGGATAGGCAAATATCAAAGATTTTAAATGGAGAGGGGATAGATATGGATATGTATCCGCCATTACCTTATCCTTCTGATACATCGACAAATTTCCTTTTCATTGGTAGAGTGATAAAAGACAAGGGAATAGAAGAATATGTAAAAGCTGCAAGAATTATTAAGAGTAAGTGGAAGAATGTTACTTTTGCTATTCTAGGAGAGTTGGATGAAGCTAATGTAAGAGGGATAAAGAGAGCTGATATTGAGAGCTGGGAAAGTGAAGGATTGATACGTTATTTGGGTGTGACAAATGATATATCTTCATATATAAAGAATGCATCTTGTATTGTACTGCCATCGTATAGAGAGGGGATTTCTAGAGTACTTCTAGAGGCTTCTTCTGTGGAGCGACCTATTATTACGACAGATGTACCTGGGTGTAGAGATGTGGTTGTTCATGAGAAATCAGGCCTTTTGTGTAAACCAAGGAATGTTGAGAGTTTGTCTGAAACAATAGATTATTTCTTGAGAATGCCATATGAGCAACGGAAACAGATGGGGCAGTATGGGCGTTTATTTATTCAAAAAAGATTTTCCGATGCTATAATTTTGGAAGAATATAGAGGTGTTTTTCCAGATTTGGTACATCCAAGAACCATAAAGAAGGTACAAATGAACATATCGATCGTTGTATACAATGTGTCGATGGAAAAGATTTGTACACTGATTAATTTATTACGTAATTCAGAAATAGTAAAAGATATTTTTATAATCGATAATTCTGAGTTTCCTTTGCATGGCCTTTCAAATTTGCCATCTGTAAAGTATATATGTAATAATCACAATCTAGGATTTGGTAAAGCACACAACATAGCTTTACGCAAAACGATTGAAGATAAAGTACCCTATCACCTGGTGTTAAATCCAGATGTAATGTTTGAACCTTTTATTTTAACAGAATTGATGGAGTATCTTGAAAAATATAAGGATGTGGCTTCTCTCATGCCTAAAATATTTTATCCGAATGGAGATATACAATATTTGTGCAAATTATTGCCCACGCCTATGGATTTGTTTGGACGAAGATTTCTTCCTAAAAGGTGGATGAAGAAACGGATGGAATATTTCGAAATGCATAAAAGTACCTATAATTATCAGATGAATGTCCCAAATGTTTCAGGATGTTTTATGTTGCTACGGACTAGTGCAATGAGACAAGTTGGGTTATTTGATGAGAGGTTCTTCTTGTATATGGAGGATGTTGATCTTGCCAGACGCCTTCATCAACATTATAAAACGGTATTTTATCCTAAGGTGACAGTTGTACATGAACACATGAGAGGATCCTATAAAAGCTGGAAGCTATTGGGCATTCATATAATCAGTTGTTGTCGCTATTTCAATAAGTGGGGATGGTTTTTTGATAAGGAGCGTAAGGAGATAAATGCACGTTGTATTGCGGAGAATATTCCTACATCGGATCAACGTCAATAATGACAGGTACATTCTTGTACGCATGAATGCTGTGCAGCTGGTTAATGGCTGATTGTATAAGTTGTTTGGCTTTCGTGGCAGAAGCAGTGGCTTCTATTTTTAGGATTATTTGTCGGATAAATATGTTCTGCACGCGAGGAATAATAGGCGGGATTGCGTCTGAGCAACGTTTCCCGAATATTTGTTGCAGAATTCCCGCAAGTGTATTGCCTGCACCATTGGCTGTGTGGGCATCACGGTGTTTCACGGACAGAAGGATAACCCTGTAGAAGGGAGGATAATGGAAAAGAGAACGTTCGTTCAGTTGCGTTTCATACATTGCTGCATAATCGTGTTTCTCTACAAAGCGGATAATGGGATTGTCCGGATTACGGGTCTGTAGTACAACCTCTCCTTGTTTATGCATGCGTCCTGCCCGTCCACTAACTTGTTCCAATAATTGGTAAGCGCGTTCATGTGCTCTGAAATCAGCAGCATTTAGCAGGTTGTCTGCATTTAACACGGCCACCAGACTTACATCATCAAAGCTTAGCCCTTTGCTTATCATTTGGGTACCTATCAGAATATCAACTTTATGTTCAGAAAAATCGTCTATAATTTGTCTGTAGGCATTTTTCGAACGGGTCGTATCAAAGTCCATACGAGATACTCTGGCTGATGGAAAAAGCTTTTCAACTTCTTCCTCTATTTTCTCTGTACCCAAACCAATGTCATTGATGAGTGCTGAATGGCACTTGGGGCAGTTTTTGTATATGTTTCTTGTATAGCCGCAATAATGGCATATCATGAGGCCTTGCTTCTTGTGTAACGTAAGACTGACGTCACAATTAGGGCAGTGCGGTACGTGTCCACATTCTTTGCATTGCATGAATGGGGCATAACCTCGTCTGTTCTGGAAGATAATGACCTGCTCTTTTCTCTCCAGAGCAGTTTGTATTTTTGAGACTAATACATCGGAGAAGTCTTCTGTTATTTCCTTCTTTCTTACAGCTTCCTTCATGTCAACGACAGAAATGATAGGCATTTGTATGTCTTTGTATCGGTTGGTCATTTCCACTAAACCATATTTGCCGTTTGTCGCATTGTAATAGGTTTCGATTGACGGAGTGGCTGTTCCCAACAAGGTCTTGCAATGATGGATTTTTCCGAGAACGATAGCCATGTTGCGGGCATGGTAGCGTGGAACTGGGTCTTGCTGTTTGTAGGAGGTTTCATGTTCCTCGTCAACGATAATAAGTCCTAAACGGCTGAAAGGTAGGAAGATGGATGAGCGCACTCCTAGCACAACCTCATAACTCTTTTCATGTAAAAGGTCATTATATATCTCAACACGTTCTGCATCAGAAAATCTGGAGTGATAAACGCCTAATTTATGACCGAAAACAGTTTGCAGCCTATTGGTCAATTGTGTGGTCAATGCAATTTCGGGAACCAAATAAAGAACCTGTTTCCCTTGTGCCAATTGCTCCTCAATCAAATGGATATATACTTCTGTCTTTCCGCTAGAGGTAACACCATGTAAAAGCACAATATCTTTTTTCTCCCATTCGCAATGAATGCTTTGGATAGCCTTTTGTTGCGTCTCGTTCAACTCTTTAGGCTTCTCAATGATACCCTCTGTTTTTTTGATGCGGTCTGTCTGCTGTTGGTATGAATATAATATATCTTTCTTTTCCAACTCTTTGTATATTGCTGATGATATACCGCTCAAAGAAAGCAATTCCTTTTTTCTTACTCCTATAGCCTGACCGGTTTGTAAATAGTTAGAGAGCGATAGGTATTGCATGAGCAGTTTGGTCTGCTGAGGTGACCTTGCCAACTTGTTGAAAATCTTTTGCAGTTGTTCTTGGTTTTCAATGCGCGTGTTCAGACTGACGTAGGTTTCCATTTTGGGGCGGTAAGACGATTCAACGCCTTCGCTCAATAGGATTGCCCCTATATCTACCAGTTTATAAAGCGTAGGAAGCAGTTGACTGGTACCCAATTGTTTGGCAATCGCTTGTACGTTATGTGGTTTCCCATCTTCAAGCAGGCTGATGATGCGTAGTTGGTTGGCAGTAAGTTTCACTTTGGCTTCAAAGTCTTCCAGCAGTATAACCTTTGTTTCACTTTCAATCTTTAAGCCTGCAGGTACAGCTGCTTTATATATTTCTCCAAGGCTTACTTGATAATAATCAGCCATCCATTCCCATATAGTAAATTGTGTGGGGGTTATAATTGGATATTCATCGATTATTTCAGTCAATTCCTTGATTTTGAATCCTTTTGGAGGTGTTTCTGTCAACTTGTAGATAATGCCGGTATAGAATTTCCGTTCGCCGAATGGAACAATAACTCTCATTCCGGCTTGAACCGGTATAGCTTTGTCTGGCAACTTGTATGTAAAAGTGCCAGAAATGGCAAATGGTAGTATTATTTCGGCGAACATGTAGGTGAAAAGACTAAATGATGCGTTTGATGATACGCAATTGGTGAGTGTGTTGTCCGTCTTCTTCTGAGACGATACCGGTTGCGTCGATGCGATTTATTTTTACTCTACCAGATGCATGCATAATACTTTCATTGTCCATCAGCATGCCAACGTGTATTATTTTATGGTCTTTGTTTTCAAAGAAGGCCAAGTCGCCTGTTTGTGCCTCCGTAAGAAAATCGACAGTTTCTCCTATTTTTACTTGCTCAGATGCATCGCGGGGTAGTTGTATACCGAATATTCTGTACATCATTTGGGTGAAACCGGAGCAGTCTATTCCCAAAGCATTTCTTCCTCCCCATAAATAGGGTGTGTTTAAGAAAAAGCGGGCAACATTCAATACATTTTCTTTGGAGAAACTGGTTCCTGCAGGCAATATGGCGCTTGGGTCAATCTGAAAGTGAACACCCAGCAGCTCAAATTCTCCATCTTTGTAATGGGGAATGCGTGTACCTCCAGTCAATAGTATGGATGTCTGGTTGGCTTTGCTTATTGCCAATACAACAGGAAGGGCGATACTTGCTTTAGGTGCATTTATTATTGCCTCACATGCGTCATCAGGTAAGGTAGATATCATTTTCCGGTCAACCCAACCTTCATAATTGTCAGAATCCAAACGTACCTTACACCATTTTTCTGTGCTTTCTAATATAGTCATTGTTTCTGCAAACAGAATCTGTGAACACATTTCTGCCTGTTCGCTAGCTTCTGTTCGCATGGGGACTACGCTGTTAAAGGTAATTGCTTTCATGTTTTTCAATTAAGAGACCAATTTAGAAAATGAGGGTCGGATGGGATATCCTATCCGACCTCTATAATGTTTGTTGCTTGACGCTTATTCCCATTCAATAGTTGCTGGTGGCTTAGAACTGATGTCATACACAACGCGGTTGACACCTTTGACCTTGTTGATAATGTCGTTGGACACTTTTGCCAAGAAATCGTATGGCAATTGTGCCCAGTCAGCAGTCATGGCGTCAGTAGAAGTTACGGCACGAAGTGCAACGGCGTTTTCGTAAGTGCGTTCATCGCCCATTACGCCAACCGATTGTACCGGCAATAAAATTACGCCTGCTTGCCATACTTTATCATACAAATTCCACTCGCGTAATGCACTGATGAATATGTCGTCTGCATCTTGCAGAATTCTTACTTTCTCTGGGGTGATATCACCGAGAATACGAACGGCCAATCCAGGTCCGGGGAATGGTTGGCGTTTGATTAGGTGCCCCATCATACCCAATTCGCGTCCCACTTTTCTTACTTCGTCTTTGAAAAGCAAACGAAGAGGTTCGCACAATTTCAAATTCATTTTCTCTGGCAGGCCACCCACATTGTGGTGCGACTTGATGGTGGTTCCTGTAATGGACAATGACTCAATGCAGTCAGGATAGATGGTTCCTTGTGCCAGCCATTTGACATCCTTTATCTTGCGGGCTTCTTCATCAAAAACATCGATGAAACCTTTGCCAATAATTTTACGTTTCTTTTCTGGGTCAGTTACACCTGCCAGTTCGCTGTAAAATTTTTCATGTGCACGTACACCGATTACATTCAGCCCTAGATGTTCATAATCTTCCATTACCTTTTCAAATTCGTTTTTACGTAGCAGGCCGTGGTCAACGAAAATGCAGGTAAGGTTTTTTCCAATAGCTTTGTTCAGCAATACAGCGGCAACGGAAGAGTCTACACCTCCAGAAAGTCCGAGAACCACTTTGTCGTTGCCTAATTGCTCACGAAGGCTTGTAATGGTGCTTTCGATGAATGATGCTGGTGACCAGTCTTTTTTGCAGTGGCATATTTGAAGAAAATTATCCAGCAGCAAGATGCCGTCCAGACTATGGAACACTTCCGGATGGAACTGTACTCCCCAAGTGTCTTCGCCTTCAATCTTGTAGGCTGCAACAGGGACATCATTGGTACTTGCTATGATTTTGAATCCTTGAGGCAGTTGGGTGATTGTGTCGCCATGTGACATCCATATTTGTGAGCCTGCATTGATACCTTTAAACAGTGCATCATCTTGGTCAATGGTTTCCAGATTAGCGCGGCCATATTCGCGTGCAACAGCCGGCTCTACACTACCTCCACCACAGTAGGCGATGTATTGTGCACCATAGCAAATACCCAATAAAGGCCATTTCCCACGCAATGTGGACAAATCCACTTTGAAGGCAGATGGGTCATATACAGAATAAGGGCTACCTGAAAGTATTACGCCCTTAATTCCCGTTGTGTCTTCTGGAAACTTGTTATAGGGAAGAATCTCGCAGTACTCATTCAGCTCCCGCAAACGACGTCCTATTAGTTGGGTGGTTTGTGACCCAAAGTCAAGGATAATAATCTTTTCTTGCATATAAGAACTATTGTTTTGGTGACTAAAAAATGCCTGTTTAAAACATCGCAAAGATACGGTTTTTTGCCAAATCGTACAACATGCTCCTCCCGCCCTAATGAAGGTTTCTCAATGTGCGCATATTGTAAGCAAAAAAATGTGTTTTCAAGCAAAGTGTCAGCTGAATGAGAGGGTGTTTCCCATGACAAAATCGGCAGCCTCCGCCATGAGACCATGCAGCAATTCTATCATTCTGCCATGTTATCATTAGAGGGATTTTAGTAGCATTATGTCAGAATCGCTATTGCTTTTTGAGAGCATTCTCTTTTTATGCGTAATTGTTATGGATTTTCATTGCATTTGTTTCGCTTTTGCTTATCTTTGTTCGCGTCACATATAAAAATACTACTATGAAAAAAGTCATTCTTTTTGCCTTGTTGGCATTGCTATCACTTCCTGCTCATGCCCGTTGGTTTTTGGGCGGTAATGTCGCCATGTGGTACGACACAAAACCGGAACTTTTCACATTTACCTTGTTGCCTGAGTTTGGTTACGAATTCAATGAAAAATGTGCCGTAGGTGGTCAGGTCGGTTTTTCTGTTGCTGCCCATAATAATTATTCTACGGGCGCGGGTGTTATTGCACCCTTCTTCCGTTACACATTTTGGAGCAATGATATCATAGCGTTTGATTTGCGCACAACGCTTGGTTTTTCATTTTCCGATGTGTTGGTGGCTTCCGAAGCGAGTGTAAGCCCATACATCCGTTTCACACCTCATGAGCATTTTGATGTTTATCTTAAGTTAGGTACAGCAGGTTTCTTTTATACTGATAATAGTTGTAGGTTTGGTTTTGGGGCAGATTCCAATAACTTTGGCTTAGGATGTGCCTACCGATTTTAATGGAAGAGCATGACTAAATATGCAAAATTGCATAATTTAACACATTTGTAACTATCAGTGGCTTAATTATTTGCAGTAGATTTATCTGTTTTGTAGAAATATTTTCCACTGGAAATTTGTTTCTTGTGGAAAATATTTCTACTTTTGCATTGTCAACAACAAACAATTAACTTGGTAAGTATGAAAAAAGCATTCTTTCTATCGGTCGTCATGCTATTGGCTTTTACTGCCTGCGCAACAGACAACGGACAAAAACAAACGGATAATAATAAAACAGATAAAACGACACAAACTATGAAACCGATCGAATTAAACAAGCAAGAATTCCTTGCAAAAGTTGTTAACTATGAAGCAAATCCTACTGAATGGAAATATTTGGGTGACAAACCGGCAATAATTGATTTTTATGCCTCTTGGTGTGGCCCCTGTAAAATGGTTGCACCTATACTGGAAGAATTGGCGGCAGAATACGGTGATAAAATTTATGTCTATAAAATCAATACGGAGAATGAACAGGAATTGGCTGCTGCATTTGGAATCCGGAGCATTCCTACGATTCTTTTTGTGCCGCTCAATGGACAGCCACAGGTGGTGACGGGAGCCATGCCAAAATCTTCTTTCAAGCAAGCTATTGACAACATCTTGTTAAAATAAAATGCCTATGTTGAGTGTAAATCCAGCCTTATGCCCACAGAACCATAAATGTCCGCTTGTTGCCGCATGTCCGGTGGAAGCCATATCGCAAAATGGTTTTGGACTACCTCAAATTGATGCAGATACATGTATCGAGTGTGGATATTGTTCAACGCATTGCCCCAAGCAGGCAGTTGGTTATTGGAATGAATAATGGTTGCTTATGAAACAGCTTTGTAAGATACGTGAGCTTTATCGTGCCATAGCGCATTTTGAGGCGGATTTTATGGACCACCATCAACTGTCACTAAACGAGGGAATGCTCTTGTGTTGCCTTCAGCAGCATGGCACTTCCACCGCGGGACAAATCGCGGAACAGCTTGGATTGACTTCGTCAAACACCTCAAAGGTCATTAAGTCGGTTGAGGAAAAAGGCTTGATAAACCGGATTCTTTGCAAAGCAGACAAACGGCAGATGTGTTTTGAGTTGTCGCTCAAGGGGCGAAACAAAATTAAACAGATTGAAACGGCTGAAATTCCACTCGATTTGCCATTGCAACGTGCTTTCGAGCAAATAGGCGCATGTCCAACTTAAACATAGTGTAGGATACGGAGGGCGTTCCTGTTAAGGGACGCTCTCTGTTTTTATTTATACGCCAATGCATGGTAGTCTCCCAATAAAAATGTAACTTTGTCCCAATTCTAAATCCGACGACAATGGGTATTGATGAATTATACATGGGGCGTTGTCTCCAGTTGGCCAAAAATGGTGTGCGTGATGTGGCGCCCAATCCAATGGTGGGAGCAGTGATTGTTCACAATGGGGAAATTATAGGTGAGGGTTATCATTGCAAATGCGGACAGGCACATGCGGAACCGAACGCCATTGCCAGTGTAAAAGATGAGCATTTGCTAGAGCAATCCACGCTTTATGTTTCACTGGAGCCTTGTTCGCATTACGGAAAAACACCTCCTTGTGCGGAATTGATAATAAAGAAACGCATTCTCCGTGTGGTTATTGGCATGAAAGACCCAAATCCGCAAGTGGCAGGAAGAGGCATTCAGATGCTCCGCGAGGCAGGGATAGAAGTTACAGTCGGTGTCTTGGAACAGCAATGCCGGCAACTCAACAAACGCTTTATCTGCTATCATGAGAAAAAACGTCCTTACATTATTCTCAAGTGGGCACAAACGGCCGACTTCAAGATAGATGCCTGTCGCCAGTCATCTGCAGAGTCTGTTGCGGTCATTTCCAACACCATCACCAAGCAACTCGTACACCAGATGCGTGCGGAAAATATGGCTATCATGGTGGGCACACGTACGGCCCTCCTTGACAATCCTTCTTTGCGCACAACACGCTGGAGCGGCAACAATCCCTTACGCGTAGTCATTGACAAGCAATTGCGCTTGCCAGCCGATTCCAAACTGCTGCAACCTATTGCTCCAACATTGGTATTTACGGAAAAGACGGCTTATCCTTTTGAAACTTCGGCAGAGCTTTGTCAGATTGATTTTGCGGGTAATGCATGGCAACAGATGCTTGATGAATTGTTCCGACGCAAGATTCACTCACTGATTGTGGAAGGGGGAACCTGCCTGCTTAATTCGCTGCTGCAGATAGGATTGTGGGACGAAATGCATGTCGAGACCTCTCCTCGGAATTTAGGCGATGGAGTGGAAGCCCCTCGCATATCCTTGTTGCCTGACAAGGAGGAGTTTTATGATGGGCATGCTGTACGTTACTATTATAATAAGTAAATCCAATAGGTTTGAAGCATGAATGTTATTACTATCCTTTCGTGGACATTTTCGGCCATATATATCTTTACCATTATATCGATAATCGTCGTTATTTTGTTGGATAATCGTGAGCCGATAAAATCACTCGCATGGGTCACGGTGCTTGTCATGCTTCCTGTTTTGGGCATTATCCTTTATTTTTTTGTCGGGCGTGATTTTCGCAAGCAGAAAATTATTTCGCGCAAGAGTATACGTAAGATTAAGGACAGGCCCATTCCCGAATGCGACATCTCAAAAGTGGATACGCACATTCTGACGCAACAGCAAAAGAATCTTATCAAATTGTTGATGAGGATAGGCGAGGCACCGGTCTATCCGGGCAATAAGATGGAATTGTATGTTGACGGCCCTTCTACTTTCAATGCTCTTTTTCATGCCATAGAAAATGCACAACAGCATATCCACATCGAATTCTTTATTTTTGAAGACGATAAAATATCGAATGCCTTGCGCGAATTGCTTATCAAGAAGGCCAAACAGGGGGTTCGTGTCAGAATGATTTATGATTATCTGGGAAGTTGGCGTTTGCCAAAATCCTATATTCAGTCTTTGCGTGATGCGGGGGTCTATGTACGCTCTTTTCTGCCGGTGCGTTTCCGTTGGGCACGTATCAAAATCAATTACCGCAATCATAGGAAAGTGGTGGTGGTGGATGGAAAAATCGGCTTTACTGGTGGCTTGAACATTGCTGACCGTTATCTTGTGGGTAATAAGTTAGGGAAATGGCGTGATACCTTTGTTCGTATTGAGGGGTCTGCTGTTCATGGTTTGCAGTCTAATTTTCTCATTGATTGGTTCTTTGTTGACCGCAAGCTCATTGTCGATCCGAAATATTATCCCGAAATGCCTTATTATGAGGATAATCTTGTTCAGTTTGTAGCGAGTGGACCCGATAGTGACTGGCCCAATATCATGTGTGGACTGAGCCAGGCCATTATGACAGCCACCAAGTATGTTTACATGCACACGCCCTATTTCATGCCGCCTGAAGTGGTTACTTCTGCTGTTTGTACGGCAGCGCTTAGTGGTATAGACGTTCGTTTGTTGGTGCCCGAGAAATCCGATTCACCCTTGAGTGCAGCTGCCACAAAAACTTATATTACACGTTTGTTGGAAGCGGGTGTCAGGGTCTATTTCTATACAGGTAATTTCCTGCACAGCAAGTGTGTGGTCATTGATGATATGATTTCAAGTGTTGGTTCTGCCAATTTAGATGAACGTAGCAGTAATCAGAATTTTGAATTGAATGCCTTTATCTACGATACGGATACAGCTCAATTGCTCAAGCAGTACTTTTGGCATGACCTTGAGAGTAGTTATGAACTGACACTTTCACAATGGGAGAAACGTTCCCGTTGGGCACGTTTGAAAGAATCATTTGCACGTTTGTTTGTGCCTCTTATGTAGCCTTTTGTCTGATAATTTGCAATACGGCATTCAGATACGTCCTTCCTATAGGTAATGCTGTATTGTTGTTTAAGAGCAGTTGGTTATTCCGATAACTGCTTATTTTGCTGATGGGAACAATAAATGACTTGTGTATCCGTATAAAACTTTCTGTAGGCAGTGCCTGTTGCAGACTTTTTAAACCCAAATCGGTCGTTAGAATATCCAATTTTCGTGGTCTTGATTGTAAGGCATTGAAAATGAATATATTGTAATCTTGATTTTCTAATGGCGGTCATTAGAAAAATGAGATTTTAAATCATTGTTTATCAGCGCATTACAATCAAGACCACAAATAATCAGCCTCTAATGACCGATTTGGGTTAAATTGGTCCGCGAAAGTATATAGTTGCCGCTTAGGCGATATATCTTCGTGTAGTTTTCCATTGCCTCCAGATACAGAATGTCATTGAGTGGAATAATGACATTGTTATATTCTTGCTTGACTACTAAAGCATCGTTGCCTGTTTCTTTGGGTTGCAGATAACGGAGTGCTTTTTCCACAGCCTGTTCAAATCGCTCGTATGAGAATGGCTTGTGCAGATAGTCTATTGCGTTGAGGTTAAATCCTTCCAACGCAAACTGTGCATGGGCCGTGGTAAATATCAGTGCACATTCCTTGGGCAAACGTTTGGCTAAATCCAAACCGCTTATGCTGTTCATTTCTATGTCAAGAAAAACCAAATCAGGTTTTTCCCGTTCTATGGCCTCCAAACCGATGCGTGGTTCGCAATAGGTGGATAAGTTGATGCATCCTTTCCTGTTGCAGAAATTATTGATAATGCTCAATGCAATTGGTTCGTCATCTATGGCTATACTGCGTATGTTCATGGACGTAAGTCTAAAGTCAATGTAACAATGAATTGCTGTCCTTTGTTGCTCGTACTCAGATGATGTTTGTCCGGATAGAGTAGTTCAAGCCGTTTCTTGCAGTTGGCAATACCCACAGCCGGTGTATGCTCTTTGCGCTTGCGCATAATATCGTTTTTGACTTCAAAGTGAACAATGCCGCCTGATTCATTTAGGCGGATGTCTATCTGACAGTCTTCATCAGAAGAAGTACCATATTTGAACGCATTTTCAATGAAGGTGATAAGTATCATTGGCGCAATCTGTATATATTCGTCTTCTACAGAGCTGCTTATTTGCACTTGGGTATGGTGGTTCAATCGGAGTTTCTGTAAGTCAACATATTGTTGTATGTAGCTTATCTCGTTTTTGATGTCGATTGTATCTGAGTCAGCTTGACTGTACATGTATTTCAGAATATCGGAAAACTTAATGAAGGCTGATTCCGTATGTTCGGAATGGCTAATGACCAAACCATATAGGGAGTTCAGTGTATTAAATAGGAAGTGCGGGTCAATCTGTGATTTGTAGAGAGCTAGTTCAGCCTTGTTTTTCTCAGCTTCTATTTCGTGTTTTTGCAATATCTGTTTGAACAACTCGAATACCAGTTCAATGGCAAGTGTAAAGCCCGTTACTACCAAAAAGAAAAACCATACAGTTTGCATGCGCAAATGTTTTCGGGCTTCATATATTTTGGCAGATGGTGCCTCCGGCAATGGATATTGGCTCATCAGTTCCGTAACAAGCAACAGACAGACAATAATCAGAACAGCCTTTACATATTTTTTCTGCATGAAAAGGGAAGGTAAATTGCTTATCCGGTATATTGCATATAGGCTGTACAGATAGACAATCAGTGCTATCATAAATGCCGTGTGGTGTATAATCCATTTCTCAACCGGAACCAATGTAATTACTATCGGAAGGATGACAAGGCAAAAAAGCAGATCAATATATAAAGCAATTTGCTTCTGTTTCATAATGCAAAAATAATGGATAAAAGTGTTTTGACAATAAAATGTGTTTTGCATTGGTCAACGCTTTTCTGTCGTTGGTCAACACTTCGTTGGGACGCAATCGCATTTTACATAGCTTTGCACAAAAATGATATGCAATAGGTATGAAAAGACTGATTGGAACATTATGTGCTTGTGTGTTGCTGGTGGCATGCCAGAATGCTGACCAGCAAAAACAGGCATCCTATTACAACACATTGGTAATTGATACTTCCAGTTGTGTGCTCTACTCTAATTATACAGCAAATATAGCCGGAAAACAATATGTGGACATAAGGCCTCAAGTGAGCGGAGTCATTACGGACATTTGCATTAACGAAGGAGCGCATGTAAAAAGGGGACAGTTGCTCTTTGTTATAGACCAAGTGCCTTATAAGGCAGCATTGGAAACGGCTGTGGCCAATGTGAAGACTGCACAAGCCAAATTGGAAACGGTGAAACTCACAGCAGAGAGCAAGCAGGCTTTGTATGACAGAAAAGTGGTTTCGCTTTTTGATTTACAGACGGCACTCAATTCCTTGGCGGAAGCAGAGGCTGAATTGGCGCAAGCAAAGGCGCAGGAAATAAATGCACGCAATGATTTGTCTTATACGGAGATTAAAAGTCCGGTCGATGGTGTGGCCAGCATGATTCCATATAGGGCGGGGGCTTTGGTGAGCAGTACGATTACAGAGCCATTGGTGTCTGTGGCTGATGATAGTGAGATTTACGCTTATTTTTCGCTCACGGAAACACAGATTCTTGATTTAATGCAATTGTATGGCTCGCTGGAAAAGGCTTTGAAGGAAATGCCGTCAGTTGAATTCAAACTTAGCAATGGAAAGGTTTATCCGCACAAAGGGCACATTGATGCAATTAGTGGAACGGTTGATGCTTCAACGGGTGCTGTGGTGTTGAGGGCAGTTTTTCCTAATCCTGACGGATGGCTCAGAAATGGAGGACATGGTACGGTTATTTTACCAACCAATCGTCAAGGTGTAATCATCATTCCGCAAGAAGCCACGTATGAAATTCAGAACAAGACCTTTGTCTATAAAGTGATAGGCGGTTATACACAATCTACTGAAATTGAGGTCTTCAAGCTGAATAATGGTCAGGATTACATTGTGGAATCCGGATTGGAAATAGGCGATACCTTGATAGCCGAAGGGGCTGGATTGTTGAGAGATAGTGTTTGGGTAAGAACGAATCAGGAGTAAGAGACAATGACGATAAAGACATTTATAGACAGACCCATTTTTGCGGGGGTAATTTCTGTTATTATTCTCATCATAGGCTTGATTGGATTGACACAATTGCCTGTAGAACAGTTTCCCGAGATTGCTCCGCCTACCGTTAGGGTTTCAGCTACTTATACGGGTGCCAATGCGGAAACGGTGATGAAAAGTGTGGTAGTGCCGTTGGAAGAAGCTATCAATGGTGTGGAAAATATGGCTTATATGACCTCTACGGCAACCAATACGGGGTCAGCTAGTATAACGGTCTATTTCCGGCAAGGCACAGACCCTGATATGGCGATGGTCAATGTACAAAACCGTATAGCAACGGCACAGGGGCTTTTGCCGGCAGAGGTGACAAAGACCGGTATTACAGTGCGCAAAAGGCAGACGAGTAACATTAAGTCATTGGCAATTTATAGTCCTGACGGCTCGTTTGACAAGGCATTTCTCACCAACTACATGAAAATCAATATTGAGCCGCGTCTCTCGCGTATTCCTGGTATTGGTGAGATTAATGTTTTCGGGGGTGATTATTCTTTGCGTATATGGCTCGATCCGCATAAAATGGCGGAATATGGACTTGTACCAAGTGATATTTCTACAGTTTTGGCTGAACAAAATATAGAGGCGCCTACAGGAACGTTGGGCGCTAACTCAGAGAACACTTTTGAATACGTACTGAAGTATAGGGGACGCTATGAGGAAGAAGTTGATTATGAAAATCTGGTCATACGCTCGCTCCCTGGAGGTGAAGTACTACGTTTGAAGGATGTGGCCAAGATTGAACTGGGAGAGGTTAGTTATATGTATATTGGTGAAGTAAATGGCTTGCCGGGAACAAGCTGTATGATTGCCCAGACTTCTGGTTCAAATGCCAATGAAATCATCAAGTTGATCGATAAGGAGGTGGAGGCTATCAAGCCGACGCTTCCGAAGGGGGTAGAAATCGTTGACTTGATGAGCTCAAAGGATTTCTTGGACGCATCCATCAAAAACGTAGTGAAAACATTGTTGGAAGCTATACTTTTGGTGGTTCTGGTGGTATATGTGTTCTTGCAGAGTATGCGCTCAACGTTTATTCCTGCCATTTCCATTATTGTGAGTCTTATAGGTACCTTTGCTTTCCTCTATGCTGTAGGATTCAGCTTGAACATGCTTACGCTTTTTGCTTTGGTGCTGGTCATTGGTACGGTTGTCGATGATGCTATCGTAGTGGTTGAGGCGGTACAGGCAAAATTTGATGAAGGATACAAATCTCCTTATTTGGCCACCATTGATGCCATGGGAAATATTACTTCTGCGCTTATTTCTACTACCTTTGTTTTCATGGCAGTGTTTATTCCCGTGTGTTTCATTGGTGGTACGACGGGGACTTTCTATACGCAGTTCGGACTCACAATGGCGGTTGCAGTGGCCATTTCTGCGCTGAATGCTTTGACGCTCAGCCCTGCCTTGTGTGCACTCATCATGACGCCCCACCAAGGTGCAGACAGTAATGGAAAGATGTCTTTCTCGTCCCGTTTCCATGTGGCTTTTGATGTGGCATTCCATCGTTTGGTCAACAAATACAAAGTGGGTGTCTTTTTCTTTATGAAACGCCGTTGGTTGGGAGTGGCCTTTACGGTATTGGCTTGTGTAGGTTTGTTTCTGTTGATGAGAACCACTAAGACAGGTCTTGTGCCGGAAGAGGATATGGGAACCATTTTCATGAATGTACAGACCCCTCCGGGAAGCAGTTTGCATGAAACGCAGACAGTCATGGATGAGGTGGAAGTGGCAATTAAACGAATTGATGAGATACTTATCTATTCCAAACTTACGGGAAATAGTATTATCAACGGACAAGGTTCCTCCAATGGACAATATATCATCAGACTCAAACCTTGGGATGAACGTGAAGGCAAGGAACATGAAGTCAATACCATTATCGAAAAGATTTATCAATATACTGACCATATCAAAGGGGCTAAGATACAGGCATTTGCCCAACCGATGATTCCTGGCTATGGTGTTAGTAACGGATTCCAGCTCTATGTGCAGGATCAGAAAGGTGGTAACATAGAAGACTTGCTGACTTATACGAACAATATGGTGGAGGCTTTGAACGAACGGCCTGAAATTTCCAGAGCCTATACATCTTTCGATACGAAATATCCGCAATATCTGGTGGAAGTCGATGCTGCGTTGTGTAAGCGGAATGGAGTTTCTCCGGCTGATGTGCTGAGTGTTCTTTCTGGATATATCGGTGGTAGTTATTCCTCCAACATGAACCGTTTCTCCAAGTTATATAGGGTGATGGTGCAGGCGGCGCCAGAGTTCCGTCTTAACACGGAGTCGCTCAATAATATGTTTGTGCGCAATGCTGATGGAGAGATGTCGCCAGTTGGGCAATACCTGAAGCTGACACGTATCTATGGAGCTGAATCGCTCACGCGCTTCAACCTGTTCTCGGCTATTGCCATCAATGGTGTGCCGGCACAAGGTTATAGTTCCGGTCAGGCTATTCAGGCTATACGTGAGGTGGCAAGTGAGGTGCTTCCTGCCGGTTATGGTTTTGAGTTTGGAGGTATGTCGCGCGAAGAGGCGGAAACGGAAAATACGGCAACACTGGTCTTTATCATTTGCGTGGTGTTCATCTATCTGATTCTTTGTGCCTTGTATGAAAGTATATTTATTCCTTTGGCAGTGATTCTTTCTGTGCCATTTGGATTGGCTGGTAGCTTCCTGTTTGCCCAGATATTCGGCTTGGAAAACAATATATACATGCAGACAGGACTTATCATGTTGATTGGTCTGTTGGCAAAAACGGCCATCCTCTTGACGGAATATGCTTCAGAGCGCCGTAAGCAAGGCATGAGCATAGCCCAAGCTGCCATGTCGGCAGCCAAGGTGCGTTTGCGTCCTATTTTGATGACATCCTTGACCATGATTTTTGGTCTGCTGCCAATGATGTTTGCTACAGGTGTAGGTGCCAATGGTAATATATCTTTGGGTGTGGGCACAGTGGGAGGTATGCTTATCGGTACAATTGCCTTATTGTTTGT
Organism: uncultured Bacteroidales bacterium; assembly: GCA_944321155.1. Taxonomy (GTDB): domain Bacteria; phylum Bacteroidota; class Bacteroidia; order Bacteroidales; family Paludibacteraceae; genus Gallipaludibacter. Next base: position 3,174 of record CALUKG010000014.1, on the reverse strand, counting down.
GGTGCCGGTTTGGTTCATAGTGTTCCAGACAATACAGGAGCGCGTAATGCCTAAACGTGATTTGACTTTGTTGAACAAGCGATGAAGATGTTGTTTATGAAATCAATGATAAAATACATATTGGCCCTTTTGTTACTGATGCCGCTGTTGGCCGGATGCCGTATCTATAGTTCGTATAAACGCCCCGATGTGCAGGTGAGTGACAGTATTTTCCGTCAACCGGTTCTATCGGATGATTCTACTTCCATGGCTTCAATTTCTTGGAAGGTTCTTTTTACGGATTCTCTGCTGCAAGGCTTGATTCAGAGAGGTTTGGATAATAATACGGATGTAAGGGTGGCCTATTTGAAGGTACAGGAGGCTGAAGCTACATTGACGGCTTCCAAATTGGCTTATTTGCCTTCCGTGTCTTTTACACCAGATGGTGCAATTTCTTCATTCAATGGGGTAGAGCCATCGATGACTTATTCGTTGGCTGCTTCGGCAAGTTGGGAGATTGACCTGTTTGGCAAGTTGCGTAATGCACAAAAAGGGGCAAAGGCTGCTCTCATGCAAACGCAGGCTTATTCACAAGCGGTACGCACGCAACTGATAGCAACGATTGCCAATAGCTATTATTCTTTGTTGATGTTGGACGAACAATTGAGGGTAAGCGAACAAACGCTTGAAAATTGGTCAGACTATGTGAATACGCTTGAAATGCTGAAGGAATATGGTACTGTTGACCAAGTGGCTATTGCACAAGCAAAGGCGAATAAGTTGAATGTTGAGGCATCTGTTTTAACATTGAAACAGCAGATTCAAACTCTTGAAAATTCTTTGTGTGCACTTTTAGGAGATGTACCGGGACCTATTATGCGCACTTCATTAGCTGAACAAGTATTTGATGCTCAGATTTCTACAGGAGTTCCTTTACAGTTGTTGCGCAATCGTCCCGATGTTCAGCAGGCGGAATGGGCCTTGGCGCAGGCCTTTTATGCAACGAACGAGGCATATTCGGCTTTCTACCCGTCAATCTCGCTCAGTGGATTGGCTGGATGGACCAATAGTGGAGGCGGAGTCATTGTTAATCCTGGTGGTTGGTTGCTGAATGCAGTAGCTTCGCTGGTACAGCCTTTGTTCAACAGAGGCACCAATATGGCGCGTTTGAAAATCAGCAAGGCACAGCAGGAAGAAGCGCTTTTGCTGTTCCAGCAATCTATACTTGATGCGGGTGTCGAGGTCAATGATGCATTGTCACAATGGCAAACGGCACAGCAGCGTCTGGTTCTTGACAAACAGCAGATTCAATCTTTGCGTTCTGCCTTGAACGACACAGAGCTGCTCATGGAATATGGTACAACCAATTATTTGGAAGTGCTTATTGCCCAGCAGAATCTTTTGCAGGCAGAACTGACTGAAGTACAAGATCGTTTCAATGAGATACAAGGGGTTGTAAATCTTTATCACGCTTTGGGAGGTGGGATTCAATGATTCTCTGTTCTTATAAACTAAAGGGATGGTGTTATGGTACAGACTGACTAGTGTGCTTCCGAGTAGTAAATGTGTTTGGTTGTTTGTGTTGCACAATAGGTCTGTTTTTTGCTTCACAAAGTTAATTTGTGTTTGTTGACTGCTATGGTTCCTCCTAATAGACTCTTTGTTTATTACCATGGCAGTCAACATATTTCTTGCATCTCTGATTTTACATGGGAAGACATTAAATGTTAGGTGAGTATTTACGACAATACCCCAAATAGGCTTGTCTGATTTATAATGACTGATGTTATTCTCATATTCATTACGTCTTTACCTTCTGAAAGGACGATTTATGGAGAAGTCTCCAAAACTTGGTGAAAGTTTAGGTATTCTTTGTATTCGTAAGCTATTCAATGATATTGCGATACGGAGTAGAATGAAAGCTAATCCCGATTATAGGGACAAAAGGATTATAAAAAATCAATACAACTACATGGATACAATGAGATAACAAATTTCTTCGAAGAGGAATTTGCAGGGAAAGAAGAACTAAATGAATATGTTACTCAACTTCTTCAATATTATGACGGTACTTCATTTGGTCTTCCTTCTCATTACTCGATTGATGGGAATCAGATAGCTGTAAATCATAGGAAGAATAATTATTCACAGCTGATGCATTGAATATCAGGAATCTCAGTAGTTTTTGGAGGATAAAAGTGGTTTTTAGTTCTGCAATATGAACATGTAACGATAACTTCTTTCATCTTTAAAACAGCTTAAACTAAATATATCTATGCAGAAATACGAATTTTCTCACTATCTTTGCATTGTCTTTCGGGACAAAGTTTTGGAATATAATAAGGAAAGTGCCTCACTTCTTGTGAAATCGCCAATTCTCATTAAAGGATATGCGAGGTACGGAGACAGCTCATATACGGTGGGCTACCTATCCGTGCGCATATCCGGGTGTTTGGCGATACCTACAAGAGTGTGAGGATGGCAGTCCACTTTCTTTAAATTATAACATTGTTAATTAACTCCGAATGGCTGTCTCAGAGTTATTCTTGTAAAATTCGCCATTGTGAAAAAAGTGTTTTGTTTCTTAATGTTAATCTTCAGTATTAACATCGTGGCTTTCTCTCAGGTCATTGAAGAGCCTATTCCGAAGTTTGCCGAAAAGTTATTCACGCTCAATAAATCATCGGCTGAGAATAATATCACAAATCGTGGTTTTAGGGTGCTTACGTCAGATGAGCTTATTTCTCTGGGGTATGATGAAGAAAGTCTTGTAAATCTCATTGTAGGCTTTGGAGACAGCTGGATAACTTGTAAGATTCAAACGAATAATACAGGAAGGTGCGTTGAGAAAGTCTCGATAGGTGGCGTTCGCTACTTAAATGCCCGATATTTGGTAAATGAGTACCAAACGGCAGGTTATATCATGGATGAAGAAAAGAGCAGAGGAAATGAATTATTCTTTATACGGCAAACGGATAAGTACAATTACTTCTGCTTTATTGAATTTATGGTTAGTCCTAATATGTGTATGGCTAATGCTGAATTTCGGAGAATTGCAAAAGAATGATTAATTCATGCCTAAAAGATAAAAAGGGAACTATCCGTGAGGACATTCCCTTTTTAGGGATATTCAGTAAATGTCCCCCAAAAGCAAGATGGCATATAAAGCGGATAGGATGCAATCACTTTATATGC
>CALUKG010000013.1 GCA_944321155.1 uncultured Bacteroidales bacterium | reverse complement strand
TTGTTCTAAATGACAACGGAAAGAATAAGAAATGGGTGACCTCAAGGCTATCATGTTGACTTTTGGGTCACCCTCTTGTGAGGTACCTAGCAGATTCGAACTGCTGTACACGGTTTTGCAGACCGCTACCTAACCACTCGGTCAAGGTACCATGCGTTTCGGAGCGCAAAGATAGAACTTTTCTCCGAAACAGCAAAATTTATTTGAAAAAATCTTAGTTGCGAGGACACATTTCAGGTTTGCCTGTTGGTGGTTGAGGACCTTTCCAACCTTGGCGCGGTCCGAACAATTCACGTTTGAAACTTCTTTCGGCACGGAGGTAATTATACAATTCTTTGTCTGTTAATAATTTGTCCAGCTCCTTGTAATATTTGCTGAAGGCATCGGCTTTTTCCGTTTCAAATTTCAGGGTCAGGTCGTTTGCAGTCTTGTAGTCTTTTTCTTCAATGGTACTTTTTGATCGCAACTCTCTGTGTAGGTCCTGCTTGCGCTTTTGTGACTCTAGAAGTTGCTTCTCGTAGCTTTCAAAAAGAGGAAAAATCTTATTGGCAACCTCTTCTTTCATACTAGTTTGACCTACGATGAAGTTCCATTTTTCTTTCATCAGTTCTTCAGCTGACGCTTTGGGAGTTCTTTTTGAACGGAATGATTTTTCTTGCTGAGAGTAACCAGCAATGCTGCACAGCATCAGTGCGGCAATCAACAAAAATGTTTTTTTCATACTACTTTGTGTTTAGTAATTAGTAAAATATAAATCATAAAATGTGCTTTCGTCCATCTGCGAATAGAGATATAATTCATACTCTTCCTGGGCTTTCAATTCTTGCTCATGGTTCCACCATATCATCGGCAGACTCACCAGTAGGATAAGGGCGGCTGCGGCTGCTCCAATCAGATAGCTATGGAAGCGACCTTTCTTGCGTGAACCGGATTCTGCCGGAGACGGTATTCGGAAAGTTGGGTGCTCAAAATACCCTTCTGGCACTTTGTAAGGATTCCGTTTGCCGGCAATTGCTTTAATTTGGTTTTCTTCCTGGGTCATAGTTTCTTGCTCCTTTCTATTCTGTTAGATATGTTTTTGGCCAAAAGGTTTAAACGCTTTCTGTTAAATATGCAGCGATTTTTTTTGTAGCATGATGGTAAGAGGCTTTCAATGCTCCTGTGCTGGTGCCTAAGATTTCTTCCATCTCTTCATATTTCATTTCGTCGAAATATTTCATGTTAAACACCAAGCGTTGTTTTTCGGGTAGTCGCAAAATGGCTTCCTGCAATTTCTTTTCTGCTTCGTTTCCGTCAAAATAACTGTCGGCCTTTAATTGTGCAATCAACTCAGTCTCGTATTCTTCTCCGTTGATGGCGGCTTTCATTTTCTTTTGCGCCAGAAAACTGAGGGTCTCATTGGTGGCTATCTTGAATAGCCATGTGCTTACTTTTGAATCGCCTCTGAAATTATCCAGGCCGTTCCATGCCTTTATCAAGGTGTTTTGCAACACGTCATCGGCATCTTCATGCACCACTACCATTTTTCGGATATGCCAATACAACGCTTCCTGGTATTTTCTGACCAATTGTGTAAAGGCAAATTCGCGGGTACTGCTTTTTTGCAGGGAACGTATCAATGCTTTTTCTTCCAATTCCATAATGCAAGGTGCATAAATGTGTATTCTGTCTTTATAGACGGGAATAAAGGCGAAAGGTTTAAAAGGGAGGGATTTTTTATTTGGGTGTGTCTAGTTGTAGAAAGGCTTACTCACAGTAAACCCATGCTTTGGCGTAACTGCTGCCCGCCTTGCGCAGGGTTTCCATAGCGTCAAGAGCTTGCTGGCGTTGGGCATAAGAAGCTATGGCTATGCGATACAATCCTTTTTTGTAGGGTATCACATGTGCTTTGTCGTGTCCCTTTTCTTTGAGGTTGGCGCAATATTTTTCTGCTGATATTTCGTCTAATGCGGCTACGATAAGATGAAATTTGTAAACTTCAGGCTCTTCCTCGGTGGATGTCACTTCGGTTGGCGCCTCATTGACTATAACGCTGTCTGTTGCCGCCACCTTTGTACTTTGCAGGTCCTCTAAAGAACAAGTGTCAGCAGGCGCAACAGGAGTTGCTAACATTTGTCTGGTCCAAATGGTTGGGTCGAGCGTTGCATAATCCACATAATTGGATGTAGGGGTGTTGCCAGGGGCAAAAAGTAGCAAAGCAAAAGCTGCGCAAGCAGCCACATAGCGGCTGTATGTAAGCAGTATGGGTTGTTTGCGGGGTTTTGTCAGTTCTTTTCTATGCCTGAAAATAGGGGAAAGACCTAAATTGTCAGGCAGAAAATACATGTCTTTCGGTAAAAATTCAATGTGACCGTCAGGCTGACGTTGGAGTGTTCCTATCTTTCCCATATCAACAGCATTGCCTGCCTCCAAGGCTCTCTGCCACTCGTTAATCCATTCGCACAGCAAGGTGTCAGCTTCTTTATAGCTGATTTCCTTGTTTCGCATAATGTCAGCAGCCAGCTGTCCATCTGTATGGGTGAGGAGAGGGTTAAAACCCACCGTGGAGTGTGGAGGCAATACCTTGTCTTCCAGAATACGTGCACTCTCACGTTGGACGACAAAACCGCCCAAACCCGGTACAATGGCGCAATCATGCTTTACCAATGCCTGTTCAATATAGTCTGATAGTAACATATTCATTTCTGCAAAGGTAAGGTTTTGGTGGAAATTTGCTGACTTGTCTGTTGAAAAGTTTTCAACAAGTTATGAAACAATTACTCTTCCAGCTAATCTGAAAATTTATCTCTACCTTTGTACCTCAATTTTGGTATAAAGTGGATAGAAGAATGGAAAAGAAAGATTTGCGTATCATTTATATGGGTACACCCGATTTTGCGGTGGAATCCCTTCGTGCTTTGGTGGAAAACGGCTATAATGTGGTGGCGGTGGTCACTATGCCAGACAAACCGGCAGGACGTGGACATAAGTTGCAATATTCGCCTGTCAAGCAATATGCTTTGCAACACAACCTACCTTTGTTGCAACCGGAAAAGCTCAAGGATGAACAGTTTCTTACGGAACTGCGCTCATATAATGCCCATTTGCAGATTGTGGTGGCATTCCGCATGTTGCCTCAGGTAGTATGGAATATGCCTCCCATGGGAACGTTTAACCTGCATGCTTCGCTGCTTCCTCAATATAGAGGGGCTGCGCCTATCAATTGGGCGGTAATCAATGGGGAAACAGAGACGGGTATAACTACGTTCTTTTTGCAACATGAAATTGATACGGGTCATGTTATTTTTCAAGAGAAGACTCCGATTGCCCCGAATGAAAATGTGGGGGAAGTACATGACCGCTTAATGATGATGGGGGCCAAGCTGGTAGTGCGTACTGTTGATGCCATCTTGGAAGGGAACGTGCCTCAGACACCACAAGACGAACTGGCGGTTGATGACCTCAAGCCTGCACCAAAGATTTTCAAGGATACATGTCGTATGGATTTCAGCAAAACGGTACATGACCTGCATAATTTTGTGCGTGGTCTTTCTCCTTATCCTGCTGCATGGACGGAATTGGTTTTACCGGGCCAGTCAGAACCCTCAATGGTGAAGGTATATGAAGTACGTCCAGAGCCATCATCTCATAATTTACCTGTTGGTATGTTGGAAACGGATAAAAAGACTTTCTTGCGTGTTGCCGCTTCCGATGGTTATCTCTATTTGCAGGAATTGCAGTTGCCGGGTAAGAAACGAATGAAAGTGGCAGATTTGCTGAATGGACTGAGATAGTGATATTGCATATACAAACAAAAACAGCCGCGCAATGCACGGCTGTTTTTGTTTGTATAAAGTGTTTCTTATTTTACGATTTCGAGCAATTCCACTTCAAAGATAAGTGTTGAGAATGGAGGAATTGAACCGGTTTCACGGTCGCCATAGGCAAGGTTTTGTGGAATGTAGAGTTTCCATTTTGAGCCTACAGGCATCAATTGCAATGCTTCTGTCCATCCTGGGATAACTTGTTGCACGCCAAAGGTTGCCGGTTCACCACGTTGTACGGAGCTGTCGAATACTGTACCATCAATCAAAGTACCATGATAGTGTACTTTTACACGGTCTTCGGCTGTTGGTTTCGGACCTTTTCCTTCTTTCAATATTTCATATTGCAATCTGCTTTCGGTGATTTGGATGCCTTCTTTGGCCGCATTTTCAGCTAAGAATTTTTCGCCAGCTTCACGGTTAGCACCATATTGCTCTTCAATAGCTCTTGCTTGACGAGCTTGCATTACTTGATTCAAATATGCTTGTGCTTCGTCAGCAGTCATTTGGATATCGGCTTCCAACATACCGTTGATTAAACCTTGACGAATCAGTTCGAAGTTAGAGGTCAGAGTGCTGTCGCCCATCAAACCTTTCTTGTCTTGCTCCTGCAATGAAGCACCAATGTTTTTAGCAATGCCGATTACTTGAGGATCAAGTTTGCTTTGCAATTTGCAACCAGCTTCCAAACCTTTCATCAAAGTTTTGTATTTGGCTTGGGTGGAATCGCTGGCGAGATAGTATTGGTAAATGCCATAACCGTTTACTAAACCGAAGGTGTAGTTCAAGCTGTCGTATTTGTTGGTTAGTGTTACAGCAGCCACTTCTTTTGGAAGTTTCACTTTGGCATTGGCATTACCCATAGTGAGTGAATCTGGCATTTCGCCACGCGCACTCATCATTCCTTCTTGCAGGTAAGTGCGTGCTTCTTCCTCGCTGATACCTTCTTTATATTGGTTGAGACCATTTACCAAGCCTTGCAATACCAATTGGTTGTTGTAAGGTACAGAAATAATTCCAGCCAAACCGCTTTCTTCCATACGTTTGAGCGACATACCAATACTTTCGCCCAATTCATACATCTCTTTTTCTTCTGATGGCACAGCTTTATAGGCCTGTTCAACGAATTGAACGAATTCTTTTACGTTCTTTCCTAATGAATCGTTGGCCATGTAATATTGCTTGATGCCGCTACCATTTGCTACACCTAAAGCATAGTTCAAACTGTCTGTTTCATTAGCCAGTTTTACTTCTTTGGCAGTGTAGGAATTTCCGCATGATGCCAACATCAATGCTGCACCTGCACATAAAATCAAACTCTTTTTCATTGTCTTTGTTTTTGGTAATTTATTTGAATTCAATTAATTCGATTGTAAAGATAAGAGTAGAATAGGGAGGAATTTTTCCGCCAGCTCCTCTTTCACCATAACCAAGCGTGTAAGGCACATAAAATTTGTATTTGGCTCCAGCCGACATGAGTTGAACGCCTTCTGTCCAACCTTTGATGACGCGGGTCAGTTGGAAAGTGGCGGGTTCTTTACGGTCATAGGAACTGTCAAATTTGGTGCCGTCGGTCAGACGGCCTTCGTAATGTACCGTTACAGTGGAGTTTTCTGTCGGTTTGGGACCGTCAGCTGGTATAATTACTTCGTATTGCAAACCGCTGGGCAAGCTTACCACTTCCGGACGTTTGGCATTTTCAGTGAGGAAGGTGGTTTGCTCTTGTTTGCGTTTGGCTGCCTCTGCCTCTTGTACAGCTTGAGTGTAGGTGCGCAAATAATTCTGGCCGTCAGTCAGACTGATAGCAGTGGAATCGCCTAAAAATGCTTTTTGCATGGCTTGCATAAGCAGGTGAGGGTTGATACTGTCACCAGGAAAATTATTCACCATGTTTTGCAAGTCGGCACCTAATACTACACCCAAACAATACGCTGCTGAGTCGGTAGAATTGGCCAATATTGCACTTTGTTCAATTTTTGCCTTTTTTTTGTTGTGCTTGCGTGGTTTGGCATCAGTGGTAATTACACCCGCCAATGCTAAACAAAGGCTCAAGGTAATGAGTTTTCTCATTATTTTTCTATGTCTAACAGTTCAACTTCAAATATTAAGGTAGAGTGGGGAGCAATACTTTGACCGGCACCATGTGCTCCGTAAGCCAATTCGCTTGGAATATAAAGTTTCCATTTCGAACCTACAGGCATCAGTTGCAATGCTTCTACCCATCCTGCAATCACTTGGTTTACACCAAAAGTAGCAGGTTCTCCACGGTTTACAGAGCTGTCAAAAACTGTGCCGTCAAGCAAAGTACCATGATAGTGTACTTTCACTCTGTCAGTTGCTTTTGGTTTTTCGCCGTTTCCTTCCTGTAAAACTTCATATTGAAGACCGCTGGCAGTAGTGGTAACTTCTGCACGTTTGCCATTGGCTTCCAAGAATGCTTTTCCTTCGCTGATATTTTTTTCTGCTGCTTTGGCTTGTTGTTCTTCAAAGAAGTTGCTTATCACTTGTTGGGCTTCTTGGGTGCTCATGGCAGGCTTATTTCCTTCCAAAACATCCTTGATACCGTTCATCAACTGATTGTAATCCATTTTATTGATGCCGCTGTTCAGCAGGCTATGGCCTAAACTGAGGCCTAATGCATAACTTATTTTTTCCATTGTGTTTGTATTGATTTGAAAGGGCAAAGATAGGAATTTAAGATAAATAAGTGAGAATTTGTTGAAGAAAAATATGCAAAATCGAAGCAGTACAGCTTTTCTTCTTTTTAGAAACAATGAAGGCATTTGCAAAATTGCTCTGAGTTTTTGAGTGTCTGCAAAATGATTCAGTTAGTTACATCTGTAAAACTCTTTTATTGTCATTCTAAATTTCTTCTCTATCTGGAAAAACTATAAGGGCTGCAACAAAACGAATCATTTTGATGCAGCCCTTGTAAATAGGTTTAGTATGAATTACTTGTTCAATGCTTGAGCTACGTCAACAGCACATGCTACAGTACATCCTACCATTGGGTTGTTTCCGATGCCGAGGAAGCCCATCATTTCTACGTGTGCAGGAACTGATGAAGAACCAGCAAATTGTGCATCAGAGTGCATACGACCCATAGTGTCAGTCATACCGTAAGAAGCAGGACCAGCAGCCATGTTGTCTGGGTGCAATGTACGGCCTGTACCACCACCGGAAGCAACTGAGAAATAAGGCTTACCTGCCAAGATGCGTTCTTTCTTGTATGTACCAGCTACTGGGTGTTGGAAACGGGTTGGGTTAGTAGAGTTACCTGTAATAGATACGTCAACGCCTTCTTTCCACATGATAGCTACACCTTCACGTACATCGTCAGCACCATAGCATTTTACTTTGGCACGAGGACCATCTGAATAAGCGATTTCACGAACAACTTTCAATTCGCCGGTGAAATAGTCAAACTCAGTCTGTACATAAGTAAATCCATTGATACGGCTGATGATTTGAGCTGCATCTTTACCAAGACCGTTCAAGATGCAACGCAATGGTTCTTTACGAACTTTGTCTGCTTTAGCAGCAATCTTGATAGCGCCTTCTGCTGCAGCGAATGATTCGTGACCAGCCAAGAATGCAAAGCATTTGGTTTCTTCACGAAGCAACATAGCAGCCAAGTTACCGTGACCAATACCTACTTTGCGGTCATCGGCAACAGAACCAGGAATACAGAATGCCTGCAAACCGATACCGATTGCTTCAGCAGCTTCAGCAGCAGTTTTGCAACCTTTCTTCAATGCAATGGCAGTACCTACTACATAAGCCCATTTTGCATTTTCAAAGCAGATAGGTTGAGTTTCCTCACATGCTTTATAGGGGTCAAGACCATATTGGTCACAAATGGTATTGGCTTCTTCGATGTCTTTAATGCCATATTGGTTCAAAGCTGCCAAAATTTGTTTGATGCGGCGCTCTTGTGATTCGAATTTTACTTCTCTTATCATAATCTCTTCCTCCTATTTTAAGCGTGACGTGGGTCAATGTGTTTAACTGCACCTTGTTCTTCAGTAAAGCGACCGTATGTTCCAGTTACTTTCTTCAATGCCTCGTTGGCATCAGTGCCTTTCTTGATTTCTTCCATGAACTTGCCAAGGTGAACAAACTCATAACCGCATACTTCGTCGTTTTTGTCCAAAGCAATGGTTTTGATGTAACCTTCTGCCATTTCCAAGTAACGTGGACCTTTTGCCAATGTTCCATACATGGTTCCTACTTGACTACGCAAACCTTTACCAAGGTCTTCCAATCCGGCACCTACCATCAAACCGCCTTCAGAGAAAGCTGATTGGGTACGTCCGTATACGATTTGAAGGAACAATTCGCGCATAGCAGTATTGATGGCATCGCATACCAAGTCAGTGTTCAATGCCTCAAGAATGGTTTTGCCTGGCAGGATTTCAGATGCCATAGCTGCAGAGTGAGTCATACCTGAGCAACCGATTGTTTCTACCAATGCTTCTTGTATTACGCCGTCTTTTACGTTCAATGTAAGTTTGCAGGCTCCTTGTTGAGGTGCGCACCAACCCACACCGTGTGTAAGTCCTGAAATATCTTTGATCTCTCTGGCTTTTACCCACTTGCCTTCTTCAGGTATGGGAGCCGGGCCGTGGTTAGGTCCTTTTTTTACGACACACATGTGTTCTACTTCGCTTGAATAAACCATAGTCGTTTTTTGTTTAGTTAATAAATTAATTAATGAAGATTCTTTCTGTACAATCCAAATAAATGTAAGTATGACAGGTTTGATACCTGAATCTTTTTATCCTTCTAATACGGCTGCAAAGGTACTAAAAAAGTGGCAATGGGACAAGTGCGTGTTTTACCACTGATTTTATGTCTTATTTTCCTCTCTTTTAGTACATTCAATGTTTGACTTTCAACTCATATAGGTCATGCCGCCTGTCCAGCAGATTTCTGACACTACCATAGGTGTGCAATTCGCTGAGTAGGTCGAGATCTACGTCGGAAATGAGAATCATTTCTGCATTTGGCGTGGCTTCTGCACGTTTGCCGTCTGTGGGAAATGCGAAATCGCATGGAGTGAATACGCCGGACTGGGCGTATTGTATATCCATATTGTGGACACGGGGCAGGTTGCCAACGCTACCTGCTATAACTACGAAACATTCGTTTTCAATGGCGCGGGCCTGTGCACATACTCTTACACGTGAATAGCCATTTTGGGTGTCGGTAAGGAATGGAACGAATAATATTTGCATGCCTTGGTCGGCCAATATGCGTGACAGTTCCGGGAATTCCACGTCGTAACATATGAGCACACCGATTTTGGCGCAGTCTGTATCAAATGTTTTTACCATATCTCCTCCGCTTAAGCCCCAGCTTTTGATTTCATCTGGGGTGACATGTACTTTTTCATACATCTCATACGAGCCGTCGCGTCGGCAAAGGAAGCCAACATTGTACAATCCACCATCAGGCTTTATGTAAGGCATACTTCCTGTGATGATGTTGATGTTGTAGCTGATAGCCAAGTTAATAAACCTGTCTCTCATTGCATCTGTATATTGCGCCAGTTCACGGATAGATTGTGCTTCACCGAGGTGGTTGTATTTGGCCATAAGTGGAGCATTGAAATATTCAGGAAACAGAATAAAATCACTTTTGTAGTCAGAAACGGCATCAACAAAAAATTCCACTTGCTCAAATACATCGTCAAGTGTGTTGTAGGAACGCATTTGCCATTGTACTAAACCGACACGCACAGTAGTCTTTTTGTCAACAAATTCTTGTGTGGGTGGTTGATAATAAATGTTGTCCCACTGGAGTAGGGTAGCGCAATGTTTAGACTCCTCGTCATTGGGCAGATAGTTTTTCATTACCCTACGTACATGGAAATCATTGGAAAGTTGGAATGTCAATACCGGGTCATATATCTCACGGCTGCGCACCTTCTCAATATATTCTTTGGGGCGCATCTTGTCGGCATATTTATGATAGTTGGGTATACGCCCACCAAACATAATCGCTTTTAGATTCAGTTTTTCGCATAATTCCTTGCGGTATTCATACATGCGTCTTGCCAGACGTAGACCTCGGTAGTCAGGATGTATAAAGACTTCGATACCATAAAGAATGTTACCTTCCGGATTGTGCGTATCAAAGGTTTCATTTCCTGTTACTTTGGCATAAGTATGGTCTCCCTTCACCAGGTCATAATCAACAATGATGGACAAAGCGCATCCGACAATTCTATTGTCTACTACTGTCACTACTTGACCTTCGGGAAATATATTGATAAGTTTCTCTATTTGCTCGTGTGTCCAAAATACGTCTTTGTCTGCATAGACACGTTTGAATGATTGTGAAAGCTGTTGGTAATCTTCTATGTGCAAATTACGTACTTCCACTTTGTTAATCTTCTGCTTTTTTCCCATAACACAATCTTTTCTATACTTATTTTGTTGATATTCATACATGCAAATCAGAGGCCATCAGTTTTCTTGTTGCTTATTTGCATCTGCATCTACCTTCCGTATGCGTAGTGCTGTCTTCAAGTACAAATGCAAAGGAATTTATGATTTTCAATTGTTCTCTGTGGTTCCTTAACTTCACATAGGCTATAGGTGCCACAAGAGCTGGTTGAATATTGGCCTTCAAATTTTTTTGCAAAGGTACTGCAAAGCCATTATTTGACCAATTATACTAAAGATTAGTTGTCCTCCTTTTTATTCTTATTAAACTTATATATGATGTGTAAGAATGTAGCTCGTTGAGATGCCATGAAATAATAGAGGCAGATTCCGGGAAGAAATCTGCCTCTTGGCGTTTAGTAATTATACTTATTATTGTATAATGATGCGTTCTGTTTGTTCATAAGTGTTGCTGTCCGTATCTTGCAAAACGGTTTTCACAATGTACACGCCCGTTGTTGGTGGTATAGGTAGTTCGTATTCTCCTTCTGTCACTTTTGTACTGCTTATTACCATTCCAAACATATTATATACAACTGCAGTTCCGCTGACAGGTTTGTTTGCATATATGCGTATCGGCATTCCTTGAGATGTCTCTTTAGAATAGCTGGTTTCCAGTTTGATATTAACATTTTTATCTTTATCTGTAATGGTAAATTCTGCTGGACAACTGAGAATACTTTCATTTGAACCTTCACGTGTCAATGCTACTTGATATTCTGTATTTGAATCCAATTTTTCATTAGGTAGATACAGATATGATTTTGTTTCTCCTTCGATGGGTTGTCCATCCTTGTACCATTGGAATGCAGTAAATTTGTAACCTTCTCCATTGGGATTGTTATAATTCTCGTTTCTAACAGCAAGTACATCATCCCATCTGTGGGTCATAACATCAGCTGGATAATATACATCTAAAGGAACTTCAAAGGTCTTGTCACCACAATCATACTCATTGTAAAATGTGAATGTGGCAATATAACGGTCTGGCATGGCGCTGCTGCTTATATTAAAAGTTACGTCTTCTGCAGATTGAACAGGCAGACCAATCATGTCTGTAAATCCTTGTGCATGGGCTTCTTCATCAAACCTAACATCAAATACCGTGGCGACACCCGCTAGTAAGGTGTAAGGAACAAGTATTTTTCGGTCGGTAGCATTGCACGATTCATTGACAGGGGTTCCAATTTCCATATCCAACGTGTCAAGTACGACAAGGCATAGTTCGTAATCGATACTGTCGCATCCATCTGCCTCTGTTCCTTGAGCTCTGTAGGTATATGTTCCCGCCTCTGTGTAAGTGTTGCCGTAGAACTCATAACTACCTCCCATACAGATAGTGTCTGGATCAATCAAAGTAACTTCCAATGTCCGTATGCTGTCACATCCACCAAATGCTTCGTATACAACTTGTATGGTGGTGTCTTTGGTGATGTTGTAAGTACTATCTTCAAATGCTATTTCCAGACCATCACACACCTGTTTCTTGGTGATGTGTTCTGACTCCTGTATGGAAGGAACGGTTACATTAAATTCATACACATCTGAACATTCGTCCTCAGAATCAGGCATAATGGCTACAAGAGCTACAGGAAAGGTGCCTCCTTCTTTAGGAAATTCCACTTTGGGAGATATTTCTGATGATACACCAAATTCACCATTTTCCCCGAACATCCATGCTAAATCACAAGGCCCTATGATGGTGTCAACGGAAACACCTTCTTCAGTAGTATAGCTACCAACCACAGCACTTTTGCTGGTAAAGGTAACCTCGTTGATGCAATCGTGTGGGGTATGTTCGTATTCTGCATCCGCTTTGGGCAATTGACGTATGCCAGATGCTGTTAATGTAAAATAACAGCGTGGGTTGTTTTTGGGCATTACATAACAGGTGTAGGTATTGGTGTCGTTGGGAGCGACATATAGTTCTCGTGCATATACATCCTGGCCATCATACCATGGTCCGGTAAGGCTATCATAATCAAACGGACGTTCCCATTCGTAATCAAATCCATCTGGTGCAATCAGATACTGGTTGTTGGGATCTTCACAGCCAGAACGTTGTAATTTGCCATCGGCGCAGCCCAGTGTAAAATAGATGTAACCCCAATGCTCACCTGGTTTACAAGCACGGTTGGTGATGATGATTTGAATATCTTCACCTACATATTGTTCTACGTTGAACGCAACTAGTGTCCAGTCGCGCCAAAAGACATCTTCAAACTTGGTCAATTCTACATCAGCTTTATACCACCCGCTTTTTTCTCCTCCTTGGCTTTGCCAGTCTTGGTTATTTTTGGGGGGACGAAAATCAGCTTTCATACATTCGCCTAATGAAACTCCATTTTTATCACGTATTTCCAATGTAAATCGTGGCTGTTCATGTGAATCATGTCCACCGCTTTGAGCAACAACCGCATATTGGAACTCTATTAGGCCAATACCTTCTGTGATGGGTATGGTATAGGTAATGGATTGGGCTATATTACCACCGTTAACGCGCCATTCACCACCTAGGCGTACAGAAGCAAGTGTTTCCCCTGGAGGAAGTGTGCTCAATTGATTTCGACCTGTTAAGGTACGTGGATCCACTTCACCCATGTAGTGAATGGTATGGCGGCTGCTCATTTCTGTGTATCCATTATCAATTACTTCAACAGTAGCATATGGATCGTCAAATGGTCCGTGAGTACATTTGACATTAGGCAAGTAAAAGTTCATATAATCGAAACATCTACTTTCCGGGTCGTATACCATTACGACGCGTGTTTCTGTCCATAAACCGGGTATGGTATCATCTGTGATAGGACGTACGCGAAATTTAAAAGCACCTTCCTCTATTAACTCATAAGGCATTGTAAACTGATTGCCTTCAACAAACATTACTTCATAATTGGTACTTCCTGTTTTTACATTATATGTCAGAACTTCATATGCCTGTGTATTTCCCGTCCAACTTAACGTAAATCCGCTTTCCGTGTTTTCTGGAAATATATTTCCAGGTTCTTTGTATGAGGCTTCGTTAGGAACTACTTGTACATTGTCGATGCAGGCTCCTGGTTTTGTATTGGCATTGACACTGGTCACTTCCCAAAAAAAGCACAGTTGCATGCTGTCACTCACCATTTGTACATCGATGTATTCCGTTTTCCATTGTTGTCCGCTTCCATGGAATGGATCCGGATGGATAAGATTGGATGTGATGGCGTTGGGAAGTCCTGATATCTCAGTGGCTAAAATGTCAGTTTCCTTGGGAACTAGAGCCACCCACAGCCTGTCGTTGCCACTGTTTCCATCTGCTTTCCAATCAAAACTAATTCGATAATTGCCGGCTGTTAACGGCAATCTAACGTAGGCTGGTATTCCATATGTGTTTTTATCATAGTCAGCAGTTAGACCATTATCTTTCGTTACATACAAGGACGTAGTGCCATAAGTTCTTTCTGCACCTCCAATAAACCATTGTGTGTTGGGGGCTACACGGCTTTGCTTCATTTGCCATTGTGGCCATTGAGCCGGATTTTCAAAATCGCAAATGTAAACTTCATCTGCCCATGCAAAAAACATAGTGCCAACGGCAAATAATAGTGTTAGCAATCTTTTGTTCATAGTACTATATCGTGTTTTGTTTAATATACAAGTAGCTTTAATCGCATGTTTTGTTCTTTTGTTTCTATATTTATGATATATAGACCCTGTTTGGCCGGTGCCTTGAATGCCATGGATGCTTCTGAAACCCTTTGCAGATTTACTTTTTCACCGGCAATACCGAAAATGTTGATGGAAGCGTCTTCGTCTATACCCCTGATTTGTACTGTTTGCCCGCTCCTTGCCGGAGACGGATACACGGCAATGTTATTGGTGGCCTTCATGTGCGGGACAAACGGACAGGTTCTGAAGGTTTTTCCGTCTGAAACGCGCCGCAAAACCACGTAATATTCGTCACTTCCGTTAAATGTATTGCCCTCTCCTAGGTAGATATATGGATTTGTTCCATCAGAAATGGGCACATCATTTTTGTACCATTGGAATTGATCAAAATTATCACCGTAATTATTGTAATCTTCATTATAAATTGCTAAGACATCATTCCATTTTTGTGCAATGATGCTACTTGGATAACTGAGTGTGAAGGTTGTAGATAAAGTTTGTCCTTCGTCATAACTCAAATCCTCCAAATAGATATTTACTTCATATTCGTTGATAGGTATTGGAGGAGTAGTAGCTGGTAGTGCCATTTCCAACATGTTGTTTTCATCGGGAAGTACACGTGTAGCCTGTGAAGGAAAGCCAGCTGCTACAGCATCTGCAGAATAACTTACCTCACAGAAATCCAAGACGCCTTCAATTACTTCCAATGGGATATAATAGTATTCATCATCACCACAAACCAAACCAATGTCCCCTATTTTACATTTAACTTTTGGGGGATTTAATTCGTATGTAATGGTTTTCTCACATCCTAATGAATCAATCATGGTTAATTGATATGTTCCTGGTTTCAACCCTTTGAGTGATAATGCAGAATCTCCATCTCTTATGACAGTACGCTTCCCATCACCTTCTGTTAAATCTTCTATTATCAAGTCGAATGATTTAGGAGCTTCGTCGCTGCGTCCATAAGTTACGTTGAACTTCATTTCTGGCATGCGACGTAATGTACATTGAATGGTTACACTGTCACATCCCCCTTCTGCCTTGAGTGTGGTCTGGTATTCGCCAGGCAGGTACCATGGTCGTCCTTCATAGTCTAGATAGATACTGTCTCCATAACATATAAGTGTGTCAATCTGTATGATTTTATGTTCAACTTCACTGACAATAACATGTACGGCACTATCACATCCTGCAACGGTTTTTGTATGCATAATGGTATCCGCAGCTGAACGGAAGGTGTGTCCCAATACAGTCGTTCTTCCTCCGTTTGGACATATATAACGGTAGATGGTAGTATCTCTGTCACCAATAGCAGGAACAAAGAAATCAACGGCAATACTGTCTGTACACTCGTCATTTGACATACCTGTTTTAAGCGTGATGGTCTTTAAACCCCCTTCCTGAGGATATTTGACCCAGATATCTGAGTTTGATAATGTTGAAGTGCGGGGTTCTGCACCTTCACCAAAGTCCCAATAGAAAGTTTCCGGCTTTAGGTTAGTCATGTTGTCGCCTCGCATCACATAGCTGCTGTTGTTGATTCTGACTAGATTAGTACATGTATCTGGCATGTGGAATGGAGTAAATGCAGAGTGGGGTAACATTGGCATAAGTGAGACATCTATTTCCAGTTCGCACTCTTCGTTTTCCAACGAGATAAGGCGACAGGTATAGGTACAAGTGTCTTCTTTAACAGGAAAAAATGTTCTGTCTGTACATACGATATTGTTTCCTCCATTATAACTTTCCCACCATTCATTCTCATCTGGATATTTGGGTGACCATTCATAACTGAAACCAATAGGGGCAGAAACACCGCTCTCGCCTCCTCCATTACAAGAAACACCTTCGACAGTAGCTTCTTGACAATTAAGGGTAAAATATCCATAGCCATAGTGACCGCTTAAATTACAGTCTGAAGTCATCAAACGAATTTTGATACGTCCAGAATATTCAGAGAGATTGATACCTAATGTAGTCCAATCCTTATAGTATACATCACGAATTGTTCCGTTGATGTCTGGCTGTTTTGTACTATGCCAGCCTTCTGTGTTAACTCCAGCTGAAAAATCAATAAAACCACACTTCTCGTCTAATACAGTAGTTCCGGTTCTATTTAATATCTGTATGATAAACCGGGGTTTACCATTAGCATCATGAGTTTCATCATTCGGGTCCATTAAAACTACAGCATATTTTAATAATAAGATTTGCTTGGATCCAGGCACTATGTTCATGTCATACGTTATGTCCTCTCCTAAACTAGTACTGGCAGTTCCTCCCGGAGGGGCTGTTACATAAGAACCACCCAATCGTACTGCTGCCAATTCACTTCCGTCTGGTGGAGTGGTAGTGAGTTGGTAATTGGTATTTGGGTCTTTTTCTTCCGGGAGATAATGCAAGGTATGTTGGCTGCGATTACTTCGGAATCCGTAATCGACTTTTCCCACTGTTTTGGTAATGCGGGAATCCGTCTCGTAATTAGGAGTGATGGGGGTACTGTTAGGTATGTGGAGTGTCCGGCAGGTAGCAGCGTCTAGATTCATATAATCAATGCAATATCTGCTTGGATCATAGACAATAAGTGTATTGGAAAAACCCCATGCTGTCATTTCACCTGTTGCTGGATTTATCCCTCTCACCCAAAATTCATAAACACCATCTTGCATGTTTAATATATCTTGTGACGTACCAGATATATTTTTGATGGTATCAGTACGGCTATTGCCATATTTGCTGTATAATAGTTCATATCTTTCACTACTTCCTTGCCAACTGACATTTACATTTGTCGTCCCACTTGTGACGGTCGCTGTAATAAAAGTAGGAGGTGTGCTTTCTCCAGATACAATTTGAATGTTGTCAATAGCAGCTGATGGCGGTATTGGACTGGAAGTGGATGGATCGTTTGCCCATATAAAAACCAGCCTACGGGTTACTGCAGTTGGTGATTGTGGAATTTGTCCCGTTGCAGTTCTCCATTCGGCGCCCGGCTCAATAGTGATAGCTTCTATCTGATTGCTGTTTACCCATGTAGGTAATGTACCTGTAGTTATAGAATTGAGCCTGATGGAAGTTGGTACCCAGCAGACATACAATTTACAGCTATTGTCTCCTAAAGAACGATAATGGAAAGAAATGGTATGTGTTTGTCCTGCCGGTAAAATGAATTCTCTGTAAGCGTAAACTGCCGCAACCTTTTGAGTCACATAGCTGTTCGTTTGGCCTTCATCACCTGAAATATAAAGTGATTGCAGACCCATTTGGGCAGCGGCTTTTCCTATGAACCATTTATTAGGCAGAACGACTGCTGAGGTCGCTGTAGAATTGAGTGTCCATTGTGCATTTTCTGCGGCATCTTCGAATCCACAAAAATAGGGGAGTGGTGTTATGGTTTGTGCTTGTATTGATATTGAAAAAAACATAGCTACCACCCATATGGCAAATGAAAGTGTGCGTTTGCTTACGGACTTTAATGTGCTATTGTCCCTGGCATTGATTGTCTTTCTTATGATGATAATCATTTTTTTTTGTTGTGTTTGGAGGGTTGTGTTATGTAATTCGCAAATATAGATTCTTTTTTATATATGGGCAAATGTCGATACTTCTACCTCGCTTTTTTCTTGTTTATTAACAGCTATGTGTCAAGCTGATATTGCTTTGAAAATATAGCTTATATTGACGTTTTTATGGAAAAAATATCAGAAGATGATGTGAATTTATTTTGTTTGAAAAATGAAATGGGAAAACTATTGACGAACTTGTCCCTTGAGATGCTTCATTTCAATATAGCAATATGTATTAATGAAGGATATTAACGTTAAAAAGAAAGAAAAATGATTGTGGCTATATGCTGGTACTTGCTATTAAAATAAAAAAAGGTAACTTTGCATAGTTCATTTTTCTTCTTTAGGTGCGAAGCGATGCTTTAATATGTCATTTAAATTGTTCTGAAAAAGATGATTAGCGGAAAATTTTCTTTGCATGGTAAGAAGAAGTTTTTTGTGGAAACTTTAAATCAGTAAGAAAAAATCAGCGTGTCTCGAAAAGAAAAAATAGAATTCAGAAAGACTTTGTTATTGGAGCTACAACTATTTTCGGATGTTGCTTAATTTGGGTTTTTCAAAATGAGTTAGTCATTTTGTGCCTGTTCCGTTTAGTGGTGGCAATGATATGAAAGTTTGATGAAACATCAGTCAATAATTCAATGTTTAACTAAAAGTTTTTTTTATGAGGAAGCTATTACAGTACTTTTGGCGTACGGCGTTTGTTTTTGCGCTGACGTTCTGTGCTTCGAATGCTTTTGCTTCGGTTTATCTGAATGAAACATTCGATGCTTTGGCCAATGGCATTCCAGAAGGATGGAGCAGTGGGGGTGATATCACCCAAGATAAACGTTTTGCTGCTTATCAATATGGATATTCAGGCCGTTGTCTGCGTTTCAATTCCACCGGCGGAAATCTTGGGCAAACAAGCGAATTGGTGGGAAAAAAAGAGATCTTAATGACGCCTGCAGTAGAGGTGTCGGGTAATGTGACGGTCTCATTCTGGTATCGCAATCAGAATGCGGGTGAATTTGCAGTTTATGTTTCACGTGACAATGGTGCTACTTATGAAAACAATGTTTTGCTGCCACCAACCACAACGGGTTTGGAATGGACTTTGGCAGAATATGCAGTCCCTTGTTCGCGTGGTGATCAGGTGCGTGTCGTTTTTGTGGCAACTTCCAACGGTTCATCAGATGGGGCCTACATCTATTTGGATGAAGTGAAAATTGAGGATGTTCCGACTTGTGCTAAACCGGTTGGTTTGAGTATTTATGAGGCAACGACAACTTCTGCAACTTTCATGTGGTCAATCTTGGCTAACGCAGGAACTGCGCCGAGTGAATATCAGCTTGAGTTGTGGAAAGATGGCGTGAAGGTCCGTACCGAAAAGGCCGTTGATCAGATACACACATTGGAAGGCCTTGAGGCTGGTACAACATATACTCTGTTGGTGAAGGGAGATTGTAATTATGCTTATCAATTGACATCTCCTTCTGCATCACTTACCTTTACAACCCCATGTGCGGCTTCAACTTTACCTTATTCGGAAAATTTCAATAGCCAGCGTTCTGGTGTGTTGCCGTGTTGGACTGTGGGTGGTACTAATCCTACGCTCCCAGCTTTGCAAACCAACTATAAAGCGGGTGATAGTGGTGCTGCCATGAAAATTATGGCAACAGAGGCTTATGATGCTTATGCAATTTCTCCTACGCTTCATGCTGAAGTTTTGGAAAATCTGGAGGTTTCGTTTAAGGCATTTGCTGTAGAACATTCACAAAAAGTGGAAGTGGGTATAATGACTAATCCGTATGATTTTTCAACTTATGCTCCTATCGGGACGGTTGATTTATCTTCTGGCTCATGGGAAGAATATGCATTCAATACGTCAGCGCTTGCTGATTATGGTTTGACGGGTGAAGGAGATTTTTATGTGGTGTTTAATGCAGAGGCTGGTGTAGCAAGTACTTACTATATTGATGATTTGAGTGTCGCTGTTCCTGATGCATGCCCACGTCCGACAGATTTCAAGACGACAGCTGTTGCTGCTGACAGCATTACATTGACATGGGAAGAATCTGCTGTCCCAACAGCTCGCACCTTATCCTATAGCGTGGTGGGAGAGAAGGGAGAACTACAAGAACCAACAGAAGTATCGGTGACATCTAATCCTTATACATTGCATGGATTGCAACCGAACACAACATACAAATTGTCGCTCACTTTAACGTGTGGTACAGAAACGAGTTTGGAAAGTTCTGTATTGACAGTAACTACTCCTTGCGAACCGACAGACTTGGGAGAAGCGTATGTACCAGTTATTTCAGGTGCCCTTCCTGACTGCTGGACTGCAGTTTTGACTTCAATCGATAAGTCTTCTGGTGCAGTGTACCCCAATGCCTCTGGTTCTAAAATTAATATGCAGAAAGATAATCTTTTGGCGGTATGTGGTTTCGGCGTAGAGGCTAATACTTTACGCTTGTGCTTTACGGGTGTTTATACACCTGCCAATTCAGCATCTTTTACATCAATGACATTGGAAGTTGGTATCATGACAGATATAAATGATCCCAATACTTTTACGACAGTACATGCTGTTACATTGGAAGGCAAAAAGGATATGGCCGGTGCAGGGATTTCTGGTGTATCTACCGATTTTGAATTGCTAATGGATGCAGTTGCATCAGTCGAAGGCGAATACATAGCATTCCGTGCAGGCGATGCTTGTTCATTGTCCAATATAAAGATAGATCTTATTCCAGAATGTATCTCTCCGGTTAATCTCCGTATGACAGGCTATGGTAAAGACTATGTGGAATATGCATGGGATGCTCGTCGTGGTGTAACGTCCTTCCGAGTGAAGGTCAACGGTGAGGATAAAGGTACGGTAAACGCAACCTCCTATCGTATGGAAAATCTGACTCCTGGAACGTCTTATACTCATTCAGTAGAAGTGATTTCCGTATGCAATGGGAACGAGGGTGAGTCTACCAATGAAAGCTTCACTTTCACAACTTATTGTGATCCGTTGACGGTTACCCAGGCAGAACCTTATAGCGTTTCTTTCGGTGATCCTGATGCGGCATATCCTTCCTGTTGGGAAATTGTGAATGAGAATCCGAAAGATCCATATTCAGGAAGTTATCATCTGCACAGCACTTCCGGTGTACAGATGCTTGCTCTTCCCGGCTTTACCAATCCTTTGGGAGATTTACGACTGTCGGTTACCGTAAATATGCCTTCTGGAAATATACTGGTAGGCTATGTGACAGATTTGACCAATTCTGACAGTTTTGTGGAAGTAGAGAGATTCGAGGGTGGATCATGGGATAATACAACTTATACGGTTGCATATCCATCATGTCCTGAAGGGTCATATATGGCTCTTGTAGCAGATGAATCAGAGACAACCCAGATCATGTTGGTAAATGCCAAAGTGGATTTGAAGCCGACTTGCGTGTCTACGGTTAAAGTAACAGACCATGAATCTACTGCTACCACAATAGGAATAACCTTGGGTGGTATGCAGAGTGAGAAGGCTTGGGATGTAGCGATTGTTCCTGCAGGACAATCTGTGACAGATGAAAAAATTCAGAACATTCAAACGACCAGTCACTTATTTGAAAATTTGACTTCTGGTACCAATTATGATATTTATGTTCGTCCTAATTGTGGCGAAGGTGGCATCAGCGAATGGACAGGGCCATATACAGCCGCAACATTATGCGAAATTTCTCAAATACCATATTTGATGGACTTTAGTGCAGGAATGTCACCTTGCTTCACTGTTTCCGGCAGTGTGCAATGGGAAGTCAGCGACAATTGGGGTGATATGGCCGCTAACCTTTCATCAACGACGGGCGACGCCTCTTCTGCTTTGCTCATTACGGGAGCTATTGCCATTCCGGAAGGTAAGGCTGCGCTGTTGACATTTGATATGTACCGAGGAACAGACAATTTAGGAAGTTCTTACTATCCGGAACAGAACCGTAATGTGATGAAGGTATATGTGAACAATGTTCCTTCCTTGCAGGGTGCACAATTGTTGCGTACCATCAACAACTCCTATCTGGGTCTTCCTGCAGAGTCATCAATGGGTATGCATACCTATACAGCCAGCATTCCGGTGAGCGGCGAGAATATATATGTGATATTTGAGCAGGTGATGAATTCGTATGATGCAGGTCAGACTGACGATTGGATGAATCCTCAAGACCGTCAGGTATCTACGATAGATAATATTAAAGTGGAAGAAGCAGACGGTTGTTTTACACCGTTTGTTGAGAGTGTACAGGCGACTACGGCAACAGCTGTAATTAAGGCAAAGGGAAGCACCAGTGCTACAAAATATCACTTTACCATCGGTGAAGAAACCCGTACCAGTGAAACTAATACCATTACATGGGATGGCTTGCTTGCAGATATGGAATATTCTGTTACAGTGGTGACAGCTTGTGGGGAAGATGGTGATTCTGAAGTATCAGTTCCATATACTTTCCGTACACGTTGCAACGCATTGACATCTCCAGTTTATTCAGATGGTTTTGAAGATGGCTTGACACAGTTGCTCTGCTGGACCACCAATGGTAAATTGGAAACAGTAACCACAGCCTATGAAGGAGGTGCTGCGTTGTACTTGTCTTCTGGCTTTACTTATCTTTTGCCAGAGATGGAGATAACGGATGTTCGCAATCTGGAATTGTCGTTCATGGCTTATGGTATGGATTTGACCAACCAGATGACTATTGGTGTTGCAAAGGACGCAAACGATATTTCAGGAACATTCTCTTCCGCTAAGACGATAACAGTTAAGGATAAGAACAAGTGGCGTGAAGTGGTTGTAACATTTGACAATGTGGGGGATGATTATAAGGATGCACATTTCATAGCCATCAACATGCCAGCCGGTCAGAATGTAATTATTGACAACGTTAAAGTGGGTGCTAAACCGGCATGTCAGAAGGTGACCAATATGAATGTGGTGGTTTATGGCGATGAACTGGCTGTAACTTGGGAATCGTCAGCCCCTCAGACGGAATTCCTTCTGACCAAAAACGGCGAAGAGATAAAACGTACAACTGTGACAAACAATCAGGATGAAGATTTACAGTCTACCACATTGCAGTGGGTAGAGCAGAACACAGCAGGATATGTCCTTACCGCTCGTTCCGTATGTGGTACGGACAGTTACAGTGACTGGACGGTTGATTATGTATTCCGTACACCGTGCAACCGTATAGAGACATTACCCTATACCCAGAATTTTGAGAATTTGGGTCTGACGGCGGAAAGCTTTACAGTATTCCCGGAGTGTTGGACAAAAGTGGTAATGAACGAATGGAGTGGAACTGATGGTAAGATGTTGCCGGCGTTGAGTTACAAGGATGGCTATACAGTAGGAAAAGTCGCGTTGTGGATGTGGAATGAATGTATGGTAGCTTTGCCTGAAATGATGGAGCCTATCGGTAATCTCACTCTTACCTTTAAAGCCTACTGTGTAGGTCAGGAAGGAAAGGAATTGGAAGTTGGTGTTTTGGAATCTCTTGACCAACCGGATGCATTCGTATTGGTTAAGAGCATACCTAAGGTTGAAGGTGAATTTGTTGAGTTTGAAGTCAACTTCACGGGATATTCAGGAAGATACATTGCACTGCGCACGCATGATAGTGATGATTATCGTCTGGATGATTTCAAAGTATCGCTTACCCCTGAATGCTTACGTCCTACCGGTGTTACTGT
The DNA here is from genome assembly GCA_944321155.1 of uncultured Bacteroidales bacterium. Classification (GTDB taxonomy): domain Bacteria; phylum Bacteroidota; class Bacteroidia; order Bacteroidales; family Paludibacteraceae; genus Gallipaludibacter. The sequence goes on along the minus strand of CALUKG010000013.1, from coordinate 9,666 downwards.
AACCGCTGTATCAGAGACAACGGCCGATATTTCTATTGTAGATCCGTCTGACAATACATCCTGGGAAGTGGTGATGGTTCCGACCGGTGTTGATGTATCGGAAGGAAATGTCCAGACTTTTGAATCATTGACAGGTGAATATACCGGTTTGCAGGGTTCTAAGATATATGACGTATATGTCCGTGGTTGCAAAGGCAGTGACAAGAGCGAATGGATGAAACAGCCGTCAGCATGCCGTACAGACTGTGCTTCCGAATCTTTGAGTCTGCCATTCACGGAAAGTTTCGAGGATGTGGAGACCACCAATCTGGAAAGTATGTATATCAGTGAATGTTGGACACTAAAACAGATTGCTCAAGGGGAACAGGGAACAGGAACGGATTATGAAGACGAAGCCTGGAGTTTGGGTACAGCTCATGTCCATGGTGGTACGGTTGCTGCCACTTTGTTGAAGGGACGTAATGGAGCACGCACCTTGCTCATTTCTCCGAAATTGAATGTACCGACAGCCAATGCTTATGAAGTTGTCTTCTGGATCTATCGTCAGGCAGGAACGACGAAAGACTTGGAAGGTGTACGTGTATGGACCAATTACCAGCAGGATACACTTGGAGGACAAATGCTGGCCTACATACCTCATTATGGCGGAGTCCAGAACGAGGATGCCGTAAATACAGTGTCAGAAGAAGGCTGGTACGAATATTCAGTAGTCATTCCCCAGGCAGACAATGCCTTGTATGTGATTTTTGAAGGTATCTCACAGGGTGGGGCAGACATTTACATGGATGATATAGAAATCCGTGCCATTCCGTCCTGCCGTAAGCCGGAACGTGTTCTTGTAGAAGAGACGGATCCTACAAGTGTAACTATTACGATAGATGATCCAGTAGGAACGAAATGGGATGTGGCAGTCATGAAGCGTGACAGTCTGATGGATGACGGCTTCCAGCCGGTAGTGATGGAAACCGTTACAGAGAAGACGGCAACGATAGAAGGACTGCAGCCGGCATCTGATTATGATTTGTATGTCCGTGCCAACTGTGGTGTTGGAGAAACCAGTGAATGGACTTCATTGGTACAATTCTCGACCACATGTGTGGCTAAGACAGTGACATCAGATACACCGTTCAGTGATAATTTTGATACTTATGAAGCAGGCGCCATGCCGTTGTGCTGGAGTACACCTCTGTATAATGCTGTTGGATTAGTTGTGTATCCGATGGTGGAACGCGGTCCGATGAGCTACTACTACTGGAACAGTCGGACTTGCCTGACGTTGAACAACTGTATCGCTGTCCTTCCTGAATTTACGAATGATGTGCGTGATTTGGTAATCAGCTTTGATTATGCGGGCTATGGAATTATTGAACTGGGCGTGATGACCGATCCGTTGGATATGAATACATTTGTTCCTTTGTACGAGTTGGACGCAGAAGCTAATACAACGGTACAGTTTAGAGCAGAGGCGGAAGCATCAATGCTGAATTTCTTGCAATATGAAGGGGCTGAGGCTCATTACATTGCATTTAGGGTTCAGGAATCCAACAGCCTGTTGATTGATGATGTGGTTGTTTCTCTCTATTCTGATTGTGAAGCTCCGCAATCAGTGATAGTAAAAGATGTTACTTCTGAATCTGCAACAATTGAACTTTCTGACCTTAGAACTAATTTCGATTATGCTGTTGTTGAAGCTGGAGATCAGGTAACAGTAGAAAGTATTGTAGCAGCAAACGAACCGTCTTTGACTTATTCGGTAAATGATTTGCAAGGCAGCACTACCTATGATGTTTATGTCCGTGCTTACTGTGACGGTCAACCCGGCTATTGGTCTAAACCGGTAAGTTTCACCACACTTTGTGGAGTGGAAACAGTTACAGAAGAGAATCCATATGTTGTTTTTGAAACTCTTACAGAAACAGATAACTGCTATACGGTATTGAGCGGTTCTTTGAGGAATTACGGTGCAAATTATGGTAATTATGTGACTGCTTCTACAGTTCTCTTGTTGCCGGAATTCACCAATTCATTGTCTGATTTGGAGATTTATGTAGAAACTGGAAGTTCAGCGAACTTCAAGATGGAAGCTGGCTTCCTGACCGACCCTTCAGATGCGTCTACATTTGTCGTTGGTGGTGACCTGGTTTTGGCTGACAGAAATTCCAGCGGAACAGTTTCCGTTGGTACATTGCAGGCTACAAGTAATATGGCAGTACGTATTGTTGGTGCAGATTCCTATAATATGGGACGCTATTCAAGTGCTTATGTGAAGAAAATCCAGGTTCAGATGAAGCAGGGCTTCTTCCTGCCGAAGAATCTGAGCGTTTCTGAATTGACCCATAACAGTGCTGTTGTCAAAGCGGAGATTGGCCGTGAAACAACGGAATGTAAATGGATGGTGAACAATATCGAACAGGAAAGTACAACGGAAAATGGTGTTTTGCAATTGACGGGTCTGACCGAGCAGACGGAATATACCGTTAAGGTACAGGCTACCGATGGTAACGGTATCTGGACAGCCTGGAGTGAACCTGTTGTGTTTACAACATTGTGTGCACCAAAAACATTGCCCTACTCTGAAACCTTTGATGCAGAAGAAATGCCGGCATGTTGGGATTTCAGCCAGCAGGTGACCCTGGCTTCTGGTTCAATTGCTTTGCAGGCAGGTGATTATGCAATCGTTCCGGTAGTGGATGCTGCATTGTCAGGTACACAAATTTCAGTGACCTATACTGCAGCCGAAGGCTCACAGTTGTCAGTAGGAAGCATGAATGGCACAATTGACACTTATACCGCTCTTCAGAACCTGGCAGCATCTGAAAGTACAACCGCAGTGGTATCTCTGAAGAATGTTCCTGCTGGGCATACAAACATTGTATTGATGGTTACAGATGGAACCGCAACAGTAGAGGAGGTTACTGTAGATGTCTTGGGTGGCAGCTGTTATGCTCCTACCAATATTGAACTGGTAAGCTTCACCAATATGTCTGCTAAATTTACTTGGCAGGCAGGTAACACAGAAGCCGCCTGGAATGTAACGTGTACAGTAAATGGTGAAGTGAAAGAATCAGTATTGGTAGAAAACACTCCATCTTATGAATTGACCGGTCTGACTGCCGGTATCGACCATGAAGTGAAAGTAAGTATCACTTCAGCATGTGATGAAGCTAGCAGCGTCGCTTCTGAGGCATCATTCAACTTTACGACTGAGTGTGACTTGATGACGATAACTGACGATCTGTCCTATGTGGCTGACTTTAGTGCGGGAATGCCTGATTGCTGGATGGATGTCGTACCGGGAACCAACTTCTCAGGAGGAAAATTAGGTATGACAGGCAGCGGTGAGGCTTATGTGGTGGCTTTGCCGGGATTCACGAATGCACTTTCTGAATTGACTCTCATAATGACGGCAGGCCCGAATGGCAGTGAACAGGAATCGATGGACTTGGGCTATATTACAAATATTTTGGATCCTTCAACGTTTGTGGCAATCGAAACCTTGGATTTAGGATCAATGTCAACAACCGTCAAGTCTTTTGAGCTGGATTTGTCAGAGGTGTCAGCATCAGGTGCCCGTTTGGCATTGCGTGCAAATCCGAAATATGGCTTGTCAGTTTATAATTTGGAGATTGCTTTGACCCCGACAATCGAAAGACCGGAAGTAAAGGCAGTTGCGACGAGAACGAGCATTGACCTGACAATAACAGCAGCAGAAACGGCAACCGAGGCCGAAGTTGTAGTGGTAGAGGCCGGTGCAGACCGTTCTACAGGAACCGTTAATAAGGTAACATTGTCCAATGGTGTAGGAACATACTTGTCCAATGGTTTGGAAGAAGCTACAGATTATGATATCTATGTCCGTGTATCATCTCCAAGCAAGAGTTTTTGGACGGAGTTGTCGAAATCCACATTGTGCTATACCGGTTCACTTCCATATCTGGAAGATTTTAACGGTTTCATGTCAGGTGTAAGCACTGATTTTGAATACTCTTATGGTACTGATCCGAAAGCTCCGACCAATCCAACATATCCTGATTGTTGGACATTCCTGAACATTACAGACCCCTGGGGGTTTGAAGGACCATGGGCGTTCCTGGCAGATATTGAAGGTCAGTCTTATGACGGCGTATCGCTTTATCTTGGCAATTCTTATGGTGATGATATATATGCCGTATTGCCGTCAGTGGGTGTGGAAACCAGAGAGTTGCGTCTCAGTCTGAAATACCGTACGAGCGGTGATAATATGTTGATTGTGGGAGTGATGAGCGATCCGAACGATGCAAGTACTTTTGTCCAGACAGCTAAACTGGTGAGCCAGCAGGCATATGCGGAAGCCGATATATTATTTGACAATGCTCCTGAAGGTTATGACTATGTGGCCATTAAACATCTGATCGGTAGCGGCAGACTTTGGATAGACGATGTCCGCTTGTCTTGCGTAAGCGAACCGGAAACCGTTAGTGCTACTATTTGTTCTGGCGAAGAATTTGTGCATGCTGGAGTCGTAATATCAGCAGATCAGCTTGTTCCTGGATTGAACGAGATAGATTATGTACAAACATCCATGAATGATGGCTGTGACAAACGTTACCATTTCGAAATTACAGTGGATGAACCCGCAGAGACCATCATGAAAGAAGTAACTGTTTGCTCTTCAGAAATACCTTATGAGGATGATGAATATGACTTCTCGATTGAACGTCCGCAGACAATGAGATATTATTTGGAATTGCCTGCAGATGAAGGTGATTGCGCACAACTTGTATGTCTTGATATGAAGGTGGAAAATCCGATATTTACGCATACAGCGTCCATCTGCAAAAATGATCTTCCTTACGAATTCGAAATCAATGGCGTAATGGAACAGTTTACGGAATCTGGTGTATATGATTTCGAAGTTGAACTTCCATCAGGTTGTGACAGCATCGTCCGTGTAGATTTGACGGTATTGAGCAATATCATAGAAACTACACGTACCATCTGTGAAGGTGAATCCGTATTGTTCCAGGGAAAACAACACACGGTATCGGGTGATTATGCTTATCCATTAGGCACGTTCAATACGGAATGTGGGGAAGACACAGCCATTCTTCATCTGACAGTTTTGCCACGTGAACTTCATATCGATACAACAATATGTCCTAACGGACGTCCAAGCGATGGAATCCAATTCGGAACAGACTTCATTACCGAACCGGGTAATTACAACCGAACTTATGAAAATGAGCAGGGTTGTGAAGTGACTGAATATCTCCATGTGGCATTTACAGAACTGAACAAAATCGAAGCGGTTCCTATGGATGTCTGCTATGGTGATTATTTCGATGGTTATCTGCATACAGATGGACGTTATTACGGTAGTATTGAAGCTGTAACAAAGGATACTACTATTGCTATCATCATTGGCGCAACCAATGACTATTGTGGCGATTCCTTGTATCAGATAGTTCATCCAATCATTATTGAACCAACTGAACGTGATACAGTAGTAACGGAAGCTGAATTGCCATTCCAATTCGGTGGAGTATCAGTTAGTGGTGCAGGAACCTTTAAAGGTGTATTTGAATCTGCTCAAGGTTGTGATAGTATTGTACATCTGAATGTACAAGTTCAGACGGGCTTGCAGATGGTTGACGCTGGTAGTCTGATTTTGAGACCGAACCCAGTACAACGTAACCATGAAATTGCCGTAGATTATCAGTTCACAGCTCAAGAGCGTGATGGTATGAGAATCGAGGTTGTCAATAGTATCGGACAGGTAATAAGCATTCAAACTCAAGTGGCTGAACAGGTAACAGTTAATCCTATACCAGTACCTGGTTTCTATACCGTACGGATTGTAACTGGTGACGATAAGTATTACACAGCAAAAGTGCTTGTGAAATAACGATTGTCGCAACTAATTGAAAATGGGTGCGCCGGATTTCCGGCGCACTTTTTTTGTTTGCCGGATTATGCGGAATTCCTTCCTTAACGTTTGTTTCTGTATATGCCATAGTGTAAAAGTGTTTTCTACATTTGCATCGCTCGGATATTTTTCGTTATATTTGCACACGTGTAAATCATCCGTATAACATTACCTTAAACCCAATTCGGTCATTGGATTTGGGAGATGTTATCGGAATATTTTCGAGCGTTTTTGCATTCTCTCCGAGGGAGTATAGCGGGCTATATGACCGAAAAGAGGATACGAAAAAGCCGAAAAGAAACGATAATCATCCCAAAAGTACCCGCTTCACTCGGAGGAATGTAATCTCTTACGCTCTAATGACCGATTTAGGTTAAATCTAGCGGCATGATTATTGGAACTGAGAATGATAAATTAATTCGTAAAAACAACCAAGATGAAAGCATTTAAAAAACTGACTTTGGTAGCGCTTTTGTTGATAGGCTCTACTGTTGCTTATGCTCAATTACCTGCTGTAACCCTCAAAACTATCGAAGGAAAAACAGTCAATACAGCAAAGTTGTCAAATGATGGAAAGCCTTTTGTAATCACTTTTTTCGCAACATGGTGCAAACCTTGTCAAAGAGAACTGAAAGCAATACATGAAGTTTATCCTGACTGGCAGGATGAAACAGGAATGAAGGTTGTTGCAGTTTCTATTGATGAAGGACAGAACGTCAATAAAGTAAAACCGCTTGTTGATGCTTCTGCATGGGAATATGAAGTGTTGCTCGATTCAAATGGTGATTTCAAGCGTGCTATGGGTGTTAGCACAATTCCAGCACTTTTTATCATTGATGGTGATGGAAAAATTGTTGACAGACATACTGGATATACCGATGGTTCAGAAGAGAACATCATTGAGAAAATTAGAGAATTGGTAGATTAAATAATAACTGTTCAAGTAATTGATTAAACAAAGGATATGGACAAGTTTTTTGTTCATGTCCTTTACTCAATATAAATGATATGAAAAAAATATACCTCCTACTCGCGTGTTTAACTCTTTCTTTTGCAATGCTGGTTCGTGCGCAAGAGGAAAATGAACCCGTTGTGCTTTCTGGCGCATTGCAGACTGATATGCTTTTCCCGGAAGAAGACCCTGCTATTGGAACGGGTTCGTATGACAGTAAATTCCTATCCAATTCCTATCTTGACCTGATTCTTAACAGTAAATACATTACTGCAGGAGCTAGATTGGAAATGTTGCAGAAGCCGCTTCCTGGTTTTGAAGACGATTTCGCAGGTGGTGGTATTCCTTATCTGTTTTTAACCGGTAGATATAAATGGGCAGAACTGACTGTGGGAGATATTTATGACCAATTTGGTAGTGGATTTATTCTGCGTCTGTATGAAGAGAGATCTTTGGGTATAAGCAATTCATTACGCGGTGGACGCCTTGTGCTTACACCATACAAAGGCATTCGTTTTAAAGCATTGGGAGGTATGCAACGCGTTTATTTCAATTATGACTATCAGGACAATAAATTGGGATTTGATTATAGCAAAGGTGCTGTATGGGGTGCTGATTTGGAGTTGGGAGTGGAAGAATGGGTGCCTGCTATGATGGATAATAATTGGCGTTTGACCTTGGGTGGATCATTTGTTAGTAAGCATGAACCGGAACAAGAAGTGATGAAGGACCCTTTGCATAAGCTTAACTTGCCGGAAGATGTGGCAGCAACGGATGTAAGAGCTCGTTTGCAAAAAGACAATTGGAACTTTTTGGTGGAATATGCCTATAAATTCAATGATCCAAGCAAGGATAATGGATATATCTATAGGCCGGGACAAGCCTTGTTGGTTTCTGCTGCTTATTCACAAAGAGGTATGAGTGCCTTGCTTCAAGTGAAAAGAAGCGAAAACATGGCGTTTAGGAGTGATAGAACACGTAGTGGTTCGGCTGCATTTATCAATCACCTACCTGCTTTCTCAATGACACATACCTATGCTTTGCCGGCACTTTATCCTTATGCGACTCAGATTGCTGATGGTGAATGGGCATTTCAAGGTGAATTGTCATATAATTTTAAGCGCCGTACGGCAATGGGAGGCAGATATGGTACCATGCTCAAGCTGAATGCAACCTATATCAGGGGAATCGGTAAAGACTATGTTTATGGAACTGATCCTGCAGCTATTATGGGTACTGATGGCTATAAGACTTCCTTCTTCAGCATGGGTGATGAAACCTATTATACAGATATTAATCTGACGCTTGATAAGAAAATAACCAAACAATGGTCTATTACTGCCATGTATATGTATCAGCTTTATAACCAAAAGGTGGTGGAAGGACATGGAATCAATGGTGATCAGGTTCACTCCAACATTATTGTTGCAGATGTGAAATATACTCCGTCAAAAAATGTTTCAATGAGAGCTGAATTGCAATATTTGTATACTAAGCAGGCAGAAGGTCAGTGGATATATGGCATGTATGAATTGTCACTCTTCAAATCGTTGATGCTTTATGTGTCCGATATGTATAATATAGATGCTACCAAGTTGCATTATTATTCAGGAGGACTCAGCTACAATTGGCGTTCACATCGTTTGCAAGTGGCTTATGGCCGTACACGTGCTGGTTATAATTGCTCTGGTGGTGTTTGCCGTTATGTGCCAGCTAGTCGTGGCGTGACGGTTTCTTACAATGTGATTTTTTAAATAAGGCAAATTCTTATACAGCCGGGAAGGACATTATATGACTTTCCGGCTGTTCAATGTTTTAATACATGATACAACTTCCAAAAAATGCGCTGCTATTGGCTCCAATGGAGGACGTTACCGATCCTGCTTTTAGATTGTTGTGCAAGCGGTTTGGTGCTGATATGGTCTATACGGAATTCGTTTCTTCGGATGCTCTTATCAGAAGTGTGAAGCGGACGGAGCAAAAACTGACTATTTACGATGTGGAAAGGCCGGTTGCCATACAGATTTATGGACGTGAACCGGATGCCATGGCTGAAGCTGCGAAAATTGTGGCGGAAGCCAAACCGGACATTCTTGACATCAATTTCGGCTGTCCGGTAAAGAAAGTGGCAGGAAAGGGTGCAGGTGCTGGACTTTTGCGTGATGTACCCAAAATGCTGCAAATAACGAAAGCTGTCGTAAAAGCAGTAAATATTCCTGTAACAGTAAAAACACGGTTGGGATGGGATGATGACAATAAGATAATTGTCCAACTGGCCGAACAGTTGCAAGATTGCGGTATACAAGCATTGGCCATTCATGGACGGACGAGAGCTCAAATGTATAAGGGTGATGCCGATTGGACATTGATAGGTGAGGTGAAAAATAATCCTCGGATGCATATTCCAATCATAGGAAATGGTGATGTGACCACGCCCCAACGTGCGGCAGAATGTTTTAATAGATATGGAGTTGATGCCATTATGGTAGGTCGAGCTACGGTTGGACAACCATGGATTTTTGAGGATATGAAGCATTATCTTCAAACGGGTGAATTGCTTCCTCCCCGTGATTTCAAATGGCAGGTAGATATATTGAAAGAACATGTTTTGAGGAGTATAGAATGGGTGGGGGATGAAAGAAAGGGTATTGTTCATAGCAGACGGCATTTGGCGGCAACTCCGGCATTTAAGGGAATACCACATTTCAAGGAAACAAGAATCGCGATGCTGAGAGCTGAAACCTTGCAACAATTGTTTGAAATAATAGATGGCATAGATCTGGATACTTATTATAACTCACAGGAACAA